>JAJDAV010000140.1 GCA_029261695.1 Nitrospinaceae bacterium | reverse complement strand
GAAAAATAAATACGTGAGCTGACATTGATAAACAGAAAAAACAATGTCAACGCGGTGGACCAAATTAGCCAGGGAATCTCCCTTTTACCAGCAACCCAACCCGTTATAGACTGAGTGACCCAACTGCTTGGCAAAAAAGCGTAATCAGGCGCCTTCAAAGTTTCTACAAATGCAATAATCATTTCATCGGATACATCCTGACCAAAAAACTTGTCCTGTGACAAAAACCTTAAATACACAATGGTTCCGACCAGAAACAGCAGCCCCAAAAGGGATAAAACCTGATGAATTTTATGCGTAGGAAAATATTTCATCAAACACATAATCCCCAATACCCCAATCAAACAGGGAATGACTATAAAGGGAAGCATATTAAAAATAAAATAGGCGTAAAAACTCCATGTGACTTGAAAAAAATTTCCATACGCAGCAAACATAGGGAAAGAAAACAGCAACACCATCCAAGAACTGTGAATTAGGCATTGGCCAAAGCGAACTGTGGCCAAAGATTTTGTGGGAACAGGCATAGAATGAAGTAAATCGAGATCGCGCGACAAATAGTAAACGGAAAGCGAAACAATAAGACTTGAAAACATAACCATGAAAAACAAGGTGATAAAAACCAGATTGATGAGTTGAACGATTAGCTCCTCACCTACCTTAAAGGGAAGATCATTTAAGTAGCGAATGATTCTAAAGAAAAACCAATAATCTCCCCATACGAAAAGACCCGCCAAAATAATGGCTCCGATCCATCGCCAACGTTTTTTGCCATCCAGGCTTCCATTTTTTATAGCTGCCCAGCGAAATTTCAATAAAAGTAGAATTTGCTCAAAGTTCATTTAGAATTTTCCCTCTTGCACATTTTCTGAATCCACTCCAAGACTACATAATCCATCCAACGGCGGTCCCCATGCGAAGTTGGTTGCCGTGAAATATATCCCATATGGCCACCCCCCGCAGGTTGATAGATATCTACATTACTGGACTGGTTTCTAAAAACTTCTGGCGGAACGAAGGGATCATCTTGTGCGCATAAAATTGAGGTAGGCGTTTCAATGTTCTTTAAGTAGTTTTTTCCACTACACTGGTCGTAATAATCATCCACATCTCTATATCCCCCTACTGGGGCCGTATAATTGACATCAAAATTCCAAATCGTACTCAGGTTACCGCGAGGATCTAACGCATCCGGAAAATTTTTTATCAGTGCCCGCACTTGATTGCCAATCAGCCTCATATAATAACGATTGAACAACCAACAAGAACGATGCGTGGAAAGGATATGACTGGCAACACGCAGATCTATAGGTGGGTTCACTGCCAATGCCCCTAGCAATCCATTTGGGATGGAGCGACCCTCCCCAAGATACTTAAGCAAGATATTACCGCTCAGAGAAAAGCCCACAGCTATAAGGTGCAAATGTCTTTCTAATATATAATCCACCATCATACGCAAATCCTCACTCGATCCACCATTCCATAAGGTCGAGCTAAGACCCATCCCCGCACCGCTGCCACGGTGATTTATCAGAAATACCCCATATCCCTGAGACCAGAGCTTTGCAGCAATTCTTTTTATATACCCCGATCCAGAACACCCCCCCATTCCATGAGCCAACAAGATCACCGGCTTCCCCTTGTCTTTGGCTTTAATTTCAAAAATAATGGATTTCGCATCTATGCCCAGATCCAGGGTATGAGGTATCAACTCTGGAAAAACTGCTGGTTTTCCAGGGAACTGCGACCCCACTATGGTTTGAAAAATGCCCCCCCTAATAGCCGCATGAGGGAAAAACGAGCTCATTAACTCTTCAATCTTCAAATACATCTCCCTGGAGGTATGAGAACCATGATCTGCAAATGGATGGAATTTTTTCTATGTGCAAGGTATCTATAGAGCGGTTTAGATTAAAAAACATTTCTGACCAAGCATGCATCAGTTGACACTTTAACAAGGTATTGATACATTGCAAAATCCAACTTTAAAAGACATTTAATCAGGCCTAAACTTATTTAATCGATAATTATCTTATGCGCTATATATCCTCAATCTCCCTGTTTTTTTTCCTGTTTATTTACTGTGCAGAGGCTTCTACACCCTCGGCTAAGGCTGATCTACATTATAAAAATGCAGTCAAGCTCAGCCAACAACGACTTTGGAAAGATGCTATCAATGAGTTCATAAAAGCCGCCAAACTTGCACCCAAAAAAGGTTTGGTTCATGCCAATCTAGGAGTCGCTTTAAGCCAGACGGGAATGTTCAAAGAGGCTTTGTTTTCTTTCGACAAGGCATTACAACTGGGCTATGACTCTTCCGGCCTTCGTTATAATCGAGGGGTTTCTTTTGCTCGGCTGGACTTAATCGATGAGGCCATAACAGAATTGGAAAAAGCATTGGCCCTTGACCGAAGAATGGTTAGAGCGGAATACGATCTTGGAATATTATACAACCGTCGAGGCGATAGAAAAAAGGCCCAGGAAAAAGTAAATACCCTATACAAAAGAAACAATAAGTTGGCTAAAAAATTATTCGATCAAATTACTCCAGAATACAAAGTCATTTCTGTTGATAATGGAGGAAAACTAAAAGGTCGTGTCACCCTTGCAGGGCCAATTCCTAAAGCACGCTCTTTTCATCTCGTGCATGCCCCGAATATTGAATTTTGTGCACGTATTTCAGATGGGAAAGGCCATCGACTATTATTCGATTTCACAGTTTCCCAAAATCGTGGTTTAAAAGACACAATCGTGTCCCTGACAAATATTAAAAAGGGAAAACCATTTCCACAAAAGATGCAAACTTTCGAAATTGATCGTTGTCGCGCCAACAACTACATCATTGGAATTAAGAACAGCGAAAATATTCTCATTGAAAACACCGACCCCATTCAACATGAGATAGCAACATATGAGGTTCGCAATATATACTCCGACCAAACCTCCAACCGCCCCGTTATACCGAAGTCAAGCCAGGTAAGAGCAGCATTCGTTCGGGAAGACGCAGATGAGTTCATCATCAAATGTAATCTTCACCCTTTCCTGCAAACGCATGGCTACCTTGTAGAGAACCCTTATTATGCGGTAACCGACTCTAATGGTAATTTTTCCATTGAGAATATTCCTCCGGGAACCTATGAGGTTGTTGCCTGGCATACTTATATACCGGAACAAAAAGGAACGATCACCATCAAAGAATCAGGTGATACAACAATTGATTTTGAATTCAACGGTGCGGATGAAAGAAGAAAGCTGTACCATGACGATATTGAAGGCTATAGATTCAATACATGGTTTGACAGTAAAGAAAAGTTTTATGGTGGCGTAAGAATTGATGACCCTGTGGAAGAATTACAGGCCTTTTGCGACGAAGACCATATTTGCTCAGGAAAATAGGACAGTCATCACTGGCCAAGAGTATTTCTTACAACAACCGCATTTAGTTTATGCTCCAGCCTGGCTTGGTCTGCAGCTTTTTTTGCCATACCTTCATCGCTAAAATGTCCTAAAAAAACCCGGAACCATTTACCGCCATGATTGGGTAATTCTGTTTCCATAAGAAAAGCATCAAAGCCTTTCTTTTGTAATTTTATTTTCAAAGCACCCGCCATTTTTTCATTCCTAAAAGAACTAACCTGAACAGCAAACCTATATGAAGTGGTTGTTGGGGGTTTCTTTTCCTCCTGAATTAATTTTGCAACCTGGACCTTAGACTCAGGCTTAGCAGGTTTCACGGCTGGCTTTAAAAGGGGTTTGGAAGGTTTGGCAGAAGATGGCAATGAAACTGGAAGAATTTCACCATGCAAACCAACATATTTGGTCATGGTTTTATCCTCCAAGGTCTCAAAGAAAGTAAACTTGTGTGAAACAGGTTTCAAAGCCTCAGCCTTATTGATGAGGGATTTGGGTTTCACTGCACTTACTTTTTTGACTACTGAAGTTTTCTCCCATCCCTGGAAAAACCCAGGTAGCAAGCCATCCTTATAATAAATTAAGGACGTAGTAACCAAGACAATAATCGCAAGATAGATAAGTCGCATATTATGTGATTGAATCAGCCTTACATCTTTTCGGGAACCGAAATCCCCATCAAGTCAAATCCATTTCTAATAGTTATTCTTAGTCCGTCCAGCAAATACAGGCGGGCCAGCGTCAAAGGAACATCATCGGATATTACTCGATGGCGGCTGTAGTAACCATGAAAGCGTGATACCAGGTCTAGCAGATAATGCGAAATCCGGTGTACTTCCAAAGCCAAAGCACTTTTTTCAACAACCTCTGGAAATGCCAAAACAGCTTTAATGATCGAAAGCTCTTCTTCCTCTACCAATGGAGAAAGATCGATGCTGTCATTATCAGGAAAGCTTATTCCCTTTTCCTCTGCCCCTCTAAAAATACTGCAAATTCTCGCATGCGCGTATTGAATATAGAAAACTGGGTTCTCCGGTGTTTCCTGCTTGGCCAATTCCAGGTCAAAATCCAAATGCGCATCCGAACTTCGCATAAGAAAATAATAACGGGCAGCATCAACACCAACCTCCCCTACTACATCCGACAGTGTTTCAAATTCCCCAGAGCGAGTAGACATTGATACTTTTTCACCGCCTCGCAACAAACTGACAAACTGAATCAACAATATCTTAAAAATATTTTTATCGTATCCCATTGCCTGCAGCACAGCTTCCATTCGTGGAACGTAACCGTGGTGATCTGCACCCATCAAATTGATTAATTTTTTATATCCTCGTCTAATTTTATTTTGGTGGTAAGCAATGTCCGAGCAAAAATAAGTCTTTTCTCCGGTTTGCTTGACAATCACGCGATCTTTATCATCCTCAAAGGCAGAGGATTTCAACCACACAGCCCCATCCTTATCATAAACATGCCCCTTATCTCGCAACCATTCAATAGCACCCTCTACCGAGTTATCTTTATATAAAGATTGCTCGCTAAACCAATTGTCAAAGGTCACACGAAAATCAGTCAGATCTTTTTTTATTCCTTCTAAAATATTATTCTTAGCAAGTTCCTTAAAGAATGGGACACACTCCTCCTCCGGCTTATCAAAGTACTCTTTACCGGAATGATCAATAGCCTGCTGAGCAATGTCTTTTATATATTCACCGCGATAATGGTCATCGGGAAATTCTAAATCTTTCCCCAATAATTCCAAATAACGCAACCATGTCGAACGCCCCAGAATATTCATCTGATTTCCCACATCATTGACGTAGTATTCAGTACTTAGATCATAGCCAGCCTTTTTAAGGATCCGCGCCAACGCATCTCCAACAGCCGCTCCTCTGCCATGACCAATATGCAAAGGTCCCGTAGGATTCGCACTGACAAACTCAATCAATATCTTTATACCTTGCCCCACATTGGATTCCCCAAAATCGTTTTGCTGCTTAACCGCATCCTTCAATCTACCGAGGAAAAAGTTAGACGACATTTTCAGGTTTAGAAATCCAGGTCCGGCAATTTCAACAGAATCCAATCCATTTAAACCGCTTTCAATATGACGACTAATAATTTCTGCTATTACTTTTGGGTTTTTACGTTCACTTCGTGCCATAGTCATAGCGACATTAGTTGCGAAATCACCCATTTTTTCATCCCTGGGTTTTTCCACAATCACTTCTGGGGCTTGAGCAAGTTCCAACTCGCCAGCCTCTTTTGCCTTACTCAAGGCACACTCAATTATTTCTTTTATGGCTCTTTTCATGCAAGCGCTCGCAATATTTTTAAGGTATTTAAACTTTGGGTGGGATTAGTATTTATATTAGGAGTACAGAAATAGAATAAAAATTTTATCAACCCTTTGGGTTCCTAACCACTTCAATTTCGCTTTCCATTTTTTCATCAAGGGCTTTTTTATCATCCCTAAATTGAGATTCCAGTTTTTGCCGGGCATCCTCAATTTCTTCTGGGGGAACGCGATCTGATAGTTTGCGGATTTTATCCTGTGTGGTCACATCACGATCAGCAACCTGCGCTGCATAATCTTTTCTGATTTCAGCGATTTGCTCTTTTTGCTTTTTAGTGAGCTTTTTCTTGGTCTTAAGCTCTGGAACCAGATCATCTGATCTCTCCAGACTCAATTCCCACGAACTTTTTAAACCCGACATTCAACCACCTCCATTAAACATAACTAATTAATTATAAAGGAATTGCGGGCAGGACTCAATATAATTGAGTCTATAGTTTAGCAGAAAACAAAGATAATGAAGGGTTCACTCCCCCGAATGGGAAAGGTGAACATCGAGGATTTTAAAACGGTGAGACTGAAAGATTTGATTATCCTGCTTCAAGGTTTGATCAATTCGGTGAACCAGCCAAATATCATCAATTTTTTTATAACGGTACAACGAGACCTCCCGATAATTCAGCCCGCCCATCTTAAAACTGGAATGACTTTCCGCGATGACCCATTTATCACCCAGTTTTTCATAACGGAAAGTTCCATTGACCTTTCGGGGGGAGGTGTGTTGCGTAAACCGTATTTTGTCTATTTTCAATTTCTTCCTATCAACCAACAGACTGTACTTTTCTATATTTTCCGCGGATGAATTGGACTGATAATAGAGACGAAGTTTATCCCCTATTACCTTTTCGAGCTGTCCACTGTAACCTGAAAACTTTTGTCTCAAAGTTAGAGGAACGATTAATTCTCCATAATTACTAATCTGGTTTTCCAGTTCGATTTTTCGAGCGATTGAATATTGATCCGGGTTCCCTACTAACTTAAACTTTCGACTTTCACTGCTACCTACCTTTTGCCAAGTAAATTTAAAATCGGGATTGCGCAGGAATTTACCGGATCCAGAAGCCACGTCTAACTGCTCCCATTGAACTCGGGCGGATAGCTTTACCAGCTTACTGTTTTGGGGATAATAATAGAATTCATCAAGGAGGAACAAAAACTGATCGGCTTCAGATTGAGCCCAAGCCTTATTTAAAGTTGTTCCAAAGAGGCATAGTATAAGGAGGAACGAAAACCTGATAAAAGGCATGAATGATCAGTTTTGTGGACGGGTGTCTACCCGCATAGAAAGCTTTTCAGTTACCAACTCTGCAAGCGAACCAGCGCCTTTAAGGGAAAGAAGTGCGTTTTGAGAAGCAGAACTATCCCAAGCTCTCGCACCTGAAGCATACCCTCTGATCTTTCCCTCGCCATCTACCAAATAGCTGGTCGGTAAACCCATCACATAATATTTTTTCCTCACTACCTGATCTGGGTCACGCAGGATATGGAAGCTCAATTTATTCTTATCTGCATATTCGATGATCCGGTCTTCATTCCATCTATCAATCGAAATAGCTATGATTTCAACATCCTGTTTTTTTAAATTTCCATAAAGGTTTTGCATGGAGGCCATCTCTTCGAGGCAAGCAGCGCACCATGTAGCCCAAAAATTAATCAGGACAACTTTTCCTTTAAAATCAGATAGTTGAGTGGTTCCTCCCCGAATATTCTTGAGCTTAAAATCAGG
>JAJDAV010000139.1 GCA_029261695.1 Nitrospinaceae bacterium | reverse complement strand
GGAATCTAGAACTATCCCCAGGGGAGAAAAAAACAATCACTCTCGACTTTCAGGTTGAATATCCAAAAGGAAAAATCATAACAGGCCTCTAAACAGAATAAGTCAAACATTCACGAATACTAAAAGACCGCTATCGGCCAATAGTGGACATTAAAGTTCGTATAAATTTCAACTTATAGTCAAGTAGAGAACTGACCTCTTTCATTGAAACAAAATGCCCACCCCCCCAGGTTGATTGAGGGATGGGCTGTGTTGGAGCTTTGTTCTGATTGACACCTACGCTACTCAAAACTCGTTAATACAAACAACAGACGCCGCCACAGCTCTAGAAGGTTGATCAATTTCAGAAAACCAAGGATGTGAGAAATAAAACCCCCACGTATCCTTGGACACCGGATAACTTCTATAAATAGTATTATTCCATGGCGTTCTGAAACCTCCTCCTGTTGCCACTTTGCCTGATGGGCAGGTGATAGTTTTATTTATGACACTATTAGTTCCAGCACCGCCATTTGGCCATACCCAACTTTCTCTCACTATTTGATGACCCGTAGGTTGATGAACCGTTACCGGGTATAACGAAGTTCCTTGTGAATTAGTTATTTTGATCATTGTGGTGCCTATTGGTAGCCCAAAATCACCCTGCAGAACCAACAAATCACTCCTTGTATATGAATTATTAATATATGGGGATAAGTCCTGTCCAAAGTACTCGCTGATCACAGTAGATTCTTCACAATTATTTTGAACACACCCAACATTTAAATTCACTCCGCGTAAGGTTATTGAAGCGAATTGAGTATTGTCAGGGTCTTGCCTACTATAATAAAAAGACCTAATCACATATACCCCATCTGCTTTATCATCTTCTGAAGCAGCAAGAGCAGTATTCGCTGTTTCCTGTGCACTAGCAGCATCAGATATTGCTTGATTTGCAGTGCTCTGCGCGGCACTAGCCTGAGAACTAATCGAACTGCTATGGATACCTCCCACAAAATCTTGCAGTTCAACAACATCAGTTTGCAGAGTATTTAAGATTGCCGGGTCAATACCTTCTGAAGCAGCAAGAGCAGTATTCGCTGTTTCCTGTGCACTAGCAGCATCAGATATTGCTTGATTTGCAGTGCTCTGTGCGGCACTAGCCTGAGAACTAATTGAACTGCTATGGATACCTCCCACAAAATCTTGCAGTTCGACAACATCAGTTTGCAGAGTATTTAAGATTGTCGGGTCAACATCCTGACCATCAGCTCCTGCTAAACCTGGAGCACCATCAATACCGTTCGTGCCATTCGTTCCGGGTGCACCGGTGTCTCCTTTAGCCCCAGCTAAACCCGTATCACCTTTCTCACCTTGTATACCCTGTTCTCCTTGAGGGCCTGTAGCACCGGTATCACCTTGTTCACCTTTGATACCTTGTGTGCCAGCAACACCGTTCGTACCATCATTACCTGCTGGACCTGCTGGACCTTCGGGACCTTGTATACCCTGTGGTCCTTGCTCACCATCGTTTCCTACCGGACCTTGAATCCCTTGCGGTCCTTCAACACCGGGAGGGCCTTGAAGACCTACCTCACCCTGAACACCCTGCTCACCTTGGGAGCCTTGTTCTCCTTGAGGACCTTGTGCCCCAACAGCACCTGGTGCTCCGTCGGCTCCTGCAACTCCGTCCGCTCCATCGTTACCGGCAGGACCTTGCGGACCTTCGGAACCTTGAGGTCCTTGAGCACCGTCATTACCATCACTGCCATTGGAACCCGGTATACCCTCCTCACCTTGAGGTCCTGTTGCGCCAGTTGCGCCATCAGCACCTGTGGGACCTTGTTCTCCCTGCGGACCTGGAGTCAATTCAATAGTGTCTACTTGGGTTTGTAGTGAGGCGAGTCCGGCTTGCAAATTGCGAATTTGTTTTGGAACGCCGTTATTTCCTTTACCACCCTTTTTCTTAACGACCTTTTTGATGTTAATTTTTTTCTTGATCGTTATTTTCCCATCTGTTTTATTTATGGTGACTTTCTTTTTAATTTTTTTCTTCACCACTTTTTTATCATCAGCTAAAGCAATAGAAGAAAAGGATGAATCGGCAATTAAAATATTGCCGGTCAGACTGAATATGAAAAATAGAATTGTGAATATGGAAATGGTTACAGGTAGGCGTCGCATAATCTTTCTCCCCAAGATAAGATTAAATAAACTAGAATTTTGGTGCTTTATATAGAAAGTAACTAACCTGCAAAAGCAGGTAGAATTTCGGAAAGGAGAAAGTATAGCGGCATAAGTATAAGGCTAATATCAATATCAGACAATCCCCTAATTGGGTTATTTCGCCAAATTGGGATAGCTGACAAAATTATAACAGTTTTGGTTAAGGGAGAATGAATATATGACTGGTGTGAGAGACAGGCAAGCTTCAAATATTCAATGACCGCTTTGGGTCGGAAGCGGTCATTTTAGACAGGATTGCGAACATCCGGCAATTCGAAAAAGAAATTTGCGCCTTCTCCGGGCTGGCTTTCCACGCCAATGCTTCCGCCATGTTCTTCTACAATACGCTGGGCGATAGCAAGCCCCAGCCCTGAGCTACTTTCGCCCCCTGTGGGTTTTGCACTTAACTTTTGAAAGTGTTGAAAAAGCTTATCTCTTTCCTCATGTGTTATGCCTGGCCCTTGATCCTGAACACTAAACCTGACCTTATCCTCCTTACAGTTCAACCTCACATAAACATCTTTCTCGGGAGGAGAATATTTAACTGCATTACTGAGCAAATTATCGACCACCTGCCCCATACGGCTAGCGTCAAACGAAAACTCTGAGACGTCCTCGAATTCTGTATGAAGAGAAATATTTTTTTTATCCGCAAGTATTTGCTGTAAATGAATTTTTTCTTCCACCAGCTTTTGCATAGATGCAATTTCAGGCTTGAGTTTTAACTGCCCACTTTCTATCACTGAAATATCTAAAAGATTACTTATCAACTCGAGCATATTTCCGCTGACTGTTTTTATCGTTGTCAAAAATTCCTCACGGGTTTCTTCTTTTACCTGTTTGCCCTTTTCCAAAAGATATTTTGAAAATCCGCGAATAGATGCCAAGGGATTCCTCAAGTCATGAGAAGCCATTCCGAGGAACTTGTTCTTCAAGTCATTTAATTCCACCAACTTTTGATTTGCGCGGGTCAACTCTTCGGTCCGTGTTTGCACTTCTTTTTCAACAACTCGTGTGCGTGATGCCATCATTTCTACAACAACAGAAAAGAATAACGTAACGGCCAAAATCCCGAAACCAACAAAAATTGCATTGAGAGTATTGGGTCCTCCATTGAACTCATCGGTCACCTGCCAAACTAAAAACCAGCGTTTATTTGAAACATTTATAACGTTGGTTATTTCCATAGCAGGTTTTTTAAGAGAGGTGCCATACAACAAGTTCTCATCATTCAATTCCACATCTTCATAGATGGTAAGACTCATCCCGTCAGGAATATAGCGTTTGACCATTTGATTTATCATGTCATCAATTCGGTATATCCCCAGAACAAACCCTTTTAAATACTCTCTTCTCTCATCGGGACGTGAAAAATTTTTACCACCTTCATAGAAAGGCGCAAAAATTATAAGGTCGGATTTTGATCGAGCGTTAGGGACATCTCCAAAATTCGATATCGCTATCGGCTTGCCTGTATCACGTGCTCTATTAGTAACCTCGAACAGTTGTTTGTCCCCTTGCAGATCGAAACCTAATGCTTGTTCATTATCAGATAAAGGTTCAGCATAATGGACGGGCAAATATTCCTGTTTCGGTTGTTGAGACCCAAAAACTTTGAACTTTGTATAACCCATAGATCGGGTGATAGTTTCAAACCCTTCCTTCTCTGCATGATTCACTAAAGGAACCCATTCAAATGCCTGAATAAAAGGATGGTTTTCTAGTAGAGGTCGGACATAAACACCAAATTCCTCACGAGTCACATACTCAGAGGAGTTATAGAGGGAAATCACCCCGAGCAATTCTCTTTTAACAACTTCTAACTCACCCGTTAGTATAAGAGAGTCTTCCAATACCTCCTGTTCCAATTCATCGAACCAGACTCGATGCTGTCGGTCCCAAAAGATACCGAATCCGATCAAAGAAAGAATCAGTCCTGATATAAATATTCCGCGGGTTTGTTTAGAAATAGTCTTCAAAGTATTAATCGATTTTTATTTATAGGTCTTTTCATTATAAAAGCAATTTCCAATATTAACTCCTGTTTTTTTTAATCGTTTGAGCTACAATTAATTCCTTGGAACATCTCTAAAATTAAAGGTGCAATGGCAAACGAACTAATATTTATTGTCGATGACGATGCCCCTCTCAGGCTTCTTGTTAAAACGCTTCTTGAAGATCATGGTCATTCCGTTCGTGACTTTGATAACGGGAAGACTTTCCTGGAAAATCTGGATGAAAAACCTTCCCTTGTTTTTCTCGATGTGATGATGCCCGGACTGGATGGGATTGAAACATTAAAAAAAATCAAGAAACTTCATCCCGAGATTCCTGTGATCATGCTAACCAGTGTCGACAAAGTAGAAACTGCTGTCGAAGTGATCAAGTTAGGGGCCTACGACTATCTCCTAAAACCGATAGACGAACCGCGCCTGTTTACCTGCATTGAAAAAGCGATCGAGCAAAAGCACCTGAAACAAAAAGTTCTTCATCTGCAAAACGTTGTTGAACACCTGGAAGGCCATAACGATATCATCGGGAAAAGCCCGGCTCTTTCCGAAATAATGAGTAATGTGCAAAAAGTAACAACGAGCAATGCCGGGGTGCTGATTCTTGGAGAAACAGGCACGGGGAAGGAGCTGGTAGCGAGAGCTGTACACCGCGGAAGTCATTTTTCTTCTGGACCCTTTATTGACATTAATTGCGGTGCCATCCCCGAAACGCTTCAGGAAAGCGAATTGTTTGGCTATAAAAAAGGCGCTTTCACCGGGGCAACCGAATCTCGCCCAGGAAAACTGGAACTAGCAGATGGTGGAACGCTGTTCCTGGATGAAGTTGCTGAAATGAGCCTCGCCACACAAGCCAAATTATTACGTTTTTTACAAGAGAGAAGTTTTGAGCGGGTCGGTGACACTCGTAAAATTGAAGTTCATACTCGAGTGGTCGCCGCTACCAACAAGAATATCGCCTCATTAATAAAAGAGAATTTGTTTCGCGAAGATCTCTATTATCGTCTCGCTGTTTTCCCCATTGAAGTACCGCCATTGCGAGAACGAAAAGAAGACATTCCCCTGCTTTGCAACCATTTCCTAAATAAATATGAAAATGAACTGTCCAAGCAAATCATTTCTATTAGCGATGAGGCTATGCAGTGTTTGCAAGACTACTCCTGGCCCGGCAATATCCGTCAACTGGAAAACACCATTTACCGGGCAATGATCACCACTTCCTACGATTCCATTGATATCGATTGCTTGCCTGAAGATATTTTAGAGGATGAGGTTGAGGACGATGAAAAAATTGTTGTCGCTGAAGAAACAAATGACACCCCTACCAACTCCATTACCCCGTTTCACGATGTGGTAAAAAAGACTCTTGAACAAGCCCTTCAAAAAACTGAAGGGAATATTCCAAAAGCTGCAAAAGCACTTAGCATCAGCCGCAGTACCTTCTACCGAATGCTAAAAAAGTATAAAATCAACTAATCCCATTTCGGCACTCATTTCGATCCCATTCTGGGAATATAGCGTCCCAATATAGGACAATTCACCTCCCCCGCACTTTTCCAATTTTGGTTATGAATTCTTTTCCCTTTAATAATAAAGGCCTTATTCGATTTTATCGTGCGTTTTTCTTTCATGGCACAGCCTTTGCTATTTAAAGGTTAAGGATACGGAAGGAAGGCACGTCTGTTTAACCTCAAGAAAACACAAGCAGCGGCCGAACGAAACGCCTTCCCCGTAGGCCGCATTCGGGACCGGGATAGGCCTCCTTTCCCGGTCTCGTTCAAACCTTAAAAAAAAGGGGAAGATCATGAAACATCTAAAATTAGCAGTTCTAACCAGTGTAATCGCCTTGACAGTAACAACCACTGCATTTGCTAAGAAAGCCAAATATGAGGAGATGCAAATCACAAACGGTGCAAGCATTTCTGGCAGTGTTCTATTCAAGGGAACAGTTCCTCCTCCTATCATGGAGGACTTAAATAAGGGAAAAAATGGCGAATTTTGTGCCACTCATCCTGACACCAAAGAGGGTGGAATTCGACCTCGGCAAAAAGTTCAGGTAAAGGACGGAAAACTGCAAAATGCGGTGATCCTGATAGAGAACATCAGTAAAGGCAAAGCCTGGGCAACCGAAACAATAAACTTTGATTTCAACCAATGCGACATTTTTCCTAAAATTACTGTAATTCGTAAAACTCCAAAAGGAGTAAAAGACAAATTAGTCTCAGTTACAAATCTGGACGACAATATTCTGCACAATCCTCATGGCTATTCTGTAAAAGGAGCCAACAGGAAAACCTTGTTCAATAAGCCATTGCCTTCTAAAGGTTCTGTTGCAGATGTAACCAAGTCTTTAAAAAGATTCAAACCCAAAAAGGATTCACACTTCTTCCTGCAATGCGATCAACATAACTATATGGAAGCAGATGCAAGAATCGTTTGGAATCCTTATTACAGTATCAGCAAAGAAGATGGAACTTTTACCATTCAAGATGTTCCTGCTGGAAAGTATAAAGTCACTGCATGGCACCCTTATGTTGGACAAGTAACTCAGGAAATTACGGTTGCGGATGGTGGAAAAGCAAACTCAACTTTCGAATTGGCTCTTAAATAACTAGACATATATAGAGGAGAATCATCATGAAACGTTATGGAATCATACTAACAACAGCAATCATCTCTCTAGCCTTTGCAGCGTCTTCCTGGGCAGCCTGTCCGCAGCCCAGGAAAACCAAGGCGGCTCCTTCCAACATGGCTTCGAAGGACATGACAGCCAAGGCTAACTTAGCGAACGGGAAAAAGCTTTACAACAAAAGCGCAAAACCTCTCGCCTGCAAAATGTGTCATGGAGATAAGGGAGATGGTATGGGTAAACTTGGCAAAGCCTTGAAACCCAATCCTCGCAACTTTGCCTGCGCGGAAACGATGAAAGATGTTTCTGCAGGTCAAATGTTCTGGATTGTAAAAAATGGGTCTCCAGGAACAGGAATGGCTGCCCACGGAAAGACCTTAAAAGATAAAGAAATCTGGGATGTCGTTAAATACATCCGAGAAAGTTGGGTTCACTAGCCCAAAGGAAAATTAAGTAAACGCCTAAAGAACGGAGGTAGACTTTGTCTGCCTCCGTTTTTTATTCCTTCTTGTTTAATTTTACCAACTCATATTTTTTTACTAATCCGTCCAGTTTTTCATTAAAAGCTGGTGATTCAGTAATTTCCTTACCCCATTGACTACCGACCACTCCCGCCTCGCGACTGATTAACGGCATCTTATTTTTCCACTCTTCCCAAAAGGGCGTCTCAAACATTTGAATAAGCTTTTTCACAGTTTCATGAGACATATGCTTGTCATAAACAGGAATAACCCGAGCAACCAGTTCATCCATCTCCTTTTTCCCAATCAATTGATTGAACTCGGACCAAAATTCATCTGGCACTTTTGGAAAAGATCCCGAAATCATCATTGAGACTGAATTCATTAACGTGTCCTCCATATAGCTCAACTGACTCAATATGCCAGACACCTCTAATAGTTTTTCAATATCTTTTTCTTTTTCCGTCTCAGAAAATGCAGGGCTTGCGCTACTAACAAGCAAACTAAAACCTAGAATTATCCCAATCAAACTTCTCTTCATGTAAAATGTTTTCATTGGCTCCTCGAATTTTTATGCCAAAGGCTATCATGGTCTCAAGAAAGGATACACTTAAATATCTGTAAACTGTCCATAGACGAAATGGTAAACTGGATTTATCCAGTTATTTCTTAAAGATCAGGTATTAATATTTTATGGGTTTTGACAAACAAAAAGCAGAAGATTCAAAAAAAATTCTTCAGAACGCAGATCTAAAAAACTCTCAACTCCAGGAAGCCGATCTCAGTGAGGGCATATTGATTGATGCATGTCTGGATGAATCTGATTTATCTGAAGCAGACCTTTGCGGAGCCGATTTAAGTGGAGCAACGCTGAAAAATGCAAGGCTTCACCGGACTGTTTTATTTCGCTGCAGGGCAAAAGATGCAGATTTTTCTGATGCCATTTTAACCCAGGCAAATTTGGTTGAGGCCAATTTAAGTGCCACAAATTTTAGCCGTGTAAATCTTAAAGAATCCAATATTGAAGGGGCGAATTTAACCAACTCCTGCCTACAAGACGCAAACCTGAGCGAAGTCAACTTAACAGGAGCTTTTCTTGCAAATTCTAGCCTGGCAAGAGTTGACCTAACCAATTCAGAGCTTATTGCTGCCGACCTTGTAGGATGTGATTTTTCAGGAGCAAACTTAAGCAACACTTACCTCAATCATGCAGACCTTTCTGGGGCCAATCTAAAATCAGCGCAAAACCTAACATCTGATCAGGTGGAAACAGCTTTTATCAATAAAGAAACGCAGCTTCCCGATTCTATTCGAATTATCTGGACATCAAAAACAGAATACGAATTCGAGTAATTTTTTTATCCCCTCTTAATCAATCAGGCTTTCTCCATTTTTATTTGTTCCCATACATCTTGTGCCCTTTTCATTTGGGACACATCATCAATTTCGGCCCACAATAAATTTTCTATCTTCAAAAACCTTAAAGGTTTGTTTTTCGCAACGGCCACAAAACAATCCATGTCATAACTGAAATTTAGATTTGATTCGAATTTGTCTTCAGCTATTAAAATCATATCTTGATAGAGATCATAGCTTAATTTTGATATCCCAATAAATTCTCCAACAATTGATTGGACTGTCTTCTTGTCCTTAGATATTTGTTTCACGCTATTATCATCCCCCCCTACATAAACTTCATCTCCGGCTTCGGTCTTTCCTGACAGTAGAATGGAATCATTAAAATCAAAATCTAGCATTTCACTGATTGCCTTAGATTCAAATACAAGATCAGATTCCAATAAAATGAAATCGGCGCTTAAAAGATGGCGAGCACACCACAATGAATACATCGTACCTGTTTCAGAGTACTTTTCATTTCGCACGGTTTGTATTTGTGGATATCGGGCGCTGAGGTTCTCATAATGCCCATCCATATAACCTGTCACTATTATAATATCGTTGATACCACAGGCCAAAAGAGCATCAATAGAATGCTCAATGATAGGTTTGTCGTCTAATAAAATAAAACCTTTTGGAATCCCTCGGTTCAATTCTTTCAAGCGCACACCCATCCCTGCAGCAAGAATCACAGCCTGCGAAATTTTATTTTTCATAAATTGGGGAAATACTTTCGATTAATGCAAGTTTTTAGGGCCTTCTTTAAGGTTATGAATGGCTTTATCCAACTGCATATGACTTCCAAACAGAATGAGGATATCGCCGGACAGGATTGAAAATTCAGGACCGGGGTTGGGATTCGGCTCATTGTTTCTCACAACAGCGATTATTATAGCCCCAGTGTTAATATTAATTTCGCCTAAAGTTTTATCGCACGCCCATGAGTCTCCTAAAATATGGTAAGACTCAGTTAAAGTTGCGGTCAAATAAGTTGAGAATTTTTTCAAACTTTCTGTATTTAGAGATAACCCTCGGAACATACTGTATCCTTCTAGACGGATTAACTCCACCTGTTGCTCGATAACATTGTTTGGAATTCTATAATCTCTTAAGACTCTACAGAAAATTTCAATGGAAGTTTCAAATTCCTCAGGGATAACCTCATCAGCCCCCGCCGCTTTCAACTCTTCTACCTGAGAAGTTAAACGCGTTCTGACCATAATTTTTATTTTTGGACTCAGCTTACGCGTTAAACGAACAGCCCTTTCAGTGCTCACTTGATCACTAATTGCATACACAATCATTCGAGCATGTTTTACCCCTGCCCTTAAAAGAGTCTCCTCTTGGGTACAATCACCATAATGTGTGGTCAAACCTTCGGTCAAAGCTCGTTTTACTTTTTCCCCACTTAGTTCAAGGATCATGAATGGAATTTGTGCTTCTTGAAGGACCTTGGCCAATGTTCTTCCACCGAGACCATAGCCCGCAATAATAACATGCTCTGATAAAGGCTCTCCCTCCTCCTTCACCTCAATCTCCTCTGCTTTCATTCTTGAAAAAATCCAGATAGAAAACTTAGAAGAAAATTGGATAAGTATTGGAGCAATCAGCATAGAAAGTATGGAGACTATTAACAAATACTGGTATTGCTCACTATCAAAAAGTCCCTTCTCCAGGCCAATTGCAGCAAGAATAAGAGAAAACTCTCCAATTTGCGCCAATCTAATTCCAACGGTTAAAGAAATTCGAAGCGGAGACCCTACAAAAACACATGATAGAAAAGCCAAAAACATTTTCACAAGCACAGCGGCAACTGCAAGCCCTACAAAAAACATAATCTCACTAAAAAATATCTGGACCTGCAAAAGCATTCCTACAGAGATAAAAAATATGCTGCTGAAATAATCACGAAGCGGAAGGATATCTAGAATGATCTGATGATTGTATTCAGAATCTGAAATAATCATTCCCGCTATCAAAGCTCCCATGGCCAAAGTCAGCCCCATCTTGTGCGAAACCCAACCGGTAATCAGGATTATGAAAATTACAGATAAGGTTAAATGCTCTTTGTTTCCTATGTGCGCAATCCACGCCAACATTCGCGGAACAATTAATTTGGACATAAAAAATATGGCAACCACGGCGGCAAGGGATTCGAACATTGCCAGGGCAAAGTCAAGGGGTGAGGTCGCCCCAGCTTGAGCCAAAAGAGGCATTAGAAGCATAATGGGAACCACACAAATATCCTGAAACAAAAGGGTGCCGATGCAAAGCTTTCCGTGAAGCGTATCTATTTCTGCAAAGTCCGTAATCATTTTCAAGACAATGGCAGTACTACTTAATGCAACCACCAATCCAAAAGCAATGCTCTGGTTTTGTGGAAATCCGTATAAATGAAAGATCCACCCAACCACACCAGCGGTTAATCCTAATTGCAGTCCACCCACCCCTAAAATGGAAACCAGATCCTTCAAAAGCCGCGTGAGAGAAAACTCCAGGCCAATAACAAATAAAAGCAAAATTACACCGATTTCGGCGAGATGCTTAACGGAACCCACATCTCCAATCAATTGCAAACCATAGGGCCCAATCAATACACCGGCAATTAAATAACCCATCACTGATGGCAATTTGATTTTATGAAATAACAGATTTATCGGCAGGGAAACGAGAAGTAAAATTGCCAGGTCTTCAATCAAGCTGACCATAATCGACCTTAAGAAATAGAGTAAGAGTTAGCTAAAGCTACAAAGAGTATTATACCGGTGGAATGGAAAGAATAACAAAGATATGAGAAAGGCCCATATCCATTGGATACGGGCCTTTCTATATAGTAGAGGACCAAAAAAAGGATAAAACAGAATACTACATCCTCAAAATTGGTTTAATCGTTAGCAAAACGTAAAGCTAAGGCGAAATCTTCTAAACCATCTTTTTGAGCTACGGCAGCAATCTCAGAACAACTCTCACGCCTGTCAATCGCTTGCGCAGTCATCGAAGAATCATCCAATTGCGCCCTGACCTTGCCAATCAGTTCCTCAATAATGTACTTGAATGAACTTTCATCTAAAGCACATTCAATATTTCCCCAGAAATCAGCTACCGGATCTTTCATCATCCCATTTCTCCTAATCGCAAAAAGCCTTAGCTCTTGCAAAATATGGCTCCCCCAAAAGGGCCGTTGAAATCCCCGGATTTTTCCCCAAAAAAAGGAAAAACCACGGCTCAGCCCTTGGTAACAGGGCCCCTAACTTTATTTGGTATCTTGAATGGAATAACTATATAAAATTCAATAACTTCTGTCAATAGTTTTCAGAAAAAATCATTTGCGCACGTAGGAGAAAATCTTATAACCATTTATTATTAAAGGGTTTGCAGATTTAAATAAAATTAAAATTCGTAGCAGTTAACGATAAAAATAAAACCTTATTTTTCAATCATATAAATAAGGTTAAATTGAAATTACTATTTTTACGCCACTACAGGCATGAACTAGCTTTAAAAAGTAGAAGTAGGAAAGCAGGTAGGTTCGTTCGGGGAGAAACTACTCAAAATAGCTGGCGCCACAACCCTCCATTTCACAAATTTCTACCCTTTTCATTCGAGTAGAGTTGGTATTGATCTGGGCTTTTAGTTTCAGGAATAGCCAGCGAGCGATATTTTCTGCGGAGGGGTTTTTTTCATCAAAGGGGGGAACCTCATTAATATTATGGTAATCCAACTGGCTCAAAATTTTCTCAACCATTTCTTTTAGTTTCACAAAGTCTATACCGACTCCTATCGGGTCAAGCTCGTCTGCCTCAACAGTCACTTGTGCCGTCCAATTATGTCCATGAAGATTTTCATATTTTCCATCATACAAACGTAATTGATGAGCCGCAGCGAACCCAGTTTTAACAGTTACATCATACATAGAGACCTCAATATCAAAATAAAGTTAATCAAGGACCACGGCTATACATTCTCTAGCAGTGTCCATCATCTTTTTAATTTCATCTTCATTAATCACTAATGGGGGAATGAAATAAATCACATCGCCGAGGGGTCTCAAAAAAACACCTCGTTTAAGAGCTTCTAAAAACACTTTATAACCCATACGATTTTCCAAAGAAAAGGACTTCTTTCCCTTCTTGTCTTGAACCAATTCCAAAGCAGCAATCATACCCTGTTGACGAAACTCACCGCACCATTTTGATTCTTCAAATATCTGTTGCCCCATTTGTTTCATCAAATTTATCTTGGGTTCCAACGTTGCCAGGAAACCGTCTTCGCTCAACATGGTAAGAGTTTCATTGGCCACCGAACACGCTAGAGGGTTTGCCGAATAGCTGTGGCTATGAATAAATAATTTCCAACTAGAATAATCATCGTAAAATGCAGAATAAATTTCATTCGTAGTCAGGGTAGCGGCGAGCGGAAGATATCCCGAAGTAATCCCTTTGGAAAGACACAAAAATGTGGGTTGAAGGCCAAGCGCACCACTCACAAAAAGTGATCCGGTGCGACCAAACGCTACTGCAATTTCATCGAATATCAGATGCACCGAATGGGAATCGCAGGCCGATTGTAATTTCTTCAAATAAACAGGTGGATAGATTTTCATACCCGCAGCACCCTGGACCAAAGGTTCTATAATCACCCCGGCAATATCTTTTTCAGCCAAAGCTTCTTCCATGGGATCAAAGCATTCGGCACTGCAGCTGTCACGGTTTAAACCATAAGGACAGCGAAAACAATCTGGGCCTTCTACTTCCAGATTTTTCGGCAATACTTTTTCAAATTTATTCCTGAAAATATCCAAACCACAGACAGATAGTGCTCCCAAAGTTTCCCCATGATACCCACCCTTCAAATAAATAAAGCGTGTCTTGGTTTCACTTCCAGTTTGCTGCCAGTACTGCAAACTCATTTTCAAGGCAACTTCAACCGAGGTCGAACCATTGTCTGAAAAAAATACTTTGTTTAAATTTTCTGGGGAAAGCTTAACCAGTGAAGAAGCCAAATCAATAGCAGGCTGATGTGTTATACCCGCAAACATCACATGCGCCATTTTTTCCAACTGGTCCTTCAAAGCCGCATTGAGTCTCGGGTGATTATGGCCGAACAGGTTCACCCACCAGGAAGAAATCGCATCTATATACCCTTTACCCTGCTCATCAAAAAGGTAAACCCCTTCTGCCCGTTCAACCATTAAAGGTGTTATGGATTCAAAATCCTTATGTTGGGTACAAGGATGCCAAACATTTCGAAAGTCTTGCATTAAATTAGATTCTAATTCTCTATCCTGCATTTTTTCTGTATTAAAGGTTATAACGTGAGGGAGAAAATTCCGGGATTTCATTTTCCAGATTGCCCATGATTACGGAAACCATATAATCAGCCTGATTAGGGGCCTGTAAAATCCCATTCCGGTAATGTCCCGAAGAATAATAAAGGTTACTATACCTTCCGCTCCTTCCCATGACAGGCATCAAATCTTTTGCAGCAGGACGAAGCCCCGTCCAAGATTCAATCAGCGAGGCATTTTTCAATGCAGGGAGAATCTCTGTCGCACGTGCGATAAGGTTGTCGATTACCTTATCATCTATAGAAGAGTCAAAGCCTTTGTCTTCCATAGTAGAACCAACCACAAAACCATTGCCCTCTTTCCACGGCGCAATATAAGTCATCATACCGTGAATCGTATAGTCAAGAAAATGATCTTCCAATTTCAACCGGCACATCTGGCCTTTAATCGGTTTTAATGGAAGTTCTACATCCAGCACCTTTGCCAACTGTCCAGACCAACTACCAGAAGCCAATACGAATTGATCACCTTCAATCTCACGGGTCTCAGTAACAGCGGCACACACCTTAGAATTTTCGCGAACAAAACCCGATACATTTTCTTCTAAAATTTGAACCCCTAATTTCCTTGAAGCGGCCATCAGGGAATCATGTAGTTGTCGATTATTTACCTGCCCCTCACCAACCCACATAACCTCTCCGCAGTTTTTTGATAAATGAGGAGCCTTCTCCCGTACTTTTTTTTCATCCCATAATTCATGTGGAATCGATTCCGCTTTAAAAAACTCTTTACGCTCGTTCCAAGTTTCTGAAAAAGAAGAGGACGGCATTAACGACCCCGCCTGAGAAAAATAGACGGGCATCTGGCTGACTGAAGTCAGTTTTTCAAGAAATAAAGAGTACTTATCGAGCGATTCTCGACAAAATTCAAAAAAGGGATCTGCTACCTGGCATTCACAAAAAGGTGCCAGCATACCCGCAGCCGCTCTTGAAGCCTGTAGAGAATTGACGGGGTCCCCAAGAATAGCCACTCGCAGTTGTGGGTTTTCCTGCTTCAAGCGATAGGCGATACTATGCCCAATCACCCCAGAACCTATTACTACTATGTCAAAACCTGTGTTCTTCATTTTCTGGTATTTTTCAGATATAAATCATGGCTCTTGTAACAGTAAACCGGATTATGATATTTTAGAATTCAACAAATACAAAGCTAAATCCTCTAAATTGAAAGATGGGTCTTTTGCCCTAATAAAAACTATATGAGTGAAGAAAACGAAAGCAACCAAGAAACTGCCATTGATGATGCTAGAGAAAATGCAGGTAAAAAAGTTGATCCCATTCTTGAATATCTGGATGTAGAAAATACCGAGGTTGATAAAAGCGTCATTCGAAAAAGATTTATCGATATATGGGAATATGATAATGCCGATAGCCTTTCTGAAGAAGAACAATATATGACGTTAGTCGCAGCCTTTATATACAATGCACACAATGTGATGGATGAGGCCAATATCCGAATAGATAAAGCAAGAGCTGCCATCACCTCTGCCTTAAGCAAATGGACACAACCCAACTGGGAAAAACTCATCGAAAAAGAAAAAGCATCTAAAAATCCCTTTAAAACTTTTATTGAGAACCATCAACCTGAAGTTGACAACACCCATACCTGGCGGCATTTTCTTTTAGAGCATAAAAAAGCCGATGAAAAACAATGGGTCTACAAAATGAAAAAGTGCTGGTTTGCCGAGTTCTTCATTCGATTTGGGCGGGTAGACTATATCCAAACCGCTTGCGAGTTCGATAAAATTCCATGGGAAAACCGAAAAGAATATGTTGATTTAAAGTTGAGCAATCTTTTCGCTAATCTAGGAAGCCTTTGCCAGTTCGACTACAGGCCCAAGAAAGAGTAAAAACTCAGAGGATAAGATCAAACGCATAGCATACTACATCAGCGCTCATGGCTACGGTCATGCTGCCCGGTCTATTCCTTTATTAAGACAACTCATACCCTCTCATAGAGCTTTCATCAAATCAGCAATAGACTGTGACTTTTTCAAAAAACACCTACCCGACAATTTCGACTTTATTTCGCAAAGTGTGGACGCCGGCTGTCAACATTCAAACTCATTAAAAATTGATTCTGAAAAATCTTTCGAAGCGCTAAAATTCTTTTTCGAAAACTCTAGTTTAATCCACGAGAAAAATTGGCTCAGCAACAACAAGATTGATCTAGTCATTTCGGATGTCGCCAGCATGCCACTTAAAGCAGCGAGTCAACTAAAACTGCCTTCTATCCTAATCGGCAACTTTACCTGGCATGATATTTACTCGCACCTCCCGCAAACAAAAAACCAATCTATACTAATCCAGTCATTGGCTGAGGAATATTCCCACGCAAATGTACAAATCCTGCCGCAATGCCACCTGGACAACAAAATAATAGAGCACAAAAGAGAAGTCGGGTTTCTCACCAATACAGGGAAAAACATAAGAAATAGGCTCGAACATCATCTTGGAATAAACTCAGAAAATAAAACCCTGGTTTTCATTTATTTAGGAGAGCATGGCACCCAGTCCGTAACCTGGGAAAATCTAGAGTCAATTAAAGACTGCCAGTTTCTAACCCGAGACCCTATAGATCACCCAGCGGTAACTACTATCGATGAAGCCTTCACATATCAGGATCTAATTGCCAGTTCAGATATAATACTCACAAAGGGGGGTTACTCGACCCTTTCCACAGCATTTGCAAATCACAAGCCCGTCATCACTTGCGAAAGAAATGATTTTTATGAGTTTGAAGCGATTCGTGAATACTTGCAAAAACGGGAGATAGGAATCCTGATCAATGACAGACAATTTTATCAGGGAGACTGGCAAGAACACATCAAGGAAGCCTTAAAATTAACCGTTAAGAATAAGGTCCCCTTAAATGGGGAAATAGAAATCTCTGAAATTATTCGCCAGATGCTTTCATGAAAACCCCCGATATCACATTAGTCATCACCAATTGGAATGGCAAAGAACTCCTACGCGAATGTCTACCAAGCGTTCTGAAAGCTGTTGCTTTTGATTCAAAACGGCACTATGAAATCATGGTGGTCGATGATTGCAGCAGTGACGACAGCCTGGATATTCTTGAAAAAGAATTTCCCACAGTGAGAAGAGTAAAAACACCTGTCAATTTAGGGTTTCAAAAGGCCAATAATTATGGCATCGAACAAACTCAATCTCGATTGGTCATGCCTATGAATAATGACATTAAACTAGATGAAGATGCCCTCTTCTATTTAGCCGAGCACTTTGAAAGAGATGATATTTTCTCAGTGAGTGGAAAGTTTTTTGGATTCGATGGGAAAACTTTTCTTTACGGAAATCGTGGAGGCTATTTCAAAAGCGGACATTTCTTCCTTTACGAAAAATCACCCGATGACGACTCCCAAACTCTGTTTGCCTGTGGGGGAGCATTTATGGTGGATCGAAAACGCTATCTAGAATTGGGTGGATTCGACAACCTCTACCATCCTTTATACTATGAGGAGATAGATCTGTCTTACCGCGCACTTAAAAGAGGGTGGGAAGTTCGCTACGAACCCAAATCCATCGCATACCATAAAGTTCAATCCACCATCACCAAGCAGAATAAAAGAAGACAGATCGAGTTAATCTCCGCACGCAATAATTATCTGTTCGTGTGGAAAAATATTTTAGACACATCTCTTACATTACAGTTTATATTTTTCATCCCCCTTTTTTTACTACGGGATCTGCTTAAACTTAAGAGTCGATTTTGGATTGCCTTTTTTATGGCTCTAAAAAGAATGCCTGCGGCTCTCAAGTCAAGGAGACAGGAGAAAGTGGATTCGTTGTTTTCAGACCATGAGATCCTCAGCAAAATCAATATTAATTCAAAACATCGAGCCTAATGCCAAAAGTAAATATTTTCTGCCAAGCCTCATTCACACAAGGCATGGGTCACTTGGCGCGGCAAATCCATATCGCCAAAGAACTTAGAAAGCATCATAATACGGACATTTCCTTTTTCGTCCCTGAATACTCCTCTGCAATAGAGGCTCTTAAACAGAACCATCTCCCTCATTCTGTTATTGAGGCCTTTGATCCTGCATTAAAAGTGAATATAAGGAATGCTGACGTTACCATTTTGGATATTAAAGACACTACCCTCCCCTTCATTGAAGGATTAAAAAAGCAGTCTGAAAAAATCATAAGCTTTGAAGACCAAGGAGAAGGAAGAAACCATGTCGACTTATTGGTCGACTGCAATTTGACCCAGGCCGATACTCAAAATGTTTCAAAGAATGTAACAACTCTTTTTGGCCTTCCCTATGCTGTTTTTGCGCCTGAGTTTGAAATACTTCATTCAGAAAAAAGAACTTTCCCTGAGAAAATTGAATCTCTACTCATTACCTTTGGTGGAACTGATCCAAATAACATAACGCTTGATCTCCTTAAACATATCCCCAACAGCTTCCATACAACCATCATTGTCGGGGCAGGATTCCAAAATCAAAATGTATTTCAAGAACTTGATAAAAATTATATTCGTATCACAAAAAATGTTCAGGACATGGCACAGGTCCTTGCCAGCCACGATGCCGTTTTTTGTGCAGGGGGTGTGACCCTACACGAAGCAATGTGCGTTGGAACCCCGGCCTTTGTAATCAATCAGGTTGAGCATCAGGAAGATAAAGCCAAAGCCGCAGAGAACTCAGGCGCAGCGATAAACCTGGGCCGCGCAAA
>JAJDAV010000138.1 GCA_029261695.1 Nitrospinaceae bacterium | reverse complement strand
GGGTACTGGGGGAAAAATTTGGCCAGAGTTTTCCATGAACTTGACGTTCTAAAATGTATTTGCGATCCGTCTGAGGAGACTTTAAAAAGAAAATCAGAAAAGTATCCAGAAGTTAAAACCACAACTTCCTTTAAAGATGTAATTTCTTCTTCAGAAATTAATGCAGTTGCGATTGCTGCTCCCGCAGAAAAACATTACTCCTTAGTCAAAGAAGCTCTTCTTGCAGACAAACATGTCTTCGTTGAAAAACCCCTGGCAATAAATGTTGAAGACGGTGAAAAACTAGTTGAACTGGCAAAGAAACAAAAAAAGGTTTTGTTTATAGGTCATATTCTTCATTATCACACCGCAATCCAGACCATAAAAAGTATGATCGCGAAAGGTGAACTGGGAAAGCTTCAATACATATACTCAAATCGACTTAACTTGGGTAAAATCCGCCGGGAAGAAAATATATTATGGTCATTCGCACCTCATGACATATCAGTTATTTTATCTCTTGTCGGACAGGAGCCGACTGAAGTTTCAGCATCGGGCTCCAACATTCTTCATCCAGAAATAGCTGATACAACCGTGACCAACTTAAAGTTCCCTTCAGGAGTGCAAGCACATATTTTTGTTTCTTGGCTCCATCCATTCAAAGAACAAAAACTGGTAGTAGTTGGAGAGTATGGAATGGTGGTGTTTGACGACACCGCTCCCGTAGATCAGAAGCTTGTACTATATCCGCATCGAATATCCTGGGAAAATGGAATTCCATTGCCTGACAAAAAAGAAGGCACTCCAATCGATCTGACAGAGCAATGGAAAGAACCTTTAAAAGAGGAAGGACGTGCCTTTATAAACTCAGTTCAAGGCCAACCCGCTTTAACCGATGGGGAAGAAGGGCTGCGAGTTTTGAAAGTGTTACAGCGTGCGCAAACCAGTATGGACAATAAAATCGATTCTGCTAAAAATGCCCCCTACTTCATTCATAACACCAGCGTGGTGGATGAAGGTTGTCAAATTGGAATGGATAGTAAAGTATGGCACTTTTCCCATATTTTAAAAAACTCTATCCTTGGGGACAAAGTAAATATTGGGCAAAACGTAGTGGTCGGTCCAAATGTGAAAATCGGCAACAATGTTAAAATTCAAAACAATGTTTCCGTGTATGAAGGAGTGACTTTGGAGGACAATGTTTTTTGTGGGCCTTCCTGCGTTTTCACCAATGTATATAACCCACGAAGTGCCATTCCCAGAATGAAGGAAATTCTACCCACTTTAGTACGTGAGAATGCAACGATCGGAGCCAATGCAACCATTGTTTGTGGAATCACAATCGGAAGGTTTGCTTTTATAGGCGCAGGAGCTGTTGTCACCAAAGACGTTCCCGACCACGCCTTAATTTATGGAAATCCCGCCAGCCAGCATGGGTGGATGTGCGAATGCGGGTGCAAACTAGACTCCAAACACCATTGCCCCGAATGTGGAAAGTCTTTTGACCTACTTTAAACAAAAGCAAAATAAGAAAAACAAGAAACATGCAGCATTTCACTCAGAAGGAACAATATTAAAAATGTAACTTTATGGAGTTAGAATATTTATTTTAGAAGTCTCATTTTCCACCTCGAATTAAATTCTTCAAATTATGTTTCTAAAATGTTGCATTTTAAAATCCTTTGCATACCAATTACTTTCCCTCACCCTCATTTCTTTGATTTTTCCAGAACAAGCTCATCCAGAACAAGCTCAAGTTAAATCCGCTCATAGTATAAAAATTAATGTTGAAGGTGCTTTTCTAAATCCTACCTGGCATTTACGAAAAAGAATATCCCTTGATAAATCTAGCGATGCGATCAGAAATTATATTTCAGGACTGTATGATGGAAATTCAGGAGATATGGAGCAATGGATTTCTACCTTTTTACAATTTGACGGGCCCACCGCAATCATAAATATTGACACGAGAGGTTTCGATGTAGATGAAATAATGATCACTTCTCTCGAGACTATTAAAACAAGAGCAAACGTTAGTTTTATTTTTAAAGGTGTCGATGGGATAAAAAAGCCTATACCCTTTAAAAAAATAGTACTTAAAAAAGTAAATCAAGCTCTGAAAATTGGTTATTTATTCAGAAACAAAAGTCAGATTAAGTTTGACGGGAAAATAACAGCTAAATTCACCAATACGAAACTTGGAACAAATTGGATAGGGGAAGTATTTGTTAATAACGTTCCTGATAAGCATCGAACTTTCAAACCGATAAAAAACAACCCACCTATAAAACAAGATGAATGGCACCAAAAAATTGGAAAACCACAATTTGAAAGCATAAAAAACACCCTTAGGACCAGCAACGATTACGGTGAAAAGGTTCGTCTTTTAATGGGGGGGCCGAAAAGAGAATTACCCAAACCACAACTGACATACTTCTCGCATACCAGAAATACTGATATTGGAAAACTCTATGAATACGTGATCAGAGTAGATAACACATCCTCATTGCAATTAAATTTCATAAAAGGGTTTTTGTATCTTCCTCACAAAAAGAGCGAGAATATACCCTTGATGGTTATCAATCATCAAACTTCCGAGTACGCAGAAGAAGAATCTATTGGATGGAAAGGGGAAATTGAAAATGGTTTGTGCGAAGATTTTGTGAGAAAAGGCGTAGCATGCCTGGCTCCCCACAACTTCAGCAATAGTAGGTGGAAAGACTTCTTTAACAACTATCCTAACTGGAGCCTACTTGGAAGATCTCTCTACAGTACCCGCGTGCCCCTTGATCTTCTTTTGACAGATAGAGCATTCAAATATACAGGAACCCGTATTGACCCAAAAAAAATAGGTGTATTTGGACATTCCTTTGGAGGGGTTATAAGCTTTTTCACCCCCTTTTTTGACCCCAGATATTCCCTAGTCGGCTGGTCAAATGTTGATGTGTACGACAATAATTTTGCCCGTTCATTCAGTCCGCATATTTCTCTTCTTGAATTTTATTTATCTGGTGATCACCCCATGCCCTTCGTGTGGTGTGATCTAGTTAAAAATATGCTAAATAAGCAGAAGGTTGAGCACCTAATAGGCTTATCTTCAGAAATTCACCACGCATCGAGCTTTTCAAATTGTTTAAATCAGGCTGAAAAAAATAGAACAGTTTTTCATGGGGATTTTCATGGCCATTTACTTTCTTTCACAAAGAGACAAAAGTTTGTCAATTTCGCTCTTCGAAAATTTGGAATAAATGAATCCGTCGAAGCGATCGGCCCTGTATTTAACCTAGAAAAAAAAGAGGACGAGGATCAATGGAGGTTATGGGATGGGAAAGCAAGGGAAATTGTTTTAAAGGCATTCTCAGAGTCAAAAAACTGATTATTTTTATCTCTCCGATTGAATAATTAAGGAGAAAATAAAATCCACTGATTTTTATTAAAACAGCCTAAAAACTCCCCTAATGCTGCCCCAAAACGCATTACATTATTCTTAACCCTATTTCCATAAATACAATGCCCCACGAAAAACAAATTTTTCAATTCACACCCAAATTCCGAATCAATAAAACTTGGCGTAAGAATGCTTTTTAATACAATAGAATATATTTTTTTATTTTTACCTATTGCGGTATTAGGTTATTTTCTGCTCAATCATCAGCACTTGGTATTAGCAGCAAAATGGTGGCTTGTAGGATCATCCATTATTTTCTACGCATGGTGGAATTTAAACAACTTGCCGATTCTTTTAGTATCCATGCTGGCAAATTGGGCTATCATCAACGCAATCTGGCGAGCTAACGAACGTTCAGACCCTTCAGCAAAGAAACTATTTATCGCAGGCCTACTCTTCAACCTTCTATACCTGGGTTGCTTTAAATATTACGACGCCATTGCAATTAGCATTAATCATTTTTGGGGTTTCACCTTACCTGTATTAAACATTGCCCTTCCACTGGGAATCAGCTTCTTCACTTTAACCCAAACAGCTTATCTGGTGGATGCCAGAGAAAAACTGGTTTCACGACAAAAGTTCCAAGACTATGCTTTGTTCGTACTTTTTTTTCCGCACCTTATCATTGGCCCAATCTACCATCACATGGAGATGATGCCGCAGTTTGAAAAACTTCGAACAAAGGTGTTTTCCCTAGAAAACCTAGCCACAGGAATGTTTCTTTTTGGGATAGGATTTGCCAAAAAAGCTTTAATTGCTGATCAACTTGCGCCATATGTTTCCTACTGTTTTGACGAGGCTACTACTTTAGGGATGATTGAAGCTTGGCAAGCCGCCCTGGCTTTTACCTGCCAGCTTTATTTTGATTTCAGCGGTTATATGGATATGGCTCTGGGGTCGGCATTAATGCTCAACATACGCATGCCGCAAAACTTCAATAGTCCTCTACGAGCTAAAAGTATTATTGAATTCTGGTCAAGATGGCATATGACTCTGACAAATTTTCTCACCACCTATATATACACCCCAATACTTTACGCACTGAAACCAGTAACATTTTCCAAATCTCTAATAGCCGTATTTACCACATTTCTTATTGCAGGAATTTGGCATGGCGCAGCATGGACATTTATTATTTTTGGGACACTTCATGGCACGGCCCTTACTCTCAACCATTTCTGGCGGCATAAACATTGGCCTATGCCATCTATTTTGGGATGGACATTTACATTTATATTTCTTTGCGTGTCACTTTTATTCTTTCGAGCAAACAACCTTCACGATGCAGGAAAAATTTTATCTAGCATAGCTGGTCTAAATGGAATTGAGGCACAAAGCAAATGGCAATCAATTCCCGAAATAGCCGACTACTCAATTTCTCTGGCAGGAACAGGTCTAGACCTAAAAGTTTTTTTCTTAATTACCTTATCCATATTCATCATTTTGACCTTCAATAATTCCGGTGAGCTTACCGCTAAACTAAAGAAATATTTGAATAAAACCGATAATTACAAGAAATAACGCTTCTCAAATTTATTACAGATTATTTCTTGAATTGTGTTCAATGGGGCTAAAAGCTAGCTCCAAAATCATACTTGAGCTTCTACTGGCAAAACTGAATTCCTAGAATTAGAAACATTCATTTTTGCGAACATCTCTTTAAAATTTACTGGAATAAATTCTAGAAATTATTAATTAACGCCAGGAGAAAACTTGAAGGCACGAAAATTCAAATTCGTCACCATTGCAATTGTTTGCTATGGCATCGCAACGTCCATAATTCCTTCGTTCTTCCATGGTAGCAAAGGTGCTGTAGAACCAATTATTCGTTCTGCAATAGCTGCTGAAACCAACCAGCAATTAAGCAATGCAGACCTTTTGGCTGAATTTCGCTCAACAGATCCCTACTTGATAGACACCAATCAAAAATATTTTGCACACAACCAGTGGCAGAGTCTTAACAAAGCCCTATATGGGGGTTACATTCGACTTACAACCAACTCTGCACCCGCCGCTGGCTTTATATCCAAAATTTATGACGGTAAACTAGGAAACCTTACTACAGGATTTCCTGGAAGTTTTTTATTATTTCATGGTCGCAAAGCAGAAATAATATTTGAAAAGCCTATCCATAGAGACCCTATCGAATCAATTAGCTTTCGCGTCATCGAATTCTCAGATGAGGAACTAATCTCCCCAACACTCACTCATAAAGATTGTAACGGCAACTCAAAACAAGTCTTACTCACCCGCAAGGTCATTGAAACTAAGGGCACTGTAAATTTCTCGAAGTACTCATCAAAAATGGCAACAAAAGATAATCAATGCAGTTCCTTTTTGATCGAAGTTCACAGCCAATCTCCGGACACCATTTTTATGGACGAAATTACCATCGATAATTTAGGGGAGAAAAGCTCTCCAATTATTGAGCCTTGCCCTAAATACCTTGATGAGTGGAAAAAAACCTTCGGTGACAAAGAATTTAAACGTATTGAAAGCGAACTGAATGGAAGAAAAACAACCCCGCCCGCCGAAATGTTTAAAATTTTGTTGGGCAATCCTGTTCAGGGTTTTACCAATCGCTTAATTCAGCTTAGCCATTCGCAATCCCCAAAACTTGGCTTAACTTTATATTCTTTTATAATTCAGGCCGACAATACTGGAAACCATTATATAGATTTGATAAGAGGATGGCTCCTGGTTCCAGATAAAGTAATTGGTCCGTTACCAGTCCTCTTGTTCAATCATCACGGTGATCGTTTTGCATCAAAAGGCCCATTAGGCACGATAGGCGAAACAGAAATTGCAGTAGCAACCGAACTTGCCACAAACAATGTTGCAGTGTTAGCTATTGATGGCTATATTCATGGTGGATTGAGGGGTTGTGGCAGCATGGTCCTTCAATACCATCCAAATTGGAGCTTGCAAGGGAAAAACCACGACAATATCTCACGAAGTCTTGATTTTATATTAAGCCAATCCTTCACAAAGAAAACCGGGATAAGTTTTGATACAAACCGTATAGCCACATGGGGTTATTCCTACGGGGCCTGGTTTAGCATGATCGAAGGACTATTGGATTCTCGATATACTGACATTTTGATTTCACACTTTGACTACCTGTCGGCAGACATTGTAAATAGTTATTCTCAACATATGTCCATGGCGCAACTCAGCTACTTTGAAAACGACGACACACCCCCCCTTCGAGTCCCAGAGATTTTGACATCTTATGGAGATAGAAACGTTTTAGTGACCGCTGGTGGTGTAAATGTTTTCAAAGAATACACATCAAAAATCACAGATAAGCACCCCAATGTAAAAGTTATTATCAACCCTTACAATCATTACATTACATTTGGGGAACGAAAAGTGGTTTTGGATTTCATATTTAATCGCTTCGGAATAAATGCAAAGAATCGAATTTCTGGGCCGGCCCATGAACTTCCAAAAACAGTTGCAGAGTACAGAAAGTTCGCTATTTGGGACGGGGCCTGGCGAACCAAGGTCCTCGATGGTTTTAAAAAGACTAAATAAATTTCTTTAATATTCTTATCCGGAAAAGTCGCAAATTAACTTGAATATTCGAGACTCCATTAAGATATAAGTGAATCAAAAAACTATAATTTATGTTCACACGTTTTTAAATCTGAGAAATTTTAGGATATATCCATGAAAACTTTTTTAACATATTTTTTGGTCCTCATTATGGGGTTAGGAATGGGTTTGCTAGGTTTCCAGAGTTTCAGCAAAACCGAATTTTACGAAAAATTGACAAAAGGTGAAACCAAAATTCAGAAAGCCCGGATCACCCAGGAAGCTTTGCCAATTGTATATATCAACGATCCAGATGTGGGCCCCATGTTATTGCCCAACACCAAAATTCATGTCAGAAATGATCCCTATTACGATTCTACAGTTATCACCAATTCCGATGGCTTTACTGGAAGAAACTATCCGCTAATAACCGATAATTATCGTATCGCAATTTTGGGGGATAGTGCGGTAGAAGGATATAAAGTTGCAGATACTAATCGATTCACTTTTTTGACAGAGCTGATGGTATTCCAAAAAACAAAAAGAAAAAAGAAAGTGGAAGTAATGGGGTTTGGAATTTCCGGTTGGGGTACGGCTCATCAATTTGCTGCACTGAAAAAATTTGTACTTAAATACAACCCCGATGAGGTGTGGGTCATGTTTTGCGTCACAAACGACACGGGTGATAACACTCCTTTACTAAATGGACCTCCTAATGGCCCCACTTACATATACGAGCACCCAGATTCGGATAAAATTATTGATGTGAAATTTGGTTATTCAGATCTTCCCGAAGCACTTCAGGCAGAACGAGTACGTCGCTATGGACACAAAGCTTTAAGAGAAACCTGGAAAATGTGGGACATGGGGTTGCTCCCGTATTTTTGGAGCGATCAACCAAACCCCCTTTGGGAGTTGATAATGGGTCAGACCTATCAAGTACTTGGCCTCATGAAAAAACTCTGTGACACAAAAGACATCCCGCTTACTGTTATCTATAGAAAGACTGGCTATGATAAAAGCCAGAAACATCTTGACGCATATCAAAAACAAGCAGAAGATTTTGTGAAGCATGATCTCCCAATGAAAATTGAATTGGGGTTTCCACGCTTTCAAAAACGACTTAAAGAAATGGGGATTGACATAATTAATACTTGGGAAATGAAAGAACCAGGCATCATAAACAACGCAGATGAAGCTGAAAATTCCAAGCACTTTCAATTAGCAGGGTTTCTATCTGATAAAATCATAGAAAGGTTTGCTTCTAAAAAATTCACCC
>JAJDAV010000137.1 GCA_029261695.1 Nitrospinaceae bacterium | reverse complement strand
AAACTGACGGCGGTTATTTCTGCTTCGCCCATTATTTCGTGCAGCGCTATCAGCACGCCAGCATTGTACGACCCCAAAAACGCCGGGGTGGGTAACGCGGTGATGAAGATACAAACCATGACGGTCACTATCAAAATTGAGCTGAGTGATTTTGTTTGCAGGTCGAATGCATAATAAAAGGGATAGTAAGTCGCAACGATTAAGGCCCATGTCAAAATCGAATAGATTATGGTTTTCGTCAATGCGCTTTTATCTTTAACGATCTGGCAACCGAGTGCGAACTCGCCGACCATGAACAATATTTTCTCTTTCCATTTATCGGGTAGAGGTCGAATGAGCCAGGTTATCCATGATTTCACTTTTTCTTCCTGCCAAGCCAGCAGGAACATGAATATCAACAACGCACAGACGACGACGGCGCAAAAGCGACCGAACCCTATGGCCATGGTTTGCACTGAAAGCCCTGAAAATTTCAGGTTAGGGTCAAACAACTCTGCATTGAACACGAAGACCCAAACGAACAAACTCATCAGGCAAACGAGATCAAACAGGCGTTCGACGATGATGGTTGAAAACGCCCCTGAAAAGGTGATGTTATTTTTTTTGCCCACCAGATAAGCCCGCAAAAACTCACCGGCTCGCGCTGGCAGTATGTTGCCCATGAACCCGATCATTAATGGCGAATAAATTTCTTTGACGGGAATTTCTTTAAAAGGCCGCAACAATATTTGCCAGCGATAGGCTCGGGTCACATAACTGAGGATGATGAATAGCAGTCCCGGCAGGGTGTATATCAGCTCTGCATTTTTGAGGGACTCTGCCAGTTCATCGAACGAGATGTTTCGCAGTGTGTAGTAAAGCGCGCCGAAAGCGATCGCCAGGCCTATTATTGATTGTCGGGCTTTCTTCAATTTGTTTCCTTTAGTATATTTTTGGCTTTTTCGATATCCTTTTCAATCTGAACGACCAAATCTTCTTTTGACTTGAACTCTATTTCGCTGCGAATGCGAGAAATGAACTCAACTTCGATCTCTTTTCCGTAAATTACCTGATTAAAGTCGAAAATATGCACTTCTACGCTCAATCTGTCGCGATTGAAGGTGGGGTTGAACCCAATATTTGCCACCGCATCGTAAGCCTGTTTCTGGTAAATCATGCGCACGGCATAGACTCCGTTTCCGGGAATCTGCACTTTGCTGGTGTCGATATTGGCGGTGGGGAACCCGATAGCCTGTCCCGTTTTATATCCGGCAACGACCGGCCCCACTATCGAATAGTGTCGGCCTAGAAATTTTCGTGCCGAATCCATTTTTCCCGATTCTATCACCTCGCGCACATGCGAACTGCTGACGGTCAATCCATCGAGTTGAAAGGGTTCCACCACATGAACGATAAACCCAAACTCTTCTCCCATTTTTTTAAGGTACGGGATGGTTCCCTCGCGGCCCCGCCCAAAGGCGTAGTCGAACCCTACCACCATTTCTTTAACGCCGATTTTTTCGCTGAGAATATTTTTTGAAAAGTCCCGTGGTCGCTGGTCGGCGAACTGACGGGTGAAATCGGCGCAAATAATTTTATCAATATTGCAGGCTTCTATGAGTTCCATTTTTTTATGGAAGTGTGTCAGCAGCGGTGGAACTTTTTCGGGCGCAATGATTTTTAATGGATGCGGCTCGAACGTAAACGCTATCGAGGTACCGTTATTTTCTCGGGCAATCTCGGCCGCTTTCCTGAAAAGAATCTGGTGGCCCACATGCACGCCATCAAAATTGCCCAGAGTAACCACTGGGTAGGGAAAAGGGCCGGTAATATTTTTGGTTCCACGTACTATTTTCATATATTTACCCTCAGTCTACCTTAATGGGCTGATTTTTCAAGACTTTAGGCCAAGGAACTGTAAAATAGTTGCTTTTGGACCGGTGAATCTGAGCAGATGAAAATATCCTCCAACTCTGCTAAAATAATTGCACCGGAAATAAAACCGATCCCGCTGCATGGGGATGAAGTACCATACCAAAAAGTTTATTTTAGAGGCATAACTAAGCCCAGAGTGTAAAACCCACTTGTGGGACTTAAGGAGCATTTGAATGTTTGATATCGGATTTTTTGAGCTGATGATAATTATGGGAATCGCCGTGGTGGTGATTGGCCCGCAAAACCTGCCTAAACTTGCAAAAGCTATCGGAAAAGGTTGGGGAGAGTTCCAGAAAACTTTCAGCGGACTGAAACAGGAAGTTATGGATGAAGCCGAAGGCCTCAAACAATCTGTAAATATAGATGCCTTGGAACAAGATATTAGCTCAGCTACAAAAGTCGATGTCGACGTCAACCTCTCTGAAATGGATCTCGATATCTCGGGCGAAATCAAAAAAGACTAGGGCAAGCCCTGCAGCTAAAAGGTCTATTCTCTTTTGGCGAAGCAGTTACCGCCAAGCTTCTAGATTTAGTTTTAAAATCAACCCCCCTAACCCCCCCCCTTGTCAGGGAGGACGTTAAATTGATTCCCCCTGTTAAGGGAGATAAAGGGGGTTTTGGTAATTTTCCCGCACGAGATAAATATCTTGTTAATATGCCCTCAAATTTTAGCCTGCTACTAGGGCTCTGACCTTTACGCCCTACGCGGAGTAGTATGGTAAGTTCGGTTTCATTTCATCCTTTCATATCGCATTTTCCACCCGCTTTATTTGTTGCGGGGCTGGCCTTACTTTATTTAGCGAAAAAGAGAAACGACCCTAAACTGGGTTCTGCCGCGAGTTTTAATTTAAGCTTGGGGTTACTGGCTTCGGTTGTCGCCAGTTTTTCGGGAATGATGTCTGTCGATATCAACCTTCGCACAACCGTAGATATTGAAGGACATCAGGGGTACTCATTTTTATTCACTGTCCTTTATGGTTTTGCTGCCGGCTATTCTTACACCAACTCTTATTCTCGAACCGCAGTGGGATTTTATACGGTCGGTCTAGTCACCATGTGCATTTGCCTTTTTACAGGATACCTGTTGGTCTACTAGGCATTGCCCCGAGCGAAGACCAAAGTTTATGGATTAAGGAGTCCACGCCGAGCCGGGCACTTCGAACCGATGCACAAGTTCGCCGCCGTAGTAACCGGTATTAATCACACAAAAGAGACCGGCGGAAAGGGCCAGAAAATAAACCACCCGCCCGAATTTGTTTTGGAAGTAGCGAGAAACCACCATCGCTACAATGAATGCTCCAGCAGTGAGAAAAGCATAACTCAGATGGTTGGCAAGATAGTCCTTGAACTTTTCCGTGTTGTTCAGGCTCAACATCCCCAGGAAACCTACCAGCAAAACAGGGAAGATGCACCAAAACCCCAAACGAGTATTGAAGCGGCCGGCGGTTTCAACAACCTCATCTTTTTTCAGACTGCCATAAATTTCAAAGACCACACCGCTGGTCAATAAGGCAACGGGAAAGTGGACGATTAAAGGATGCAGTTTCGCAAAAAATGTCATTTAGATTTTGGAGACTTTTTACCACCGTGTCGGCGTTGATCAAGTTCTGCCAACATAATGCCCGCAGCGACCGAAACATTTAGGGACTGCACTTCTCCCGTTCCTGGAATTGAAACGAGTGTGTCGCAGCGCCGTTTGACCCTATCAGAAATTCCTTCTTGTTCATTTCCTAAAACGAGAACCGCAGGAAACTTAATTTTTGCCGAGCTTAAAGATTCTTTCGCATTCGGGTCGGCGCCCACCACCCACCACCCTTGTTCCCGGCAATCTCTCAAAGAAGAAGACAAGTCGCTGCTGTTATAAACCGGAACCGACTCCCAACCCCCTTCAGCCGTTCTTGCTGCCGAAGAGGTAATGCCCGTCACCATTCCAGAACCCGGAACTACCAAACCTTTGACTGCAAAATAAGCGCAACTTCGTAAAATTGCACCTTGATTGTGAGGGTTGTCAATTCCATCGAGCGCGACTATCAATCCGTTGTCAGGAATGCTGCCGCGAATCAGTTTGTGCACCGAGTCACAGGGGCGAGGGCGAACCACCATGACTACTCCTTCATGATGAGTTCCTGAGGCCACCTTATTCAATGACTCCTGATCCAATTGGCGAAATGGAAGTTTCTTTTCCGCGCACCAGGCTTTAGCTTCTTTTAACTGCGTGGCACGAGTCCGACTGAAAAAAAGTCGCAACAAACTTTCAGGGCGCTTTTTAAAAGCAGCCATACAGGCGTTCCAGCCATATAGAGTAAACTCTTCCTGTTTTTTGTGTTTAGCTCGATCCCGATCGGAATGAGTTTTCTTAAATGTTTTGGGTTCTCTTTCTTTCACTAATTGCCGCCAATTCTGTAGGAGGTAAGAGGAATAAAAAAACTACTTTTAGAAGCAAGATTGTAATAGTTCGTTATGAAACGTACTGACCCATTTCCCGCGGCGGGTCGCCGCTAGCCGTGACCGCCCATCATAAACGCTTCGTTATCATCGAAGCGAAGAGGTTGCTCATTTTGGAAAAACTCTTCCACCCTTTCCATCACTTCTGCGGTGGAGCCACACTCAAACATACTCTTTCGGAATTTTGCGGCTCCCGAATTTCCGAACGCAAGCCAGGCTGAGAATTTTCGCAATAAGATGAGCGAAAAACGCGTGTCGTAATATTCATCCAGGCTTTCTCTATAGCAACGAATAATGTTCAAGCAAGAATTATCGTTGTTCATTCCAATGCATTCATTAAAAATCCCAGGGTTTCGCAAAGCCCCTCGACCTATCATAACCGCGTCGACGTTTGATTCTTGTAATCTTTTTTTAGCTTGATCGGCGCTACGAATATCCCCATTACCAATGATAGGTAGCTTGGCTTGTTCTTTTACTTCAGCCATTAAATCCCAATTGGCTTTTCCATCATAACCTTGCGCGCGCGTGCGTCCGTGAATCGCCACCCATTCGCATCCAGAATTGTAGGCCGCTTTGACGCACTCGTGAATTGTAAGCTCTTCTTCATTCCAACCCGTACGCATTTTTACAGTAAGAGGAAGTCGAATTCCCTTTTTTATAGTGGAAAGAAACTTTTCCAAATACGCAGGGTCCCTTAACAAAGCTGCACCGCAACCTTTTTTTACAACTTTTTTGACAGGACATCCCAGATTGATATCAATAAAATCGGCACCCGTGGATTCTACAATCTCAGACGCGCGAACAATATCTTCTGCCGATTCGCCGAACAATTGAATGCCGGAAATGGACTTACAACCTTCATGCACCCGCATCATGTTTTTTGTTTTTTCAGAGTTGTAGAAAAGTCCTTTTGCAGAAACCAACTCAGATATTAAAACCCCGGCATTCATTTCATCCATTAGTTTTCTGAAACAAACATCGGTGATGCCTGCCATCGGGGCTAACCAAAATTGATTTCGCGCTCTGGCAAACAAGTTTTCGGTTTCGTGAGCAAGGTTCTCATGAACAGGATGTGATGGAGTGAGAGAGTTCATTTTTTATTTTTACTTGCTGCATCCAAAAACGGTTCAAAATGCGAAGGAGGCTCTACCCTGAATCCCATCGTTCTATCAAGGAATTGAAATTCGAGACTCCAAGCGTGCAGACCATATTGATAGTTGTCTGCACTTCCTTGCCCATAAACCTGGTCGTTGTAAATAGGCAGACCATAGCTTGAAAGATGAACACGAATTTGATTTGTTCTTCCTGAAAGAGGAATCACTTTTAAGAGTGAATATCCATTTTTTGAAGCCAGCCATTGAACATTTGTTTTAGCTGTTTTTGCATTTTTTATTTGATCTCCAACACCGCGATGCGATCCATTTAAAACACCTATTGGAGCATCTATACAAAATTTTTCTGTCGCGGGTTCACCTTCCACTATAGCGAGGTATTCCTTTTTTATTCGATGGCTCTTAAATTCTTCCATAAGAATGCCAGCGGCTTGTCGAGTTCTTGCAAACACGATCACCCCTGTTGTGGTCGCATCTAATCGTTGCACGGGCCGGGGAACTTCTTCCGGGTAAGACGTTTTCAAAACTTCTGTCATGCTGTTTTGAAAATATCTGCCGCTTGGGTGGACTGGAATAGGCGCGGGCTTATTGAAAACCCTTATATGCGAATCCTGATAGACAACCTTCAATTTACGATTTGCAGGGGGTTCCTGGCGCACACCTGCATGGGTAATAATGGAGTCGCCTTGTTTCAGAATATAACCCGTCTGAGCTGTCACGCCATTGACCGAGATATCACCATTTCTTATTTGATCGACCCAGGCTTGCTTGGACTGATACGAAAAACGTGAGGAGAAATACTCTTCAATCGGAATTCCACAATACTGAGGAGAAGGTGAAGATTTATATATTTGTTGGCTGGCCGGAGGTTGAAATAACGAATTTACCATTGCATTTGACCTAAATTATATAATGGATTGCCACGCTCCCTTGGGTAGCTCGCAATGACGTACGGAGGAGTTATATAAATATTTTCAGCAACTGAAATAGAAGAAATCTTTTCTAGAAGCTCAATTGCAATCTCTTGCACAATAAAGCTTTGACCTGTTGCAAGCGGCGGTTCGCCGCTTAATTCCATTGCGGGTTTACGGGAGCTTGAGTGAGGTACTCGTAATCCTTTCCGAGAGAGCGTACTACATTTGCCCAGATACCGTCCTCATTATTCTGGAAAATAAATTCGCCACAAGCTTCAGAAGTCAGCCAGCTAAGTTGGGTCATTTCTCCAGCCAGTTGACCGGCGCCCCAACCGGAGTAGCCCAAATAAAATCTTATATTTTTTTCCGGATTCTTCAATCGCGTCATAATATTTTCGAGCAACTCCCAACTCATTCCCAGATAGACGCCATCGCAAATAGTTTCAAGTTCTGGCATAGGATCATCAGACCGGCACAAATAAAAAACTTGTGAGGGAGAGACGGGCCCACCTACATAAATTTTTCCTGAGGGGAATCCAGACATGCCCATTTCAGCAAAGACCTCTTCTGAGTTTATAGGGGCGGAACGATTTATCACTAGCCCAAAAGAACCTTCGTCGTCGTGATTACATAATAGAACCACCGTGCGGGAGAAGTTTGGGTCTGGCAATACCGGGTTGGCAATCAGGAAATATCCTTTGCCATATTTTTGATTAGTCGGTTCTGGCATGCTGAGAATTATAAGTTTAAAGATTGAAGTTTTTTAAAGTTGCTTCCTACCTTTGCTTCTTCTTTCCCTTCGGTGGAAGCAAAATTATTATCCAGAGCAATACTCACCAGCTCAGGAAACTTTTTTGAAGAAGCCAATGCAAGAATTCCGTCATCACCAATTTCATTTTGAGCCAGATCCAGATCTTCAATTTTTGCTAGATCATTGTCCTTTGCCATTATAATGGCGCCTTCACTTTTAATGCAGTTTCGGTATAAGTTGAGGGACTTGACCTTCTTAAAGATTTTGGATCGAATAAGATGGCGAATCCCTTCGGGACCAATATCATTCCCGCCCAATTCTATCCAATTGACCTTAGAAAACAGATCGCATTCAGCGAGCATCTTGACTCCATCATCTCCTATGCGATTTCCTCCCAAATTGAGTCGCCGGACATTCGCAATGCGTTCATCGCGGGTAATAATGGTCATTCCATTTGGGCCAACGCAGTACCCTTTCAAGCTCAACTCTTTTCCATCTTCACTTAGGGTTTCTTCAACAACTTTTTCCATGGTTTCCCGCAATTTGTCGCCTGTCAGACTACAAGGCTCTGCAGGTTTATAAATCTCAAAATGGGTGATAGATGGCATTTTGCTCCCTTATATTTTTGGAATAGCGTTAACCCTTAATAAATATGAAATTAGCACGCTAAACGCTGTAAAAATTGATGAAAAAAAACCAACAAAAAGAACTAATTCGATAACAAACAGGCTATTATAAGGTTGACAGAAAATCAATTATATTTTAGATTCCCAAGTTTCACTCAATACTTGGGCGAGTCGGCCATTTTGCTAAATGGGCGATGGACATAAACGGCAATATTCTATTAATTTGTGAATTGATTTAGCTAAAGGGGCAATTGTATGGAACTGGATTTTGATAAAATGGGAGGCTTGGTTCCCGCCATAATTCAAGACGCGGAAACGGGAAAAGTATTAATGCTCGCCTATATGAATACCATTGCCTGGGAGAAAACGCTGGAAACCGGAAAAGCATGGTTCTACAGCCGATCTCGGGACAAACAATGGATGAAAGGGGAGGAAAGCGGCAACGTTCAAATCGTTAAAGAAGTATTTGTTGATTGTGATGACGATACCGTTCTATTGAAAGTTGAGCAGGTAGGCAAAGCCGCCTGTCATAAAGGTTATACCAGTTGCTTCTTTAGAAAAATTGACGGAGACGTTAAAATCATCGAAGAAAAGGTCTTCGATCCTGAAAAAGTTTACAAAAAATAACAATTTTAATCCAATTTAGAAGAAAGAAGTTAACCCATGAGCGGCAATGTATTAAAACTAGGAATTCCAAAAGGCAGTCTGGAAGAAGCTACTGTTAAACTTTTTGCTCGGGCGGGCTACAACATCAGGATTCAAAGTAGATCCTACTTTCCCAGCATTGATGATGTCGAAATTGAGTGCATGTTAATCCGCGCACAGGAAATTGCCCGCTATGTGGCAGATGGGGTTCTCGACGCAGGGCTTACCGGAAAAGATTGGATTATGGAAAACCGGGCAGATGTAGAAGAAATTGCCCCATTGGTTTATTCAAAAGTTTCTGCAAGGCCTGTTCGCTGGGTCCTTGCTGTGCCAAACGATTCCGCTATTAAAACAGTAAAAGATCTACAGGGAAAACGCATTGCAACGGAAGTTGTGAATCTCACAACAGATTGGTTGAAAGGCCATGGAGTTACTGCCAATGTGGAATTCTCTTGGGGTGCTACTGAAGTAAAGGCTCCTAAATTGGTCGATGCTATTGTTGAAGTTACAGAAACCGGGTCTTCTCTCAAAGCGAATAATTTAAGAATTGTTGATACATTAATGGAATCCACGACTCGCTTTATAATGAATAAAGCCGCAAGTCAAGATTCATGGAAACGCAATAAAGTCGACCGCCTGGTATTGATGCTGCAAGGGGCGATGGCAGCTAACGGTAAGGTAGGTTTGATGCTCAATGCGCCGAAAAACAAGCTGGACGATATCATCAAAATTTTTCCACCAGGGAAAAAGCCAACGGTCTCTGAATTGAGTGATCCGGAATGGGTTGCCATTAATGTGATTCTCGAAGAAAAATTAGTGCGAGATATTGTTCCCGATCTTAAAAAGGTCGGAGCCGAAGACATCGTTGAATACCCATTAAACAAAATCATCCACTAGCCAGCATGATGCTGGATTCAATGGGTCGATACTCGTCCAGCATTTAGATATTGTTAAAATTTTAGCTATAATTTTTTCTCCCACATAGTGGGTGGACTAACGGCCTCGGGTGATAGCCCATACAGCTTTCGCAAGAGTTATCACGCTTAGCAGATGTGACTAGGTAATTCCCCACATGCAAGAAAATACAGAATCGGAAAAACCGGAAGACTCAGAGATTCCTGAAGATGAGATAGTTGCATCTAATGAGGAAGAGGCAACTGAAAATACATCCTCCGATTCGACTCAAGACGATCCGCAATTTGAAGAGCAAGATGGGGAAGTTCTTCCTCCGGAAAAGAAAAAGGGCTGTGGGTTTTTTATTTTCATCCTTTTGCTATTAACCGGGGGAAGTGGCTATCTTTACTACACCGATCAAGTTCCAAAACAAATCAGGGAATGGGTTGAACCGCTTGTAAAACCACTAGAACAGCAGTACGCCAAATTGGTACCTGCTCCTCCCTCTTCTGAAAAGCGGGTCTCTCAACCCAAAGAAAAGATCATTGCTCCTGAAATAAAAATTCCCGTTCTAGAAAATAAACCTCCTAAGGAAACAGTTCCATCGCCTTCCATTGAAGAGCATGTCAGTGGTTCGGAAACGGAGCCGGTAATGGAGGTGATAGTTTCCGATTATCCTGCAAAAATATCCGGTAGCGATACATTAGTAGAACCGGAGGTGGTGCAGGAAGCAAAATCTGCAATTGAAGAGCCTGAAAAGTTTGAAGAAGAACCCGTCGAAGAGATGGAACCCGCCCCTGTTGTAACAACTTCGCACCAACAACCTTCCCCAGTTGTGAAAGAGCCTTTTCACAGACCCGAACCTGCACAGAAAGTAGAAGTTGAGAGAAATGAAGCAGTTCAAGCGTATCTCGATTTTTTTGAAGCGACGTTGGCAAAAGTAGGTGAGCTGGTTAAAGCAGGATTCAACAAAGGAAAAGATTTTCTAATGAAATCTTTAGGTTGATTTAGTTAGTTCCTTCATCGTAGGCGAATTCGAAGGGGAATTTTTTTTCAATCAGTCCGGCGGACTGGCAAAGAGATTGAAAATAGCTCAATCCGTCTAATTCTTCGGCTCCCAGATTATAACGAATTTTATTTTTTAGATAATCAATCAACAAAGGTTCGGGGATGCCTGTTTTGCGGGTCTGAGCACGGGCGATAGTGGCTATTTTCATCAATCCTTCCTGCTTTGCCACACGAAATATCTCCACAATTCTTTCGTCAATTTCAACTCCCTCTCTAGCTACAATCACAGCGTGCACAAAAGTCTTGCCCGTTCTCTGATACCATTCTTCGCTAAGATCGTAAATTGTTGTCCCTTCTTTTTTAAAACCTAAAGCGGGGTCACCGATAATGAGCGCGGCATCATGCTCTTGCAACATTTTTTCAGGGTCTGGATCGCAGTCTACCCATTTCAGTTTTGGTGACAACTCATCCTTAAACATCAGTTTCAATAAAGCCACAGAAGTGCGTGACCGATTATCAATAGCTAAAGATTCAATGGAGGTTAGCGGATATTTAGAAACGAGCAAAACAGTGCCTACCTGGTTTCTGGATGCAATGGATATTCCCGGCAATAAACGCAGGCTATCTGCCCGTTTTAAATATTCTATCGCAGGAATCATGGCAAAATCTAAATTCCCCAGGCTCAGTTGATCCGCAAGGCGAGCAGGGGTAGCCGTGTGGATATCCAGCTTTATCCACTCACCCATATCCAGCAAGGTAGCTAATATGGGTTGAGCATTGATGAAATCATGAATACCAAATTTTAACAATTACAATCTCCTGAAAAACAAAAAGGGATGGGGGGAATCCCCCCATCCCTTTTAGATGAAACTAAAACTTCTAGAGAAAAAACGGTGCCATAACCAGCGAAACAATGGACATCAATTTAATGAGAATGTTCATTGCAGGGCCAGAGGTGTCTTTAAGAGGATCACCGACCGTATCTCCCACTACTGTTGCGTGATGAGCGTCAGAACCTTTACCGCCCAGGTTCCCTGCTTCCACATATTTTTTTGCATTATCCCAGGCGCCACCACCGTTCGACATGAACAGCGCTAGAAGAACACCAACCAGAGTTGCACCCATCAACATTCCACCCAGTGCTTCTGCACCCAGCATCCAACCTACAATGATAGGTGTTAAGAAAGCCACCACACCTGGTGCAATCATTTCTTTAAGAGCGGCCTGCGTACTGATGTCAATACAACGTGCGCTGTCTGGTTTGCCAGTACCTTCCATTAATCCCGGGATTTCACGGAACTGTCGGCGAATTTCTTCAACCATGGTCATCGCAGCATTACCAACTGAAGTCATGGTCAGAGCTGCAACATAAAACGGAACCACTCCGCCGAGGAACATACCAATTACCACATGAGTTTTTGTGATATCAATGGATTCAATATTCGCTGCTTGGGTAAACGCTGCAAATAGAGCTAATGCAGTCAGAGCTGCTGAACCAATTGCAAACCCTTTTCCGATAGCTGCTGTGGTGTTACCCACTTGATCCAGTCCATCGGTAATTTTTCGTGTTTCGTCTCCCAGTCCTGCCATTTCTGAAATTCCACCTGCGTTATCAGCGATTGGACCGTATGCATCAACCGACATGGTAATGCCTACTGTTGCCAACATACCCACCGCAGAAAGTGCAACACCATATAGCCCCGCAGATTCGGCACTAACAAAAATGGTCAATGCAATAATCACGATAGGAACAACACAACTTTCCATGGCCACTGCAAGTCCGGTGATCATTACCGTTGCTACGCCTGTTTTGCTTGACTCAGCAATACGGACAACTGGCTTACTAGCCGTGTAATATTCGGTGATCAAACCGATACCAATACCTGCCAGACAACCGAACAAGAGCGCAATAAAGACGCCTGAAGGGAGAGTCATAACTTTGATAAGGAAAAATGCCACGAATAACATGGCGCCCGCACTGATAAATGTGCAGTTTCTAAGTGCTGCTGAGGGGTCCATGTTGCCTAAAGATGTCATGGCACGAATACCAATGACCGAGGCAATCAAACCCACCATGGCTATCATAATAGGAAGAGCCATGTATTCGAACCGCAAGGTCGTCATACTGGCACCAATAACGATAGCCGCGATCATGGAACCACAATAAGATTCAAAAATATCCGCACCCAGCCCTGCCGTGTCGCCTACGCAGTCGCCTACGTTATCGGCAATTACACCTGGGTTTCGTGGATCATCTTCCGGAATACCAGCTTCCACTTTACCTACCAGATCAGAACCTACGTCTGCGGTTTTAGTATAGATACCGCCACCTACTCGAGCGAACAGCGCAATAGAGCTGGCTCCCATGGCAAACCCGCTAATAACAGTAAAAGATTCCCCACGACCGAACAGAAGGAATAATCCTCCGACACCAATAAGGCCTAAACTTGCCACACAAAGCCCCATTACTGCACCGCCATTGAATGCGATCAGAAGTGCTTTGGATTGTCCGCCATCAACCGCGGCTTGAGAGGTGCGAACACCAGATGTTGTCGCTGCATTCATTCCGAAAAAACCGGCCAACATGGAACACCCAGCTCCGACAGCATAAGAAATCGCTGTCCAGAATCCGATCCACAATCCTTTTTGCATGGAAATCAGGAAAAGCAGAAGTAGAAAGATGCCTGCAATAAAGTAGCCGAGGATTTTGTATTCCCTGGAAAGAAAGACCATGGCTCCTTCATGGATAGCATCGGCAATTTCTGTCATTTTTTCATTTCCGGGGGACTCGTCATCGACGCCTTCAAAAAGTTTCCAAGCGATGATTAGACCGAAGAAACCAAAAACAACAGCGAAATACACATAATTTTGCGACACATCCATAGCAGCCATCGCTAAGTATGCCACCATAGCGAAGCCGATGAAGGCCATTTCTCCTTTGTGTTCCGTTAACATTCTTAATACTCCTCCGTAGGGTTGTTTCGTTTATAGAGTTCTTTGAGCGTTGCTTCTATCGTTAGCACCGCTTGATTCATAACTTCATTTAATTGTCCCGATTCTTCTTCTGGAAAAGGAGACAGAACGTAATCGACTATATCTTCTCTATCTTCAGGGCGGTCGACCCCGATGCGCACCCGACAAAACTCACGGGTTCGTAAAGTTTGTATGGTTGATCGTATTCCTAATTGGCCTCCATCGCCTCCCTTAAACTTGGTTTTTATTTTTCCAAGTGGAAGATCGATATCATCATGTATAACCAGAATTTGTTCAGGGGAAAGAGAAAAAGCGGAAAGAAGAGCTTTGACTGCTTTTCCGCTTTCGTTCATATAGGTCATCGGTTTCGCTAGGATAACCGGAATTCCTTCAATTTCCCCTTTTCCGTAAAGGGAACGATAGTTATGTTGACCCAGCTTGATTTTGTACTTATCAGCCAGATTATCTAAAACAAGAAAACCCGCATTATGCCGTGTCTGCTCATAACGCGACCCGGGATTGCCCAAGCCTAAAATCAAAAACACAATTAATTTTTACCGTCCTCTTTCTTCCCAGCATCCTCTGCGGGAGCCGCAGCAGCCTCGCCTTCAGCTCCTTCTGCGCCCTCTTCACCTTCAGCTTTTTCTTCTTTGACTTTTTCAAGGTGAACATTCACCACTATGTCTTGAGGATCATTCACAATTGTTACCGATTCGCCAAATTTCAAATCTGAAACGTGAATCATCTGGTTTAGTTCAACAGCACTCATATCCACTTCCAGTTTTTCAGGAATATCTTTCGGCAAGCTTTCAATTTCCAAAGCGCGGATAATATGGTTTACATGGCCCCCTTGTTTTTCTCCAGGAGAAACTCCAACCAGAATAACCGGGATTTTTGCTTTGATCTTTTTGGTTACATCAATTTCAAGGAAATCTATATGCACCCAGCCAGGTCTCAGGGGGTGGACTTGAAATTCTTGTAACACCACGTTTCTGTTTTCAGCCGAATCACCATCGACCTTAAGTTCGATCAGAACGTTGCGTCCCTTGTCATCAATTAATTTTTTTAATTCTTTTGGGTTGACGGACAAGCTGACGTTATCATTGAGACCATAAACAACTGCTGGGATGCATTCATCCGACCGCAATTTCCGTGCTGCTGATTTACCATTTGGTACTCTTATTTTTCCGGTTAAAGCTGACATTCTAAACTCCGATCAATGTAAAAAAATATTCTGAAAGAGAACCCCTCTTTTTTAGTCCTTGGTAGAATCGAACAAGGAGCTAACTGAGGTTTCCTGATGAATTCTTAAAATTGCTTCACCTAATAGGGAGGCAACAGATAACACTTTTATCTTAGGATTTTTCTTCAGCTCATCATTCAAGGGAATGGTATTGGTTGTAACCACCGACTTAATCGGTGAGTTTGCAATACGCTCTCCCGCCGGACCTGATAAAACTGGATGGGAACAACAAGCATGCACCTCTTTAGCCCCTGCCCCTAGAAGCGCATCTGTCGCTTCCATCAGCGTTCCCGCTGTATCAATCATGTCGTCTACAATAAAAGCTATTTTTCCTTTTACATCACCAATGATATTCATTGCCTTGGCTTCATTGGGGATATCTCGGCGTTTGTCTATGATTGCCAGAGAGCTATCCAACCGTTTTGCATAGGCACGAGCCCTTTCCACGCCACCGGCATCTGGTGAAATAACAATCATATTTTTCAGGTTCAACCCTTTGATATAGTCGATCAGAACATTTATTGCGAACAAATGATCCACAGGGATATTAAAAAATCCTTGAATCTGCCCGGCATGCAAATCGACAGTTAAAACCCGATCTGCTCCTGCTGTGACAACTAAATCAGCAACCAGCTTGGATGTAATAGGAACCCGAGGCTCGTTTTTTCTGTCCTGACGAGCATATCCATAATAAGGAATTACGGCTGTGATTCTTTTTGCTGAAGAGCGACGCAGCGCATCGATCATAATCAGCAACTCCATTAAATTGGTATTGCCAGGATAACAAGTGGACTGCACAACAAAAACGTCTCCACCACGAACATTTTCCTCAATCCGTACATAGATCTCTTTATCGGAGAAATCACGGATTACCGTTTTTCCCAGCGGCACTTTCATGTACTGGCAAATTTCTTCAGTTAGCTTCTGGTTTGCCCGACCGGTAAAAACCAGCACACGCCTATTATCATTGGAAAACATTTATCATCCTTAAAAAAAATCTGGCTGGGGCGGGAGGACTCGAACCTCCGAATGCAGGAATCAAAATCCTGTGTCTTAGCCACTTGACGACGCCCCAAGGCTGTGAACCTTTTAATAAATTAACTTCGTCACCCAAATACTTCCCCCGATGTTGTCACTCCTGAAAAGGAGAACAAGTGAGGACGGTATGGGTTAAAGACGAAAAGGCCTCTTACAATGAAAAAATCATTGTTAAAAAGCCGATATCATTTCTTCAGGAAAAAATTCAGAAAAGCGAGTGACGCTTTTAGCCAGAAACACTCTGTACTTTTCTCCCGTAAATCTGGCTAGCGCTTTTTTCGCAATCTCGGCATCATCGAAAATTCCAAAGACAGTAGAACCGCTTCCCGACAAGAGCGCACCTCCAGCTCCTGAGTTCAGCAACTCATCTTTTATCTTTAAAACCTCTGGATACCTTTTAAATACAACGGGTTCCAAGTCGTTGTAGAGGGCTGCCCCCAACTGGGCAAACTCCGAGCGCGTAAGAAAATTAGTCAAAATGCTAATATTATTTTCGGCCTTTGTCAACTTCAATTTTAGATTGCCATAGACCCAGGGGGTGGAGATGGGAAATCCAGGGTAAATCATTAAAATATAAAAGTTAATTGGGTTTTCAATCGGTTGCAGAATTTCACCTCTACCGGTTCCAATTGCACAGGGAGACATAAGGAAAAATGGCACATCGGAACCGAGCTCAGATGCCATTGAAATTAACTCTTCCCTTGGTATTTTTAAATTCCACAAATGATTTAGAGCCAGCAGGACTCCAGCAGCATTTCCGCTTCCTCCTCCTAACCCCGCTCCTGAAGGAATATTCTTTTTCAGCTTAATTTTTACTCCACCACATTTATCAGGAAAATGATTTTGCAAAAGCCTGGCTGCTTTGACAACTAAATTGGTTTCATCATTTGGGATTCCCGGAGTATCACAAAACAGTTCAACTTTTTCCTGGGTTTCTTCTAACTCAATATCATCAAACCAAGCCACCATTTGAAACAAGGTTTCTAGCTCGTGGAATCCGTCTTCTCTTTTCTTATTAATTTGAAGCCCCAAATTAATTTTTGCGGGAGTTTTAAATTGTAGTCTCTTAGAGGGAGGCATTTTATTTTGAAATTGTTGTTGGCGTTAGTTTAAAGGTGTCTGGAGAAATTTTGTCGTTCAAGGTTGGGTCCTTATACTTAATTCTTAGTAACTCCTGCCTTGCGGGAAATTCTAGTGTGATCAGATGCGGCCAATCTATCGAACCAATTTTTTTGTACTCCTGCCATTCTACAAAATACCGTTTTTGACCTTCTTCTATTCGAGTCATTTCTATCGGCAGTAAAGTGGTTGAGTCGATATGGAGGAGAACCTCTCCACTGCGCTTTGTATCTTTTGCCTTAAGAATATATTTAGTTCTATCTGAATCTAGCCGGGAACTTTCTACCTGGAGAAACTCAAAATTCGGGATATGCCCAACAAATATTCTTAAATGTTCATTAAAATCTATTTGCGTTCCAAGCAAATTACGCAACATGCTTTTTACATCAAGGCCCGAATAGATCTTGTTCTTTGTGGGATCCAAAAACTGCATCTTCCCGAAAGCACGGATAAAAACCCCCATCGCCTGGCCAAATAACCCGTATGTGTCGACACGAATTGAACCATTACCTTTTATCAACAGAGTTTGGCGGAAAGATTGTTTGAATTCTTTGCCTATAAAAGTGGTACGCGCAAAGGACTTAACGCTATGGATCTGATCTGCACGCGTTTGCAGTCGATTAAATATATAACCGGAAGTGATGGTTTCTTTAGAAAAATGCGGAGGTACTTTTTCAACTGAGCTTTGGCAACCTGCAAGAAAAAAGAAAACAAAAATAAAAGCCACCTGATATCCAAAAGAATACGGGGCTTTTGTGATTTCTCCTAAAATGGATTTAGTAAGTTTGTTGGATAAGTTTTTTTGCTTTTTCAATTTTTTCTTGGAGGACTTGAGGGTTAGGCATTTCCCCGCCTAGGTCATTTTTTTGATGGAGTGTTAAAGAACGACTGTTCTTCCATGCCCCTGTTGCTTCATCATAATTTTTTAGAGAAAACAAGATATCCCCGAGATGATCGTAAAGCACAGGGTCAGGGTCGGTATAGATCAAGGCTTTTTGAATTTGCGCAAGAGCTTTTTTAGGTTCGCCTTTTTTAAAATAAATCCATCCCAAGCTGTCCAAAAAGTATCCGTTGCGAGGTTGAATTGTGAGGGCTTTTTTCAGGTGCTCCAAAGCTCTATCAAGGTCACGACCTTCAAGGGCATATATATATCCTAAAAAGTTATGGGCATTGGAATGCAGAGGGTTGATTTCGATGGCTTGTCGCATATTTTCAATCGCACCTTTAAAGTCCCCTGTCTTTTCCATCAAAGCGCCCAACTCAAAATAATAAGAGTCTTTTTTCGGATTCAGGCTTAATGCTTTTTTCATACTCTCTACGGCTTTATCATTTTCCTTGAGAGACATATGAGCCAGAGCTAAGGAATGATAAATTTGGTCATTTTCAGGATTTACTTCTGCCGCGCTTTTTAAAAGCCTGATAGTTTCATTTGTTTTGCCGTCCAAGTGATATAGCCGCGCGGTATATCGAAGGATATCCATTGATTCCGGTTCAAGTTTTCTGAGTATTTCAAATTGTTCTATAGCCTTATCCAGCCGGCCCTGATTTTCATATATCCGCGCCATGAGAACATGCGGGTCTTTATGATCACTGGCTGCTAAAACAAGCTGAAACTCATCCAATGCCCTTAAGAAAAGGTTCTCCTCAAAATATATCGCAGCAATTCTCATGTGGACGTTTGGTTGTTCTTCCAATTCGGCGGGTATCCCTTTATGAAGGGCAATTTCATTTTTATAGGCTATCTCAGAAAGGTTTTGAATTTTTGCAATTCTTTCTTCGATAAAAGGATTTTTCTGTCTGAGTTTTAATAGTAGATTGTACTCTTTAAGAGCTTCTTCACTTTTTCCTAATCGCTCGTAAACCCAGGCAAGGTACTTTCTAGCTTGTAATAAATTGGGTTTCAAGATTACTGCCATTTGAAATCTTTTTTCGGCTTCTTCAATCTCATTGTTTTGTAATAGCGCTCGGCCCAAATAGAATTGGCCCAATGGATTGTTGTGTTCCATTTCGGCGGCCTTCAAATACATATCTTTTGCCTGGCTCCATTTTCCCTGGCTTTCCAAGGCGGTTCCCTTTAAAAAAATGGAGCGGGAGTTTTTGGGTGAGATTTGAACTACTTTTTCATAATGATAAATTGCTTCATCGGTTTTCCCTTGGCTGGCCAAAATGTCGGCCATATCCATATGGATTCCTTTGTTATTTGGGAACCGCTTTAAAGCTTCTTGACCGGCTTTAACCGCCTCATCCAATTTTCCTATTCGCAAGTTTAGGCGTACCCACTTTTCAAAGAACTTTTCAGTGTCCGGGTCATATTTAACAATCTCTTTATAATGTGAAGCCGCCTCTTCAAACTGATAATTCTTTTCGGACTCTAATGACATAAGAAAATGAAAATAAGCGCGAGGGTCTTTGCTTTCCAAGTGTTGGGATTGGCGCTTTTTCTGCTCATACATTTTCGCGGCATAGGAGGCAGAAAGATCCAAGTGTTTTGGCTGCGTCTCTGTTTGAGGGCTCATGGTTGTGCAATTGGAAAGAGATAGACATAAAACTCCAGACACAAGAGTTTTTACTATTGATAATCCACTCATTCCTTCTAATTTCGATGAAAAGGGATTATCCATTGGTGTATTCCTCGATAATTGTTTCTTCTTTATCATTATGTTTTTTAAATTTTTTTTAAAGCTACGTTTTTAATTTAATTTTTTCTATCAGGTGTTTTCCTGCCTTGCTGTTTAATTCTTGAATTATCTTATTTTTTAAACTTTTAATTGCTGGCAACCATTCTGCTCCCTGAACATGGACATGTAATGTACCTTGAGTTATCTTTTCAACGGTGGATACATTTGCTATCTCTTTTCCAACCACCAGGTTCCAATGGTAAACCGCCCACTCTTTCTCATCCTCCTGCATATTTCTTGGAAGCGAATCCAATAAGATAGTGCTTAAATTAGACCAGTTTTTATTTAAATCCTGTTTTCTTATCATACCTAATAAAAACCATAAAGTTAATCCCCACTTGGCAGCTTAATAGCCATGGGAAAAGGTATCGCCTGTCTAAAATTCTGCCAGATCGGGGATAGACGGATCACACCCCATGCTAGTCGGTTAATTGGTTTGACCCCAATTTTTATTTTAGCTATGTTAATGCTCAAATTAAAGAAATACTTTAAACTCGCCCCTCAAGTAGACTAAGTCTTATATATGACCAATCAAACCCCTGAAGACAATCGGCTCGTTCAACTCGAACAACGGGTTTATCAATTGGAGACCTGTTATAAAATCACCTCCCTGTTAAATTCCGAGCTAAATCTCAGCAATCTGCTTGATACCATTATGAACGTTGCCAAAAAGGTAATGAG
>JAJDAV010000136.1 GCA_029261695.1 Nitrospinaceae bacterium | reverse complement strand
CACGGCGCGAAGCCGCAACGATCAGGTCTGCCTTGATATCAGGCTTTATCTACGAAAAGAAATTGATGATATCGTTGGAGAGCTGAACCGATTATGTAAGGCTTTGGTTTCAATTGCGCAAAAAAATATTGACCATGTCATTCCCGGTTACACTCATTTGCAACGTGCACAACCTGTTTTACTTTCGCACCATTTATTGGCTTATGTAGAGATGATGCTTCGTGATAAAGAACGTTTTCTCGATGCCTATAAGCGGATCAATGTAATGCCGCTAGGTTCCGCAGCTTTGGCAGGCACCAATTTTCCTATTGATCGAAAGATCACAGCCAAACTTTTAAACTTTCCTGAAATTTCTCATAACAGTATGGATGCCGTTGCCGATCGTGACTTCGCGGCAGAGTTTTGTAGTGCTTCAGCATTAGTCATGATGCATCTCAGTCGATTTTGTGAAGAAGTGGTGATTTGGAACTCAAGTGAATTTGGTTTCCTGGAACTTTCAGATGCATTTACAACAGGCAGTAGCATCATGCCGCAAAAAAAGAATCCCGATGCGGCGGAACTCATTCGCGGAAAATCAGGAAGAGTATTTGGTAACCTTGTATCTTTGCTCACTTTGATGAAGGGGTTGCCGCTTGCGTATAATAAAGATTTGCAGGAAGACAAAGAACCTTTGTTCGATACAGCGGATACGGTCAAGGTCTGTCTCAGGATTTTTACGGATATGATGAAGTCTGCCAAGTTTTTACCGATTGGGCAGAAAGATTTAGAAAGCAGTGGTTTTCTCACCGCAACGGATTTAGCAGATTATCTAGTTTTAAAGGGAGTGCCATTTCGCGAGGCCCATGAAATTACTGGAAAAACCGTGGCCTTCTGTTTGGAAAATGAAAAAACATTAACTGACCTTTCTCTGGCTCAACTTCGAAAAATTTCCAAACGATTTGATAATGAAGTGTTCGAACATATTGCTCTAAAAAACTCTGTGGATAGAAAAAATATTTATGGAGGAACCGCAAAAAAACAAGTTCGCATCCAGATTACACGATTGACTAAAAAGCTAAAATAAAAAGGATAAATAATGCGTAACACATTTTTGACTGCTTTAATTATTTTATCCTTGCTCATTGCACCTCTGGGCTGTGGCCATAAAGCCCCACCCAAACCTCCCGCCGCGCCTCCCGAAGAAGCAAAAGTATAACAAGGCTGCTACTATGCTAGAGTGTAGTAAGAAAAATTTACATCTAAAAAATTAATAAGATAATTTGGCTAACTCCCAACCCGCCTCACTTTTTAATCTTCCGTAAGTCACACCTTGGGGAATTTCTTCGAAGTTTTTAATTTTATTTTCCAGAGACCAGTATTCTATTAGGGCTTCGTTTAGATCTATACTCCATGCCGCAAAAGACTCATTGTTTAAAAAAAGGTTTTTTAAGATTTGAGTTTCATCCAGATCTTGTTCATTTTTAGTGCTGATGGGGTCAGATAAATTTTTGGGCTCTGCCTCTGATAAATATTTCAAAATTTGGCGCATAAGTGGTGTTTTATATTTTTCGGAGCTTTCTGAACTTTCTGAGCTTTTTGGGTTTTCTGGGTTTTCCGAATTTTTTGAGTTATCAAGTTTCTCCTGCTCCGCCTTTATTAATTTCTCAAATTTAATTAATTCGTCTTTAGTTAGGATTTCTTGCTTAAATGTGTTTTCAGTCATTATTTGAAAATCTATGCGTTTGTAGTCTCGAAGTAGAATTAATATGCGCCCCCATTTTTCAAGACATTCTTCATTTGGCCAGTTTCTTTCCATAATAAGAGATATACCAACGGAAAACCAAAAGGGTCGCGTGACCAAAAAAGGAAAATGGGCCTTCCAGTCACCTGTTCGGATAGTTTTTATCAGCATATCAAAATAGAATGGCCAGGAAATTTTGAGTCCGGTATTAAAATTTTTACGAAAACTATCAGGCAGTGTAGCCCATTCTTGGCGAAACAGTATTTTGGAAAGATCTTTTTGCGAGTTGTATGAAAGCCGTCGAAATTTAAAAAGACCATCTCTCCATTCTTTCAAAAACCGATCGGTAAGAATTTCAGGTTTAGAGGGAATTTGTATTTTTGATTCTAATTGTGTGCTTTTTTCAACGGAATTGATGAATTCTGATAGCTTAGGACAGCTAAATGCGGGGTTCTCACCGAGAAGGAAAAGTAGACCTGAAATACGATTGTAAGCAATATGGTCTGTTTGAAGCAACTTTTCAATCAATGGCATCCATTTATCCACTAGTAATTTTTCTAACTCCTCTACATTTTTTTCCTCTTTTTTATGGTTGGGCCATTCAATGGAGTTTCGGCAGCTTTTCCAGTCTTCATACAATTTGATTGCCGACTCAAAAGCAAGCAAGGCGGAAATGGATTTTCGCCCATTGTCAGTTTCAAGTTTCCTTAGGGCTTTATCAATAAAATAATATTGCCCCATTTGCAGTGCTTCCATAATATAAAAAAGAAATAAGCTTTGCCCATGATTTTCGAACTTTTCCCTTTCTATAAAACAATTTCGCAAGGAATATAAAAGTTCAAAAATCTCTTTTCGCGAGCTATGTTTTCCTACCATGCGAGTAAATTTTTTGGGCGCGGAATTGTGCAATCGTTTTTCCATGATTACAGCGTGTGAGTCAGCTAAAAATTCCATAGCCCTTTCTTGCTTCTCGTTAAAATTTGTGACATCAAAAAATGGGTCCCAGCTATTTAAAACTGAATAAAATGAATTTGAATCGGGGTTATTGCGATAAATTTTATCGGGTTCGTGACCTCTCGCCATTTTTATATGTATGGGAAGTTTGATAGAACTGGCCAGGCTTAAGAGCGCAGGAATATCGACCATGGTCCAGGTAGGATCTAAAACATTGACAGATGCATCTCCTGAAGAATCCAGATTGCCAAATAAAAGCTTTTGTAGGCGTTTTTGAGGTTCATGAATTTTACTAAATTTGGAGAAATCAAAATCCAGCAAAGAGGAAGACATTTCCTCTATGGGTCCGACATAAACATTATCAAATTTCCCCTGGCTTTTTAGCCCTTGTAAAATTTCTGGGACAAATCCAACTTCACGAACACGAAAAACTATTAACAGATGTCTTTTTTCGGTTTTTGCCAGTTTTTGTATTTGTATTAACCACTCCTGATCCAGTTGAGTGAGTCGTTCTATATCATCGAGAACTAGAACGGCGATTCTTTCGCGACCTAAAAAAGGAAACCAGGTATCCCATAAAAATTTTCGAATAGCCTTTTTCCAACCCCATTCATAGACATTTCCTTCATTGGAAAAAAGTTTCTGGGCTTTTAACCAATTTATTATATGGGTTATTTTCAACCACTTTAAAAACAATTCCTGGAGAATTGGAATGGAGGGTAATTGCCAGAAAGTCGGCTGAATAAAAGAATTAAATGCAATGATTGTCGAATTGAGGACAATAAAAATTAAAGTGATGGTGAAGGAATAAGGAAATAAAAAACCCCAGAGCCCAGGTTTTGGCGTTAAAAATTCCTGAAAATATATGCTGTATTGCTGAGAAAATTGATAAACTTCAGTTGGGTAAAGTTGATTGCATAAATAAAACATTGCAAAAACAACCGCAAAACATGAAAGAACAATAGGGCGTAACCAGAAAAACATAAACAACAAAAATGCTCTATTTATTTTAGTGCTGGTTGTTTCTGACGCGAACACCTCAAAAAGTTTTCCCTCGTTTTCATCTTCAGAAAAATTGAAATGTGAATAAAGAAGTCGTCGGTACCAGATTTTTTCCGAAACTTCATCACTTTCATCGTTCAGGATGGATGATGCTTCCTCCCATTTGCCTTCACTATTACATATATGCGAGCCCAGTTTTTTTAGCATCTCTTCAGCATCGAGATTAACTTCTGGATTTGCCGAGCAAATGAAAACGGCGGAATCATTCCATTCTGATCCCTCGTTTTTATGGTTTGTGATATGTTTTTTAGATTTATATATTTTTTTGGAAAAATGATGAATCAGCTGAAAAGGGTTTGGTTGGGTTTCGGTCGTGCCGGCTTTGATTACAATCGGTGGCACTTTTTCCGTGGAGTTATTTTCTTTTTCCATCACCAGAGAATAAGGACGAAATTTTTTTCCCTCAATGGGTTTTGATCCTTCAATTTTTTCCGGATTTCGTGCGTTCCAAAAATTTTCCAAACAATTCATGCAACCTCGAGAATGGAGAAAACTAGTCAGACTTTCGGAGCCCTTGATAGGGATTGGTACTTTATAATTTGGAATTTCTACAAAGGGCGCGGTTGGTTCAGAGGCAATGGTATAAAATGTTTTAGATACTAGAGAATAGGAGCTGGAATCGTCTTTCGTAATGAAGGGCAAGATTTCATCTAGATTTTTTCCAATGACCCGAATTTCAGATGATTGGGCGATAGAAACCGAGATGGGGTCAGAGACCAAGTCATTATTTTTTTCAATGCTTCCCAAAGAGCTTTGGAAGGCGATTCCATAGTATTTATTTTGGTGACAGCGGTTGTTGAGGGCATGAAGTTTTGAAGGGATTTTGCACTCTAAACTGACAAGGGCCGCAACTCCACCATTCTCATTTTTCCAGCACTCATTGTTTTCAGCCAGCCCTTCGGAGCTTTGGTAGGCAATCCCGTTTTGTTTATTGTGGTGACAGCGGTTGTTGAGGGCATGAAGTTTTGAAGGGCCTATGCTCTCATTGGCAATGGCCAAAATTCCATCATGCTCATTTTCCCAACACTCGTTGTTTTCAGCCAGCCCTTCCGATTGTTGGTAGTTAATCCCGTTTGTTTTATTGTGGTGACAGCGGTTGTTGAGGGCATGAAGTTTTGCAGGGCCTATGATCTCATCGGCAATGGCCAAAATCCCACTTTTTTCATTTTCCCAGCACTCGTTGTTTTCAGCCATCCCTTCGGAGCTTTGGTAGACAATCCCGTATTGTTTATTGTGGTGACAGCGGTTGTTGCGGGCATGAAGTTTTGCAGGGCCTATGATCTCAAAGGCAATGGCGACAACTCCACCACCCTTATTTTCCCAGCACTCGTTGTTTTCAGCCAGCCCTTCGGAGCTTTCGTAGACAATCCCGTTTGATTTATTGTGGTGACAGCGGTTGTTGCGGGCATGAAGTTTTGCAGGGCCTATGCTCTCATTGGCAATGGCATTAATTCCACTTTTTATATTTTCCCAGCACTCGTTGTTTTCAGCCAGCCCTTCGGAGCTTTGGTAGATTATCCCGTTTAATATATTGTGGTGAAGGCGGTTGTTGAGGATATTTATATTTTTTGAATTTTTTGCATGCAGGCCTTCATAGCAATTTTGAATTTCGCAATTGGTGATAACTATAGTTATAGATTCAGTAATAAAAACACCACAGTCTAATTCTTGAAAATTATCGACGGGTTGGATAAAAATATTTTTTAGGTGGATATTTTTAGCTGAATCGATGACTACAATATCTTGTTTTTCAATTTTCTTTTCCTCAATATTATCAGGCTCCAGAGGTGGGTTGGAATGTAGGGGATTCTTCTCGATAATTTCGATTTGGAGGTTGGAAACTTCCGTATTTTCAATATTTATTAGACATAAGCAAGCTTGTTGAGATTGGAGTATTCCCGTATCGAAAATCAGTTTGGTTTTGTCTTGTCCTGAGAAAAAAATTCCCGATGGTAAATACAAAGTTTGGTCTAATCGGTATTCACCTGCTTCCAGCTCAACCGTCATCCCCGGCTGAACTTTTTCCAACGCCTGCAAAATTCCCTCCTGCCCTTGGCTGTTTGCCACCTTTATGGTTTCCATAACCCTGAATCTTAAATTTTTTGAGGATATTTTGAAGTTTGGTAATAAGCTTCGGTTTACCTTATATCATATAGAATAGAAAAAAATATTTTCAGGGCAGGAAATTTTAGTTTTAAAGCCTTTGCTAAAAATATCACAAAGAAAATTTACATAACTATATGATTTTTTTAGCTTTATCTGTTTATTGCCGGCTGGGTTTATGCTATATTATTTACCTGTCTCGAAAAATAAGGATCTAAAAGGGAATTGAAATGAACAAAGATCAAGTTGCGATTTATCTGAATGAGCATCCGGAATTTTTTAATGAGTACCCCGAGCTTTTGAGAAAGATAAAAGAAATAGAAGAAGAAGATCTTCCTATTGAACCGATGAGCACATTGAGCCTTGCCGACCGTATTATTAAGCGGGTGCATGATGATAAGGAACATTTAAAAAGCAAACTTGAATGGTTATTCGAAATTTCCCGTGCAAATGAAAAAATTCAAGATCATTTATTCGAAATAGAGCAACTGGTTTTGACGAGTACGAATCTCGATCAGATGGTCAATCAGTTGAGAAAAGAAATTCCCAATCGATTTGGTATTCCCAGTGTTGTAGTTTGTCTTGTTCAAGGTTCCGACCATTTTATGGAAGATCGGTTGCGCGCACGCTATCGCGGCGAACTGGACGAAACTGTAAAATTTATAAGTAAAGATACCGCTTCCAGTTGGTTTGATGGAAACCCCAAGCCTGTTTTGCGCGGTGAAATTGAAACCTCTGAAGTGTTTGGTCCACCCAATGATGAAGACTCGATCAAATCTGAAGCGCTCATTCCCATAGTGGCCCAGGAAACATTGGTTGGGGTCATAGCCTTCGGTAGCCCCAAAGCGTTTCATTTTCATGAGGGACTCGGCACTGAGTTTCTAGAACGCATGGCAGATAAAGTTGCCATCTCAATCAACAACATCCTCCTCATCGACCAACTCAAAGACCAGCTCGTCCACTAGCCCGCCCAAGGGCGGGGGCCAGTAGGGCGAACCTGTAAAGCCATACGTTCTTGTTGCGCCTTTTGCAATAATTCGTTATTCTTTCCTTCTCTTTTCAAAATCCAATCAAACATTTATTCAGGCTAATTTAAGGAGCGAGTTATGTCAGACGAGATCATTAAAAATCTAGGCCCATTGGCAGCTTTGGCAGGCAAATGGCAAGGGGACAAGGGCGACGACATTGCTCCCGATGACGATAAAAAAAGCGAAGAGAATAATAAATTTCGTGAAGAAATGATTTTTGAGCCCATGGGCCCGGTCAACAACCACGAACAAACTCTTTATGGGTTGCGTTACTCTTTGACAGCCTGGCGAATTGGTGCTGCCGATGCATTTCATGAAGACCGAGGATATTTTCTTTGGGATGCGAAAAATAAACAGGCGATGCGTTGTACTATTGTTCCACGTGGAGTTTCAATCATTGCCGGAGGAACAGTTGAACCGGATGCAAAAGAGTTTAATCTAGCCGCTGATGTGGGATCAGAAACTTATGGAATCTGCTCCAACAAATTTCTCGATGAAGAATTTAAAACCGTTCGTTTTGAAATGAAGATCACCATTCATAACAATGATAGTTTCAGTTATGATCAGGACACGCAACTCCAGATCAAA
>JAJDAV010000135.1 GCA_029261695.1 Nitrospinaceae bacterium | reverse complement strand
GGCATTGCTACTTTTTTTAATACTTCAAGGGCCAGTTCTCTTGCTTCATCTTTGTTCTTGTCCTGATGCAGGCAGATCGCTTCAATTATCTGATCGCCAATTGTGAAAATCGGATTCAAGGAGGTCATCGGCTCTTGAAATATCATTCCGATTTCGTTCCCGCGAATTTTTTGCATCTCCAGTTCAGATGCTTTTAGCAAATCTTTGCCTTTGAATAATATGCGACCGTTTTCAAATTTTCCGGGAGGAACCGGAACCAGACGCATAACACTTAAAGAGGTGACTGACTTTCCACAACCGGATTCGCCTACCAGAGCGACGGTTTCACCAGGGTAAATGGTCAGGTCTACGTTGCGGACCGACCGAACAATATTTTCTTCGGTATGGAAAAAGGTGCTGAGATTTTGGATTTCTAGTAGCGGGTCTTGAGGGAGCATAAAATCTGGATAGGTTCAGCCCTCCGGATGATCATGATCATGACCTTCATGGTCATGGCCTTCGTGATCGTCTGGTTCGTCCAAAATATCTTCATAGCGGTAGCCATCATCTTCATCTATGTCGTATCGATTGAGACGTGTGTCAATCCTTTCGGACCAAAGGTCGATACCGCCTTCCAAGCATTTGATATTGGTGTATCCGCGTTGTGTCAGCCACTTTTGGAAACTGGGGCTGCGGTCTTGTTTCCAATCAATCAGAACCATTTCACGATTCTTTTCGAACGAACTTAGAACGTGCTCATTATTTTCTGCATTGATTATATGAGACCCTTCAATTTTTGATATATCGCGTTCCCAGCTTTCACGTATGTCCAATAGGACAGGCTTGTTTTCTGAATCCAATTGAGCTTTCAATTCTTCACATGTAATGATAGAAACATTCGTTTCAGAGAACGCCTTGTTCAATGCGTCCAAGGCTGCTTCAACAGGAACATTATGGGTTTTACAAACGGAGTCGATAGTTTCTTCAGGTTTATACGGAGTGACGGGCATTCCAATATGAAATTGTTTGAATAGTAGTGAGTGGATGTCAGGGAAAATTCTATTTGCTTCTTCCATAGCTAGATCAGCAGTAAACGGTCCTTCAACTTTTTCTATTTCTATCTCAGAGATTCTTAGAATGTGATATCCATATTGGGAATGTACCGGCCCAATTATTTCTCCTAATTTATCTTCTGAAATTTCTTGGCCCATTATGGACTGAAGGTTTCCTTCAGGCATCCATCCCAAGTCGCCGCCATTTTTTTTAGAAGGACAGGTGCTGTATTTTTCAACGGTATCTTCAAAGGAAGTACCGGCATCTAATAATTTTTTTGCTGCCACCACATCTTCCATAGAGTGGGTAAATATCTGGCTCGCTCGAACCTTGATCATATGTCTTATCCCCCGGTTCCTGTTTTAGAAGGTTTTATGATAGTACTCCCCCCTGCGTATGTCAAAATTGAGTTTGAAATTGCGACAATTATTATTAATGTTGTGGAATTGAAAAAAATAGAGGTAGATGAGAAACTAAAGGCCTACTGTAGTGGATATTTAGAAAAATGATAAGAAGGACACTTATATTAATTGTTTTAGCTCTACTGTTTTCTGGCTGTGCCGGAGGCTCTTTTTCCTTGGAGCGATTCTTGTATGGGATGAATCAGGAATACCAGCAGAACCAATGCCGGAAAGACCCCACTATTACTTGCCCGGAAAAAGAGAATTTCGACCAGTATCAGAAAAAACGCGTAGAACTGTCAAATTAGGAAGAAATGAAACTATTAGTTGAGAGGTTTACCAGTGACGATGATACTACCCTCAGTGCTGTTTATCTGGATGGAGACTTTCAGTGCTTTGGTCTTGAAGATGAATTCAGAGAAGAGAAAGTGGTTTCAGAAACTCGAATCCCTTCTGGGACTTATAAAATAGGTGTCCGTACAACAGGCGGTTTTCACTCCAGATACAGCCAAAAATATTCTGATATTCATCAAGGAATGTTGCATGTGCTGGACGTGCCGGGCTTCGAATACATTTTGATACATGTAGGTAATACCGACGAAAATACTGCGGGCTGTTTGCTGGTGGGGACGGGGGCCAGGGCAGGGGAAGGCGATATGTCTATCCAGTCGAGCCGTCTGGCCTATAAAAAACTATACGCCAAAGTCATAGAAGCTGCAAAGCAAGGGAGTTTGAAAATTGAATATACCGATAGAGACAGGACGGATAAAATATGATCTCAAAAAATAATCTGACACGAAGTGTTAAAACTATTAAGCAGTTGGTGAGTAGATGCGAGACCTATGGAGAGTTTGATAAAGATGGGAAACTAAGCCTGCCCGTAGAAAAAACCGAGCATAGTTCTATTTCTATATCAAAAGCAAAGCTATTGGAATTCGAAGCCAATGGAATGAATATCATTGAACTGCATCAGAAGCTGGAAGAACAAGCAGAAGAATGCGAGTGGTCTGAGACTTCATTGGACATACAAATACCCAAACCAAAATTAAGAACAAAAATTTTCTGAATCCTTATTTTATGCTGTTTGGGGTTCCAAGGTTGTGTTCAATATTTGTAAGTTCCATTGGCGTAGAGGTTCAGCGCGGGCATGATCTCCGACTCTGTCATACAATAATGTCAGATTATTGAGGGCAGAGATCGTATTGGGATGTTTGTGACCTAATTGTACTTTCCCTAATTCCAAAGCTTGTTTGCCCATTTCAATGGCTTCGGAATATTTTTGATTTTGAAATAGTGCAACCACCTGCTTATTAAGTTGTGTCAATTTTTCCTCGATTGAAGTCATATTCTTGGCCCTTTGGTAATAGTAGTAATTCATTTGCACATCCTATTGAGCAAAAATGCAACTTGCATGCCAAATTTGAGGGGTTTCCAGCCGGGCATTTGTCTGGAGTTTATGGAGATCGAGATAAAAAACTAGATTAAAGGGGAAATAATGGCCGGAATTTTCTTTGTTGGGGGAAAATAATTCCCGCCGTAACTAAGCGTTAACGGGGCGGACCAATCCGAATCAACTTGCTTACTCTTTTTTAACTAAATCAACCTTGCCATCGTGATTTCGGTCGAGTTCTATTTTTTCAAAATTCCCTGATTCATTAAAGTACTCCCACCGATCCACTTTCCCATCGTAATTACTGTCGTGCTCAACTTTTTCCAGTAGTGTAGAGTTTTTAAAATACTGCCATTGATCCGGGTTTCCATCAGAGTTGGTATCAAATGTAACTGAAAGCAGATTTTCATTCTCACCAAAATTTTCCCAGCGATCCACTTTTCCATCATGGGTTGTGTCAAATTCAATTTTAAATAATTTCCCATTATTAGAAAAATATTGAAACACATCAATCTTCCCGTTTCCATTTTGATCTATCTCCAAACGTGAAACTTTACTATTTGTATCGTAAAACTCATGCCAATCTATTTTCCCTGAAAACTGTGAGTCCTTTTCGATTTTCGTCAGTAGAAAATCCTGGGAATAGTATTGGATCTGGTCAAAAGTCCCATCAAAATTGCGGTCAAGGTTGACGCGGGAAGGTTTGTTACCTTTATCATAAAATTCGATCTGATCAATTTTCCCATCACCATTTCTGTCGAACTCCGTTTTTTCGAGTTCTCCATTTTCATTTTTATGGTGCCATTGATCGGATTTGCCATCAAAGTCACTGTCAAGCTCCACCACAGTTGCTTGGGCAACATTGCAGAGCATTACAAGTAACAAAGTTGTTCTTAATAAGGCTGGCATCATGGTTCGCTAAGCCTGAATGAAATAGGTAGTTTGAATTTAATGGAATCTGTTTGTAGAGATTTCGGGATTTTAGGATAGGGACTCGCTTTTTTTACAGCATCCAAAGCTGCCAGATCGAGAATCTCATGAGTGGAGGAAACTGCAATTGAAGAATCCAGTAACTCGCCATTCTTTCCTATCTGAAACTCTATCACCGGTTTTCCCTCCCATCCTTTTTCTCGAGCTAGCCCAGGATAGTATTTGGCAATAGCTATCTTCCCTCTTACATCAGAAGAAAATCCATTCCTTAAATACCCCAAGTCATTGTCAGGTGAATCTAAGACAGTTTTAATTGTCTCAGGAGTATTGATGGGCCGGTCTTTACTTTGAGGCGCATCAACGAATCTGGATGGTATAGAAGCAACCTTCACAGGATAAATTTTCCTGGAAGGAGTTTTTTGTATTTTACTTTCTACTTTATGGATTGGAGATGCTGCTTTGAAATTGTCTGCTGCGTGAAAGGTTCTAATTCTTACCTGCGAAGTTGGAGTAGGGGACGAATTAAATCTTTGCGAAACTTTTACCAAAGTAGGTTTTTGCAAAAAGTTTCGATGGGATGAAATATTCTTAATGGAACGCACCGGGGAAGAGCTAGGCTTTCGAAATATTTGTGATTGCAATCCCAATTGATAAGTTGAAGGTTTAGGTGTCGCCGTAGCAAGGAGTTTAGCCATTCTTAACGGCTGCGCCATAGGATGAGGTTGGGGGACAATATTTTCTTTTTGTCTATCTTGAATGGCGATGGGTAGAGTTGCCGCTGCCGCAGGATTTTTAACCTGTCTTGGGCCTGGAGTCGCCGGAAAAGGCCTTTGATGATTGTTGGGAATTGGGACTGAAGGCTGCATTGGTTTTACTTTTTCCTGATCCGACACCGGATTAAAAATAATCTTATTTATTTGAATTGGCTTTGTTTCTGGCTCAATTATATTTTGCGAAGGTGTCCAAAGTGTCAATAAGTATAAGCCAGCCCCATGCGCAATGAGAGAGAAGATAAAAGCTTTTTGATAAAATATATTTTTGTTTATTCTAAGTTTCATTCATCAGGCCGCAAATTGAATCCAATTGTCTTTTAAGATGGCAGCATTATATATCAATGTTTAAAAAGTCGCTTTATACCTATCCTGACGCTGGTAATGCTAAATATAAATCCGCACCCAAGCAGAAAAATTATTAAAATATCCCAGAGAGGCCTCCTGCTTGCGAGTCCCGGAAAGTCTAAACTATGCAAACCATTAAATAACCAGCGATACTGGCGTCGACTTCTATCCATAACGGATACGATTTGCCCCGATTCCATATTGACATGCACCCATGTTTTAACAGGATTATTCAGAATAACTCTTAAGGTGTTGGGTGGAAGGGACCCTTCACGGAGATTCCCATAAGAATCGGACTCCGTGGGTTGCTCGGTTGCTTGTACTTCCACGTCTGGCCATGCTTTCTTGACAGCATTTATGATTTCAGATTCTGTGAGCGTGGTAGATAATAATTTTTTTTCGTTAAAATTTTTGAACAGCTTAATTTCCTTTGAGTTTTTTGTAAGTAAGAATGGTTTTCCACCCAATGCAAAAAACTCAACTTCATTGAAGCTGCTCAGTGATTGCAAAGCTTCCAAGGGAATAGTTTCTACTGCTTTTTTTAACGGTATAGAACGATAATTTTTTATTTGGTCTGGTTCTGGATTTGGTTTCGAAAAAAATCTTCCATGATCCATCGATAGCCAACCACTAAATATCCATGCCAGAACAAATATCCCTGAGAACAATCCCAATATATGGTGATAGCGCAACCACCCCTTATATGGGCTGGAATATTCTTTTTGATTTCTTTCCGGGTTTCTGCGTAAATTAGTGATCCCCAGGACCATACCGGCCAAGGTTGTTACAACTGCAACCAGAGAAAGCCACCAGACACTTTGGTCCCATACGGTCCAGTTTTTTCTTAAGACGGTAGGGTATATCCAGTGAACGACGGCACCAATATAGTTCCAGGCTCGTTGGCTACCTTCGGTTTTTTGCAACACTTCCCCTGTGTGAGACGAAACATATAAGACGGTGGCTTTTTTATCGTTGAATGAGACGCGATAAAACGGACGGTAAGGGTCATAACGATTTGGCACAATCCACTGATCGTAATCCAGTGGCCCATCGACTTTTAAAACAGGTAATCCAGAAAAGTGTTCCGCGATTTTTCTAGCCCCTGTTTTTTGCAGTGGGTTTATAGGTTGGCCGCTTTGTGCGTCTAACGCTTGTATTTTATTTTTAAGGGAGTGAAAGATGTAAACGGGTTGTCCTTCAAGATCAATCAACCTCAACCGGTCCAAGTCATTAACTCCAGCAATCCTGACGGCCTCTTTTGGCGAAACGGTTACTTTGTTGAGGTCAATATGTGGGCTATGTTTAAGTTTTTCTGTTTTGGATAGAGATGGGAAAGGATGATAGATGAGCACTGCACCACTTATAAACCAGCACGCAAAAAATAAACATAAGGCAACCCCCATCCAGCGGTGAGCCAGCGTTAAAAAACGCATAATAGAGGTATCCTCCTGTTAATCAAAAATCAAATTGAGCGCTAATTTCAAACGCGCGAGGTGAACCAAGAATCAGCTGATTGGCATAAAACTCATCACCCCAAAGGGCATAGGCTTCATCAAAGAGATTGGTCAGTCTTGCAGTAAAACGTCCTTTCCCTCTCTTGTAAGTGGCGTGAAGGTCTACAGTTTTATATGCC
>JAJDAV010000134.1 GCA_029261695.1 Nitrospinaceae bacterium | reverse complement strand
ATGAACGAGGTACGGCCCTGCATCAATTTTTCCAATGCGTCTTGTATAAGGAGTTCGGACTCGTTATCCAGCGCAGATGTGGCTTCATCCAAAATCAGGATGCGTGGGTTTTTTAAGATAGCGCGGGCAATGGCGATGCGTTGTCTTTGCCCTGCTGATAGACGAATGCCTTTTTCACCCACCACCGTTTCATAGCCTTCAGGTGTTTCCATAATAAAGTTGTGCGCATTGGCGGCTTTCGCGGCTTCGATGACTTCTTCTTTGGTGACTCCAGGTTTGGCATACTCGATATTTTCAAGGATAGTGCCGCCAAACAAAATCGTTTCTTGTGGGACAATCCCTATCTGTTGCCAGTAACTGGATTGCTGGACGGTTTTTATGGGAATGCCATCAATACGGATTTCTCCTTTGACCGGATCATAGAACCGGTGCAGGAGTTGCACCAATGTACTTTTGCCAGCGCCGCTTGGCCCTACCAGGGCTACGGTTTGGCCAGGCTCGACGGTGAAGCTGATGCCTTTGATTACTTCCTGGTCTTCGCGGTAATGGAAGTGGACGTCGTCGAGTTCTACTTTGCCTTCAATGCGAGGCAGGGGTTTGGCATCGGGCAGGTCGCGCACTTCGCCTTCCATAGCAAGAATTTCAAACACTCGTTTGCTGGCGCCGACGCCCTCTTGCATGCGTGCGTACAGGCGTGCGAAACTTCCCATCGGTCCGGCTATAATGGTTGCGTAAAGGATGAAGGCGATGAGTTCCCCCGGGCTGATTTCTCCGAGTATGACTTCGCGTCCTCCATACCAGAGCAAGATAAGGGATGTGGAGAAAGCGATGAACCCGATACTTGGACCAAAAAACGAGGAAATAATCACTCGCTTTTTAGCGGATTGGAAACTATCTTCTACCGCATTGTCGAAACGTTGATTTTCAAGTTTGCTGCGTACAAAAGATTTTACGACTTGAATGCAGGAAATATTTTCTTCAAGTATGGTGGTGGATACAGCAAGCTTGTCTTGGATTTCTGTGGATAGCTTTTTTAGTTTGCGGCCAAACGTTCGGGCGAACAAAACAAGAACCGGCGCGAGAACGAGAATCAGGCAAGTCAGTTTCCAGTTCATATAGGTGATGATAATGATGCCACCGAATAGTCGAATGGATTGCTGTAATAATGTTGCGGGAAGATCCGTGACTATGTTTTCTATTGTGGTGATGTCGTTAGTCATACGAGAGACGATTTCACCGGTACGACGCTTGACAAAAAAGCTGAGTGAAAGCGTATGCAGATGTTTGAATAGTTTAATGCGAAAGTCAGTGATGGCGCGTTTTTCAGTCAGGTCGAATAAATAATTATGCGCTGTTGAGAAAATGAGTTGCAGGAGAAAGAGTCCGGCTATGCTCAGGGTCAGGTTGTTCATCAATGCCATGTTTTTTTCAACCATGACAACATCGACCAGTTTTTTGATATAGAGAGGAACGGCAAGGTTGGTCAGTGAGGCAATGATGAGGCAGACAGCGCCGACATACAATGCTTTCTTGTAGGGAACGAGTAGTATCAGGAGTTGTCTGTAATTTTTCATTTAGGATGTGCAGGTTTTGATTAAGTTGGTTAATGTATCATATATTTTTTGCAGATCGGTTAAGTGATTGGGAGGGATTTTCTTTTGCTGGCTAAACTTTTAGCTATATTTACGGATATTAAAATTCAGCACACGGTTTTTGCATTGCCTTTCGCAGTAATGAGCGCTTTTATTGCTGCGGAGGGGATGCCAGAACTTGAAAAAATGTTGTGGATTTTAGTTTGTATGGTGGGCGCACGAAGTGCGGCCATGGCTTTTAACCGGATAATGGATGCGCGATTTGATGTGAAGAATCCGCGCACACAGGATCGAGCGTTACCCTCTGGCCGAGTTGATGTGAAGAGCTACTGGCTGTTTTTGATTGTGTCTTCTGCGATTTTTATTTTTGCTGCTGGGATGTTAAACCCGTTGGCTCTCTATTTATCGCCAATGGCTTTGGGTATTGTGTTTTTTTATTCCCTGACGAAGCGGTTTACTGCTTATTCGCATTTCTGGTTGGGGCTTGCCATATCAATTGCGCCGGTCGGGGCATGGGTTGCGATTCGCGAAGAGATATCTTTTGTTTCATTGCTTCTCGGGGCGGCGGTGGTTTTTTGGCTGGTTGGATTTGATATTCTTTATTCTTGTATGGATGTTAATTTTGATCGTGATAGTGGGCTGCAATCCATCCCGCAAAAGTTTGGTGTTGAAAATGCACTGCGCATTTCCTTTGTTTCTCATGGATTGATGATTCTTTTTCTGCTTATTCTTTTGCAGCCAGTGAACGATCTTGGGATTTTATATTTAGTTGGAGTGGTGATTGTCGCGTGTTTACTGGCTTATGAGCACTCGTTGGTTCGCCCGGATGATCTTTCAAAAATAAATGTTGCATTTTTTAATATGAATGGAATTATAAGTATTGGTCTTATGGTTTTTGTTGTTGCTGACTGTGTGTGGATTTAGATAGGGGGTAATTACTTTATTTCTCAATGGTGTGGAATTTAGTATAATTTTAACTTCCTATAATAATTTAACTCGTGTGACTTTTTATGCTTTTTGAGTTCGAAGATAAAAATTTAAATCCAATTTATGAAAAGGTTACGGCTCAGGAGCGGTTGTCTTTAGAAGAAGGCATAACGCTTTGGAAGACCCCTGATCTGCTTGGGGTTGGCTATCTGGCCAATATAGTTCGTGAAAGGATGAATGGCGACACCACTTATTTTATTCACAATCGTCATATAAATCCTACCAATATTTGCATCCATAGTTGCCAGTTTTGTGCTTTTGGCGTGAAAGAAGACCATCCCCATGCGTATGAAAAGTCGTTGGATGATATTTTTTCAGATGCGGAACAATATAATGGTGGAGATGTCAGCGAATTTCATATTGTTGGCGGGCTTCATCCCGATCTTCCTTTTGAATATTACCTGGATATGTTGAAAGGTTTGAAAGAACGTTTCCCGGATGTGCATATTCAGGCTTTTACAGCGATTGAGCTGGGTTATTTGGCTGAATTGGCTAAGCTTTCCTTAGAGGAAACCTTGGTCATCTTAAAGGAAGCGGGTTTGGGATCGATTCCTGGGGGTGGCGCAGAAATTTTTGCAAAAAGAGTTCGAAAAAAGATTTGCGGTGAGAAATTAGTTGGGGAACACTGGTTGAGTGTTCATGAAGCCGCTCATGGTTTGGGACTAAGAAGTAACGCGACCATGTTATACGGACACTTGGAGACAGTGGAGGAAAGGGCCGACCATTTGATTAGGTTGAGAGAGCTTCAGGATAGGACAAATGGATTTGTAACTTTTATCCCGCTGGCATTTCATCCTGAAAACACTGTTTTAGAATTTTTAAAGACCACGCCGGGGCAACTAGATCTAAGGGCTTTGGCGGTGTCGAGGTTGATGTTGGATAATTTTCCTCATATCAAGGCTTTCTGGATTATGATTACACCAAAAATTGCGCAATTAGCACAATCATTTGGAGCAGACGATATGGATGGCACCGTTGTTGAGGAAAAAATTATCCATGCTGCGGGTGCGGCAACGGATCAAATTTTCCATCAAGATCAAATTATCGACATGATTGCTGAAGCCGGCAGAAAACCGATGGAAAGGGACACACTTTACGAAAAAGTGGAGAGTCGAGAAGTGGCGGTATAAGGGTAGGCTGAGTTCCGATAAGCGGAAATTTGGTCGGTGGGAACTGTGACAGAATGTTTGCAATTTCTTGACTTACTCTTTACATTTAGGGTGTATATAATGTAAGGTAGAGTTACGCGATCACAATTTACAGATTTTAGGTGGTATTGAGGTTCAACCGTCCGGCAACATTCGTTTCGGACAATGTTTCAACTCAATTGTGAAAAGGGAATAACGTTATGGGGTACGAAGGAAAAAAAGTTCTGGTTGTAGATGACTCTGCGGTAATGCGACAAATTATTAAAAAAAATCTAAAAGAGCTTGGATTTTCAGAACTATCAGAGGCGGAGGATGGTGCTGCTGGTCTTAAAAAAGCAGGGGAAGAGCCAGTAGATCTGATTGTATCGGATTGGAATATGCCGAATATGACGGGTTTAGAGTTTCTCAAGGCTGTTCGAGCGGATGATAAGCTAAAAGGGACCAACTTTATAATGGTTACTTCTGAAGCTGACAAAGAGAAAATAATGGAAGCTGTGCAGGCGGGGGTAAATCAATATATTGTTAAACCTTTTAACGCCATGCAATTGGAAGAGAAAATTAAAGCTATTAAAATGTAACGGAATTTTTTGATAGTGATTGAAAAATAAGGGTTTATTCCCCTATTTGCGTTGACGGTATCTTTTGCATCGCCTATAATTAAATAGTGAAAATTTCAGTTTAAATTATTTTTAAACAAAGGGTTAGGTTCATTATAGGTGCTGCATAAAAGAGTTTAGTATTTTTACTTATTTCAGCATTAGAATGTTACCAGGAATAGGGCTTACCCGGAAAAAGAGGAATTGTTATGCCGACCATTGATTATAGTGAAGGAAAAATTCCGAAGGTTTTAACCGATGTGACTCGGGGTTCTATATTCTCCATTTTTAACACGATTTTTGGAACTGAGCCTACGCATCATGGTGACGGTGATGGAAAGAAGATGGGCGATGGGGTTGTTGGAATTATTTCTTTTATGGGAGATATAAACTGGATTGTAATGCTTGAACTTCCTAAAGAATCTGCAAAAGCGATGGCTTCAAAATTTTGTGGATTCGATATAGATTACGACAGTCCTGATATGGGAGATGTTGTAGGTGAGCTTGCAAATGTTCTTGCGGGAGATATCGTGGCTCGCATGGCCAAAGAAGATTTGAAAGCTGCAATGTCTCTACCGACCATTTTAAGGGGACATGATGTGGAGCCGATGCTCCCAAGTGGGCTTCCACTGGAAAAATTGCATTTCGAAATTCCAGAAGGGGAGTTTATTCTGAAAATTGCAGGAGCAAAGTCGGGCGAGGTAGTTGGAAGAAAACCAGGTAGTTGATTTAACTAGCCGTAGAAAAAATCTGTAAAGCATTTTCCCTAATGTAGGGAATTTATATAAGAAAAATGCAACGGGTAAATAAAAGTGAATTCAAACTTTTGTGATTTCGTTGTTAATGTCACCGGTTTGTCTAAGTGAGGGGCATGTGATGAGTAATGAAGAACCAGTAGCTCCAGATTTAAATTCTGATGAAGAAGGCGGACAAGAAGATGACGGGATGGGAGAAATCATCAATGAATTTCTCGTGGAAAGTTATGAGAACCTTGATCAGCTTGATCAAAATCTCATAGACTTGGAACAAAATCCTGGCGATACCAGTATTTTATCCAGTATTTTCCGCACCATTCATACCATAAAAGGAACTTGTGGTTTTATTGGCTTCACTAAACTGGAGTCAGTGGCTCATGTTGGTGAAAGTTTATTGAGCAAATTAAGGGATGGTGAATTGGATCTGGACCCTCCTCGGACCAGTGCTTTGCTTGCCATGGTCGATGCTATTCGGCAGATGCTTTCCTGTATTGAAAGTGACAGGAACGAAGGTTCTGTTGATTACTCAGAATTGGTCGAAACCCTGACGCGCTTGCAATCGGATGATGCCCCGGCGGAAGCCGCCGCACAAGAAACCGCTGCACCGGCTAAAGTAGAAGAACCTGCTCCCGTTGCTGAAGAGCCAAAGCAGGAAGCGCCTGCTGCGGCAAGCGCCGAGCCAGAAATAGAACCCATTCAACCCTCTGCAGAAATTGATGCTGATATGGAACCCATCGTGGATGAGTTTCTGGTTGAGAGTTATGAGAATTTGGACAAACTGGATAAGGATTTGATTGAGCTGGAGCAGGACCCTGGCAATACAGATATTCTGGGTAGCATTTTTAGGACCATTCATACCATTAAAGGAACGTGCGGTTTTATTGGCCTGCATAAATTGGAAAAGGTTGCTCATGTTGGAGAAAATCTTCTTGGTAAATTAAGAGATGGAGTTTTGGCTCTTAATCCACCGCGAACCAGCGCTTTGTTGGCAATGGTTGATGCTATTCGGCAAATGTTGGGTTGCATTGAAAATGAGCGAAATGAGGGGGATGTTGACTATACGCAACTAATTATAGACCTGGGTAAGTTGTTAACTGATGATGGTGCAAATGAAGTTGCCGCACAAGCCCCTGTTGAAGCTCCTGCTGCTGTTGAGAAAAAAGAAGAACCTGTAGCTGAAGCGGCGCCCGTGGTAGCTGAAAAGAAAGATCGTAGAACGGCTACTCCCGCTGAGCAGGCTCAGCATGTTGCCAAGGCCGGAGATAAAAGAACCGCCCCGGATCGCCGCAATGAACAAAGAAGCGTGGCTGATTCCAGCATCCGTGTGGATGTTGATATCCTCGACCGATTAATGAACTTGGTCGGTGAATTGGTGCTCGCTCGAAATCAGATCCTTCAGTTTGTTCCAACAGGTGCAGACTCAAGTTTTATTGCTACCAGCCAGCATTTGAATCTGGTTACAACAGAACTTCAAGAAGGCGTTATGAAAACCCGAATGCAACCTATCGGAAATATTTGGAGTAAATTCCCCCGAGTTGTTCGAGATCTTTCGATGGCTGTTGGCAAAAAGATTCGTTTGGAAATGGAAGGGAAGGAAACAGAACTAGATAAAACATTGATCGAGGCAATTAAGGATCCTCTCACTCATATTGTCAGAAACTCTTGTGATCATGGAATTGAGTCTCCTGAAAAGCGCGCAGAAAATGGCAAGGATGAAGAAGGTGTTCTGCTATTGAGAGCATTCCATGAAGGTGGACAAGTTAATATTGAGATCATTGATGATGGTGGTGGAATTGACCCTGAAAGAATTAAGGCCAAAGCTCTGGAAAAAGAGGTAATCACCCAAGAACAAGCTGACCGTATGGGTGATCGTGAATTGGTTAACTTGATTTTTGCTGCAGGCTTTTCAACAGCAGAAAAAGTAACCAATGTTTCAGGACGTGGCGTGGGTATGGATGTTGTTCGGACCAATATAGAGAAAATTGGTGGTACCGTAGATATCCAAAGCCGCAAAGGAAAAGGCACTACACTCCGGGTGAAGATTCCGTTGACTCTGGCTATCATTCCAGCCTTGATTATTACCTCTGGGGGAGGGCGTTACGCCATTCCACAGGTCAACCTTTTAGAATTGGTTCGGCTTGACGGAGACCAAGCGAAAAAATCGGTGGAGCAGATTCAAGGAGCCCCCGTTTACCGGTTACGAGGAAACCTTCTTCCCTTGGTTTACCTGCACGAGGAATTGCAGCTTAAAAAAGTTGTTGAGGATGAAGCAATTAATATTGTTGTGCTGCACGCGGATGATCGACAGTTTGGCTTAGTGGTTGAAGGAATCAGTGATACAGAGGAGATTGTGGTTAAACCCCTTGGTGAACAATTAAAAGGACTTGCTGCTTTTTCTGGTGCAACAATAATGGGAGACGGGAAGCTGGCTCTGATTTTAGATGTAATGGGGCTGGCTCAAAAAGCCAGAGTTATTACCGAGCACCAGGAAAAAACAATTGCGACCAGCCAATCTTCGCAAGGCTTGCAAGGTGACCGCCAGACTTTGCTTATTTTTGGTGTGGAAGAGAATGATCGCATCGCAATTCCATTGTCTGAAGTAGCAAGGTTGGAGGAGTTTAAACGTTCGGATATTGAGCAGTCAGGAGACCAGGATGTGGTTCAGTATCGTGGTGAAATCATGCCTTTGATATACCTGAAAAAATACCTCGATGTGGAAGGCGCTGACAGGCAGGGAGAAAACAACGAATTGATGCAGGCAGTAGTTTTTACCCGAAATGATAGAAGTGTAGGGTTGATCGTAGGGCGCATCATCGACATTGTTACAGAAAACATAGTAGTTAAAAGGGGAGCCAATCGCCCGGGTGTTCTTGGTACGGTGGTAGTACAGAGCCGGGTTACAGATCTGTTGGATATAGAAGCAATTGTTAATGATGCCGATCCAAGCTTTCTTGTGGGAACAACGGATTTGGTTATGGCTGAGGAGGTTAGCTAATGGTAGAGCAAAAACAGTTTTGTACGTTTTATCTAGACGGTCATTTTTTTGGGGTGAGTGTTGAGACGGTGCAGGAGGTTTTTCGCTATCAAGAAATGACGGTGATTCCGTTATCACCTCCTGAAATTAGAGGCCTAATAAATTTGCGAGGCCAGGTAATTACCGCAATTGACCTCAGGTGTCGGTTGAATATGGAAAAACTACCTGAAGGCCAGCTTCCCATGAATGTGGTAGTTAGAACGGGAAAAAGTGTTGTGAGTCTTCTTGTTGATAAAATTGGAGATGTGCTTGAAGTTCCTGATGAGGTCTACGAGTCTCCTCCTGAAACAATATCGCCAGAGGTTAGAAAACTAGTTCGCGGTGTTTACAAGTTGGAAGGGAAGTTGCTTTTGATTCTGGATGCAGAAAAAACAGTCAATATATCTGCAAGTCAAGCCATAGCTAGTTAATTTATTATTACCATTTTATTGTCTCTTTAACATCGCGACTATTTTGGGGCCTATTTGATTAAGAGGTAGAATTTCATCGGCCAATCCTGCCCGAGCAACAAAGCCGGGCATGCCCCAGACCACACTTGTTTCTTCGTCTTGAACAATTACATAGCCTCCTTTTTCTTTAATCTGTTCACAACCCTTCATTCCATCTTGCCCCATTCCCGTGAAAATAACCGATAGAACCCTTGGTCCGTAAATATCAGATACGGAACGGAATAAAGGGTCAACCGCAGGCCGACAGGAGTTTTCTTGAGGTTCCTGATTGGTCTTAAGATAGACTCCATCTGCTTTTTTTTCTAGAACCATATGGTAATCTCCCGGTGCTATCCAAGCGTGGCCTGCTTCCAGTTTTTCGCCTGCCTTACCTTCTTGAATATTTAATGGAGATTTTGAGGATAACCTCTCGGCCAATAACTTAGTAAAAAAGGGCGGCATATGCTGCACAACGACAACAGGAACGGGAAGATCGGCAGGAAGTGTTGGAAAAAATTCTGCCAATGCATTGGGTCCACCTGTTGAAACTCCTATCGCGAGTATGTCTATCTTCTGATTTGGGGGCCGCGGACGAGCAGGCTTTTTTATTACAGGTGCGGCCGTTCTGGTTATTGGTTTTGGGATAGCTGCGGCTGGAGCTTCCAAGCCTGCTTTTTTTGAGCAGAACATTTTTATTTTTGGAATCAATTCATCACGAATCCGTTGCATGGCAACAGAGACACTTCCCACATTGGCGGGTTTGGTAACGTAGTCTGTCGCTCCCAGTGAAAGCGCCTCTAGAGTTTTGGCGCCGCCTCTTTCAGTGAGAGTGCTAAACATGATAATCGGAAGATCTTTATATAGCTTTCGGGCTTCTGCCAAAGTTTCCAAACCATCCATTTCTGGCATTTCAATATCTAAGGTTAAGATGTCGGGTTTGAGAAGGGGAATTTTTTGCAGGGCAATTTTCCCGTTTGCAGCGGTGGCAATAACGTCTATTTCAGGGTCAGACCCTAATGTATCGGTGACAATTTTACGCACTACAACCGCATCATCAACCACCAGTACTTTAATTTTTCGCATTTGAAGACCAAAAGTTAGATAAAGCTAAAAAACTCAATAATATAGCCCACTACTTTAACGTAAAAGAAACTAAATTACCAACTAAAAACAGGTTTTAGAACTGAGAGTAGAGCGAGGAATTTGTGCATATGTTTGTAAATATTTTTTTCGGTTTTGGGTTTGTTAGTGTTATAGATTACGATAAAAAAGCTTATTAATTAAAAATATATAAACATGACACAATTGTTTAATAAAGATGGTTTGTTGGTAAAAAATAATCTCAAAGCAATTCAAGAAGAATTGGTTCGAGGAACGGGTTTTGTTATGGGGGAAAATGTTTCGGCATTCATACAAAACCAAAGTCTACATCAAAAATACATTGTAGTCTCAATAGACAATGGGAACAAAGCCCCGACTGAGAAAAAGTTTGTTGCGGGTAGAATAATTGAAGCTCTTGAGTTATTTCAGAGTGAATTAAGCAAACTTGATTAGAGAGAAATAATGCGAAATTGGTACATGCTAACCTTGGTTGGGAAAGATCGCCCTGGAATTGTTTCTGAAGTAAGTCGTATTTTGTTTAAAGCAGGGGGGAACTTAGGGGAAGCCTCGATGTCAAGGTTGGGGGGCAACTTTACCATTATGCTCATGTTGCAAATGGATAGTGAGAAGGAGGAAGTTGTTAGTCTTCTCCAACCCGTATGCGATGAATTGGGATTGTTGGCTCATGTTGATAATATTGCAGGTGGTTTGCACCATCATATTGAACCGAATTTCAGGTTGAGTGTCCATGGAGCAGATCAGGCAGGTATTGTTGCTGCAGTAACGGGTTCGTTGGCAGAATTGAAGTTTAATATCCTAAATCTTGAGTCCGATGTCGGGGGTAGTCCAGAAAAACCAGTGTACATAATGCATATTGAGGGTTTCGCAGATTGCAGTTTGGCAAGTTTGGAGAAAAGTCTGCAACCTCTAATAATTGAAAAGGAAATTGTTGTGCATCTGGTACCGATTGACACCATGTTGGGTTAAATCAATGGCCAAGCTTGAAATTTTGGTCTATCCAGATGAAAGGTTGCGGCAGGTTTCCAAACTTGTAAAGACCGTGGATAATCAAATCGTAAGTTTTATTTCAGATTTGGAAGAAACTCTAAGTTCTCTTCATGGGTGTGTTGGAATCGCTGCTCCTCAAGTCGGCCGATTTGAGCGAATTATTATTGTCGATGTTTCTGCTCGTCCCCAGCATAAGAACCACGGTCATTTGGTTTTGATAAATCCGGTAATCATTTCGAATGAAGGAAATAGTGTTGGAAGAGAAGGCTGTCTTTCTGTTCCTGATTACACAGGTAAGGTCAACCGTTCAAAATATATAGTGGTAAAAGCTCAGGATGGATTTGGCTCTGATGTCACCTACCCTATGGAGGGGTATGAAGCGCGTGCTGTCCAACACGAGATTGACCACCTGAATGGAAAACTTTTTATTGATAGCTTGGTGGGCAAGAGAAACAATCTTAAAAAGAGAACCGATTTTTAGCTATGCTTTATTGTCCTACTCCGAGTGTGAGGACAGGACTGTTGTCTTTAATCTTTCCAGCTTGCAGTGAAAAAATTTGTGACAATAAAGAAAAAGTGGATTTTGATTTAAGGTCAGAGTCATCGATGTAAAACCAAGTGTCTCGATAAAAAACCATTAAAGTTGCGTTTTCGGGTTTTTGGGACTTGGACCTGATTCTAAGCAATTCCCCCGTAAGCTCTTTCCAGTCGAACGCATTTCCAGATGAATTCACTGTCCGGGTTACTTTGCCAGCTCTAATATCTTCTTCGGGTGCTTCTACAGCCTGAGAAAGGTAAAACAAGATTCCTAAGAGCGATCGGGTGACAATCCTAATCTGATCGGACTCATTTAGTTTGGGAGAAAATGTAATAACATATTGTTCCTTTCCTGGCTCCACATTTAAAGCCCTTGCAAATTTATTTGCGGCTTCTGCGCTTTTGCCTTCTTCAGCAATTTTTAAAATAATTTGAGGGGTTCCTTTTTGGTTTTGAAAATAAAGATTTAAAACATCTTGGGTTTGGAGTTCTCTTAAATATTTTGCCGCTTCAATAAACTCTTTAAATTGGGGGGCCTTTTTAGGGGTCGGGCCGGATGCGCCCGGAGCGTTTCTTAAATTGTTCATTCTTTGAAAACATAATCGAAAAATTCTTTCTACGCTCCAGCCAGAATGAAATAAAAGCGTTATTGTTTGCAGTGGTAGAGGGGAAAGAACTCGTTGAATAAACTGATCCCCTTGTAAAGGGGAATAAGTGACTGTTGGTTTTTCTGTTACGCCAACTGACCCGCCCAGACCAAAAATTCCATTCACACCTTCTTGTAGAGTTGCGCTTGCATTGGCTGATGTTGATAGGGTGAACTGCGAAGCCACACTGCTGACCTCCATAAAGAATGGTGTGTCTCTATATTTCAATCGAGCTAGATTTAGCAATAGTTGCTCATCGTTGGTTTTTTGTACTGCCAAGTTGTAATTACTGCGCTCACTTTTTAATGTTGTTGGTCCAAGTTTGGCGCATCCACTTGCCGAAACAAAAAACAAAGAGAATATTAGAATGCGGGTATACGGAGCGGGGAAAAATTTTATTTTCATAATAGACCGATTTTGGTTTATTTAATATTTGAGTCAGGGGATTTGAAAATTTCTTCGTTTGCAAGGTGGAGGGTGGAAGTCGGAAAGGCAAACTCAGCTCCATTTTTTTCAATAATTTTGATTATTTTTAAAAGTACGTCTTGTTTGACATTGTGAAATTTTATCCAGTCCGTCGTTTTGGTGAAGGTGTAAATAAAAAAATCAAGAGAAGAGGATGCGAAGCTGTTGAAGTTCACTATCAGAGTTTTATTAGTGTCTATGTCTGGATGGTTTTGCAACATTTCTTTGACTTGGTTTATGATGGTTTCCATTTTTGATGCATCATCATATCGAATTCCAATAGTTTCTTTTATTCTGCGATTGGACATTCTAGACGGGTTCTCAACGGCAATTTGTGAAAAGACAGAGTTGGGAATATAGAGGGGGCGTTTGTCGAATGTTCGAATTCGGGTGACTCTCCACCCAATGTTTTCCACGGTTCCTTCTATTTCCCGATCGGGAGATCGAACCCAGTCGCCGATTGCAAATGGGCGGTCCAGATAAATAAACAGCCCACCAAAAAAATTTGAGAGAAGGTCTTTTGCTGCAAAACCTATTGCGATACCCCCAACACCTCCAAAAGCCAGAACCCCTGAAATGCTTAGTCCCAATGTCTGTAAAATCATCAAAGCTGCTGTGATACCCGCTGATATTCTTGCTAGCTTTGAAACCGCAAAGACGGTGGTAGGGTCGTACTTCTCTTCGCTTTTAAGATAGTTTTCTTCGGTTTTCTTTATCGAAAGAATTATAAACCAGGCCAGGGAAGCAATAATTATTGCATTACGTAAGGGGTGAAAAGCTTCGAAAATAACAGCTCCGGTTTCTTTTTGAAAAATTTCAGCGGAAAAAGTGATGCTGGCAGCCCAAATAATCAGGCTCAAAGGTCGGGGAATGGAAATAAGGATTGCATCATCCCATTTATTGCGGGTCTTTTCGACTTTTTTGGATAACCCTTTGAAAACTCTCTTTTGAATTAAATCCACAATGAGGGCTATAAAAATTACGAGAAAAGCCTGGAAAATATAGGTGTTTTCTTTGGTGATGAAATTTTGAATTTCTGACATATGAGGTGTATTTAAGTAAAGAAAAAATAGAACGGGGAACAATTTTGAACTGTCATTTTTCAGCCCAAGGCGATGCCAAGATTCCAAAAAAAACGCCCCACTATAAAGTGGGGCGCTATAGAAGCAAAGGAGCTCCCGTTAACTTGACGTTAACAAATTACTCCGGGAGCTCCCTTAATACTGTCAGATAGCATAGGATCACCTCCCTCTCAGGGCATCAATAAAACCCCCATGTGTTTCCCTGTTAAACCCATCGGGCAACGCAACCGTAAGAATGACTCAAATTAATGCCAATGTCAAAATAAGTATTAGTATTATTTCTTATGATTAAGTGGTGACTTGAATCCTATTTATTTTGTATGATTAGTCTGGACGTAGGCAATATCCAAGTCAGACTTTGTTGCTATGCTTTTGCAGGTTTTTACAGGCCCCTGACAACGCATATAACAGCCACTCCAGTAGTCGCAACGAACAAAAACCCAATGCGATGGCTGATCCTTCATGTCGAATCCCTTTACTTCTACGGTACCTTCATCGTTAACTTTGAAAATTTCGGCAGAGCCTGGAAAAGCTTTTGGAACTACAGTTCCATTTGAGGCGCACGAAGTTAAAAAGAAAAGCGCAAGTATAGCTCCTAGTAAAACTGTTCCTTTATTCATTGATTCTCCCCTTCTTCAGCTTAAAAATTTGACATAAAAGGCTTATCGTTGCTAGTTCTTAGGTGTAAATTATAGCACCCTACTCAAAAAATATTATAGAAAAAAACGGGTACTGAGTGATATGAAATATGGAGTCAGAGGCTTTTAGCAGGAGGAAGGAGCGATATTTCAAATGGAATCAGTGTTACAACATTAAACCAGAAAGTTCAGGTTATTTTTTTAATTTGGTTTTCCGCGTATTAAAATCGGTCGAAAATATCATTGAGTTAAGCGCATTCTGTTTTATGCAGCTTGTAAGAATACCTGGCTGGTTGCGTTGTAGAGCTGTTGCACTTCGGCTTTAATTTTCTCAATATTTGTACCTTCAGGCAACTGAAGCTTTTCCCACAATTCAAGTTCAAGAGGTGGAGGGGATAAAACTTCGCCGCTATCTCCCAGCTTTAAATCATTGGCTATATGGTCGGCGACATTAAGAATCCCTGACTCCAGGTCGATAGATGAATTTGTTTGATGATGGTTACCAACAACATTCTGATGGAAGACCGGAAGCTCCCAGTTTTTCAAAAGCAGTTGGCCCACATCGGTATGGTCGAACCCTAATATAGTTTTCTCAGCATCATGTAATGAAATTTCTTCGGCTTTGCAACGCATAAAAACCGAAAGAATGCTGAAAGGTGCAGACATGGCTAAAACCAGACGCCCTACATCGTGTAGCATTCCTGCGACAAAAAACCTTTCTGTATTTACTTCTTTTCTGAGAGAAGCAAGGGTTCTTGCTGCCAATCCACAGGCTATGCTGTGTTTCCAGAATGACTCCATGTTTATTACGCTGTCGGGTATGTTTTTAAAACGATCCATGACAACGGTTGAAAGGACAAGGTTATTTAATTGTTCCAAGCCAACCACACTAATTGCATGTGAGATCGTTTCTATCTGTGAAGGAAAAGCATAAAAAGCGCTGTTAACAATTTTTAAAAGACGTATCGAAAGACCAGAATCTATAGAGATGATTTCAGAGATTTCATCGAATGACCCATCCGGATCTTCCATGGCCTCTTTAAAATTGTAATAAACTTCAGGTAGGGTGGGTATTTCAACTTCACCCTCAAACAGCTCTTGAATTTCCACTTTAAAGCCTTTCTGCAAAAATAATCGAAGTTATCACGATAACGCTAATTCAATTTAGAAGGTATCCCGCAAACGATAGGATGGAAGGCAAAGTGGATGGTGGTAAAGATTCATAACATGTTCTCCCCAGAAAAGTTATATATTTACACTAGAAGATAGCATGGTTTTGTAGTCCGAC
>JAJDAV010000133.1 GCA_029261695.1 Nitrospinaceae bacterium | reverse complement strand
TTTAAAGGTGGTAGATAATCACCTCTCCTTTTGCTAGGCTCTAGGGCTATTAGCCAATTAATTTAAAGTTTAGTTATGAGTGATTCTCACAGCCCGCAGGCAAAAGCCTATTGGAAGGAAAACATTCGTCTGGTTCTTTCTCTTCTTTCCATTTGGTTTTTAGTTTCTTTTGGGATGGCCATTTTGTTTGTCGATGTTCTTGATAACGTCCGATTTTTTGGATTCAAACTGGGTTTCTGGATGGCGCAACAGGGTTCGATTTATTGTTTTGTCGCTCTTATTTTCATCTACGTATATAAGATGAACAAACTCGACCACAAATATGGTGTGGACGAAGACCACGACGAATATTCCCCGGACGATAGCTACTATTCTGATCCGGAGTCTGAAAAATAATTATGGACGTTCAGACTCTAACGTATATTTTTGTGGGTGTTACTTTCTCTATTTATATAGGGATCGCTATTTGGTCGCGTGCCGGAACCACGGATGACTTTTATGTCGCCGGAGGTGGCGTGCCCCCTCTTGCCAACGGCATGGCAACAGCCGCCGATTGGATGTCGGCTGCATCTTTCATCTCTATGGCGGGAATCATATCTTTCGTTGGGCGCGACGGTGCGGTTTATCTGATGGGTTGGACGGGGGGTTATGTATTACTCGCCTTACTTCTCGCCCCTTACCTTCGCAAGTTCGGAAAATATACCGTCCCTGATTTTGTGGGGGATCGTTATTACTCTGACTTTGCCCGATTGGTTGCTGTGATCTGCGTCTTGTTCGTATCTTTCACCTATGTAGCCGGGCAAATGCGCGGTGTGGGTATTGTTTTTTCCCGTTTTCTGGAAGTAGAAATTACCACTGGTGTTTTAATAGGAATGGGTATCGTATTTTTTTACGCTGTTCTAGGGGGCATGAAAGGAATCACCTATACACAGGTAGCGCAATTTTGTGTTTTAATTTTCGCATTCCTTGTGCCTGCAATATTCATTTCTATGTTGATGACGGGGAACCCTGTTCCGCAATTGGGATTTGGAAGCACTCTCACCGATGGTTCCAATATGTATCTTTTAGATAAGCTAGACCAACTGTCTACAGATTTGGGGTTTGGTGCTTACACTGAAGGAAAAAAATCTACCATCGATATGTTTTTTATTACCGCCGCTCTTATGGTGGGAACGGCAGGACTCCCTCATGTAATTGTCCGGTTCTTCACCGTTCCTAAAGTCCGCGACGCACGTATTTCTGCGGGTTACGCTTTAGTTTTCATCGCAATACTTTATACAACGGCTCCCGCCCTGGCTTCATTTGCCCGAGTGAATTTAATTAACACGGTTAATAACGCTGAGTATAAAACTACACCACCCTGGTTTAAAAATTGGGAAGAGACCAACCTGATCGCCTGGGTCGATAAAAATCAGGACGGGAAAATTCAATACTCCTCCGGAAAAGCTTTTTCAGGTAAACCTGAATTTATAAATGCGAGAGGCAACGAAGGGGAAAGAAAAATTTCAAATTCCCTTACACCTAATTCCAATGAGCTCTATATTGACCGTGACATTATGGTTTTGGCAAACCCTGAAATAGCCAACCTGCCAGATTGGGTTATTGCTTTGGTGGCAGCGGGTGGGCTTGCAGCAGCACTTTCGACCGCCGCCGGGTTGCTACTTGTTATTTCTACATCTATCTCTCACGATCTTTTAAAGAAAATAGTTTTTAAAAGTATCAATGACAAACAAGAATTATTTTTTGCCCGTCTTTCGGCAGCCGTCGCCATTCTTATTGCGGGTTACTTCGGTATCCACCCACCGGGATTCGTCGCCCAAGTAGTAGCTTTTGCCTTCGGGCTTGCTGCGTCTTCTTTCTTTCCTGTAATCCTAATGGGGATTTTCTCAAAGCGCATGAACAAGGAAGGTGCGATTGCTGGCATGATAACCGGGCTTATTTTCACTGCAAGTTACATTATTTATTTTAAATTTATCAATCCATCTTCAAACTCTGCGGAAAACTGGTGGCTGGGAATTTCACCTGAGGGGATTGGAACTTTGGGGATGTTATTAAATTTTCTTATCGCATGGCTAGTGATGCGGGTTACTGCACCACCACCGGATGAAATTAAAGATATGGTCGATGATATTCGGGTTCCACAGGGCGCGGGAGCCGCCTATCACCATTTAGATAATCACCATCACTAGAAGTGAAGTACTAAGTCAATATGGGTTCTATAAATTCCTAGCTGCTACTAACCGAAAAATAGCTTTCTCTATATCGCCCCTTCTAAGTTGTGATGCATTTGCAAAATCGCCTCCAGTAAACTTATCCAGAAGTTTTATTAGGTGGGTGAGGCTATCGATCAATCGATTAAAACTATTCCGGATTCTTCCCACTTCATTCCTGCTACCGACTTCAATTTGATCCTGAAGAATTATTCCTTTTGAAACAGCATCCAACTTTTCAGAAACCTCTTTTAAAGGTATGGTTATAGCTCGTATAATCCATGAGCTTAATCCGGTTCCCAAAATGAAAAGAATCGCCAAAAATTTGTATTCGTTGTAAATCATATCTACAATTTTTTGATGCGACTGGTTGGCAAGCTCCTTCACAGCCTTGTTCATTGCGTTTAATAAGGGAATATTGTTCTCTGCAATGTAATTTGCCGCCGTTAAGACAGCGGGAAGCTTATCAAACACTGCTTTTACTTTTTCATTGTGAGAAGAAAAATCTTTTTCTATTTCTTGGATTGTTTTTCTTAATGCTTCTAATTTTACCTTTTTCAAATTCAGATCTTTATCGCCACTCAACAAACCTTTTAAAATGCGATCTGATTTTTCAATTTTACTTAATCCCGAGAGCAAATACTTATCGTCTCTATATCGTGAATAAAGAAGAATATTTTTTGTTATCCCTTCAGCAAGAGCACGTAAATTACCTGCTGTAAGCATGGTTGAAGCATCTGTAGTTTTCCCTAGCTCTATTAAAACAGAATTAACATTTGAAATAATTTTTTCACTGTTATTTACAATATGATCAAGGTTTTGATTTATTTCAGGCCAGGTTTGAATTAAAAGCTCCACATTAAAAATAAAAGGTACCCAAATCTCCTGAATTTCATTAAACGTATTCAATACATTTTCAGTTTCCTTGGCATCTAATTCCAGATATCTATCTCCTCCTTCAAGTCCATCTAAAACCTTGGAGAATTCCATTTTAACTTGGTTGATTTCGGAAATTTTATTATTGTCACCCAATTGCAATTCCATTAAATTCTTGGATAACTGCTGGGTTAACATTCTTTGTTTCCCGGCTAAATAAATTAAATTTGCATCATCTATATGATTCTTTTCAAGAGTAGAAACCGTATATAAAACAATCATCACCATGCTGGAAATTAAAAAGTAGGTCAAAAAATAAAGTTTTGTAGGTATCCTCCAAAACCCCAATTTAAAATCGTGGGCTCTTTTATAACTGGTTTCCTGATCCGTGGACATGAACGGCTCCCTTAAATTTTTAACAAAATAAAAATAATTGAGATTCTAAAATTTCTGAATTCAATAAATGAATTTATTTGGAAAGTTCTCTGACATATAGAACCAACTTCCAAATCTGGTCATCCGATAGACCTCTATTCGGCAAACATCCCGTGCGCTTGGAACCGTTTTTTATAATCCAATATATTTGGCCATCTGAGACATTGGACATTGATTTTTTGCACAAAAAATTCCTTGGTTTGGGGCGCAACGACCAAGCCATCATTCCAAAACCGTTGCCATTTTTCCCATGGCATTTTTCGCATTGCATTACCGGAACATCAAAATGGTATAACGCCTCCCCTTCTTCGAGAGATTCTGGTGTTGGCTTAAATGGATTCTTTGCTGTAAAAAATTTCTCTGGAGCCGATTTGGTTTTTCTGGATTGCGGGCACTTTCCTTCTCCGCTTATATCAGCTCCCGCATGGAGCAAGGGAGCCTGAATGCAAAAGTATAATAGCAAGAAGGGAAAGGCAAGAAGTGAAAAATTGGTTTTCTCTTTCACGGAGAGTACGAAACCCAAATTGGATATTTGGTTTCTTGAAGGCACTTGTCCATCTCTAATAAAAATTTTCAAACAATTCCCCGAACTAAACATTATTCAAACTTATGAATGAAAATTTACTTTATGATCAAAGTCAATGTAACTTAATATGGAACAGCTGTAAAATACTTTTTTCCAGTTACTCCAATTCTTCTATTCATTATAAAGGCGTATATAAAAATAAGAATTTAGAAAACCTGATGTTTTAATACAAATTAAACCAATTTTTATAGTAATTTAGATGTAAAGTTAAATTTTCTCAAAAGAGAATATCAATCCAGATTGAATATTAAGAAAGTCATATCATCGTAGGGTATGGCATTTTCAGTAAAGGTTTCTATAGAATTTTTAAGGTTCTCTAATATTTTTTCGGGCGCATCATCTTTAGATTGTAACAAGGTGGCCTGCAATCTTTCCATTCCATACTGCTCATTTTTCTTGTTAACTGGTTCAAGGGCACCATCCGAATACAGCACCACAATATCCCCTGATTTCAGAAAAATTTCTTCTCTTGAATAAGGCGCACCTTCTTTTATCCCTAAAGGAATACCTCCTGCCTTCCCAACTTCATAAAATTGATTTTTGTTTCTAAGAATAATCAACGAATGATGCCCTGCATTACATAAATCAAGCTTCTTTTCTTTTATATCTAAAAGTAAAAAAATAGCCGTCGCAAACATTCCCTTTCGAGCGCGATTCGCCAAGATATAATTGATCTGATACATAACATCGCTAGGGTCAGAATTGATTAACGAAACATATCTAAAATCGCTCATTAATTTTGCCATATAGAGAGCAGCCGATACTCCCTTTCCCGAAACATCTCCCAACACCATCCCAAGAGTATTTTCATTCAGTGAAATAAAATCAAAAAAATCTCCTCCTACAAATTTAGCCGGGAGGGTTTTAGCTGCAAACTTGTAACCATTAATTACGGGAGGCGATTCGGGCAAAAAACCTTCTTGAACCAATGTTGCTAATTTCACTTCATTTTCCATGCGATTATTTTCGGCGGTAATTTTTTCCAATTTTTCTTCAGCAAACTTTCTTTCTGTAATATCTTTTCCATAAATATTTATGTACCCAGATTCTGTTACAGGCATCAATTCAAAATTAAATATTCTCTCGCTATGGCTGACCTCGAAAGTACTACTTCCTCCCATTTGCATCGAGCTTTTTACCAAATCTAACAGATCAGATGGAAGCATACTCCCCACCTCAAGCCCCCAGTCCTTCAAGTTTTTTGTGGCCGCAGAATTAGCATATAAAACCTGTCCATTATTTCTTACCCGAAATACAGGGTTTGGATTTTCTCCGGGCAGTTTGGATATGTATTCAATTTGTTGAATATGTAGTTTAATTGACCGTTCCATATAATCAAATGAGCGAGCCAGCTTTCCGACTTCATCAGTAGATTTTATATCAGGTATTTTTACATCCATATTTCCTTTTGCCATTTCTTCTGCCGCAAGAGAAAGTTTTCGGATGGGCTTTGTTATAGAACGCGCAATAAAAATAATTACCAAAAGTAGTAACCCCATGCCAACAGCAGCAAACAAACGCAAATCTATCTGCAGTCGATTAATCCCTGCAAGTAGCTCTTCTTTGGGGAAAACCACACCCAATGACCATCCATTCGATGGCAAAGGTGCATAAAAAAGCCAGGTGTCTTTCCCTGTAACAATATGTTTCGTAGAAATAAAATCAGTTTGGCCCTCTACCATGCCTTCCCAAATCTTAATAATATCTGGCCGGTTAAACTTTCTCGCTAAACTGAATACAGTACTATTCATTACCAGTTCTTTTTTGGGATGCATTATCATGGTTCCCTTTTTGGATAAGAGAAATGCATAACCTGTTTCAGCGACTTTTATGGAAGAAACCATTTCCTGCAACCAATCTAGAGAAATATCTGCGGTGACAATACCCATCAACTCTTTGCCCTGCTTACCTTTTCTATAAAAGGGAACGGAATAAGTAGCCATAATGATGTTCCCTGCACCTTCATCGAAATAGGGTTCGCTCCACATGGGTTGATTTTTTTCCTTTGGAAGCTTGTACCAGTCCCATGAAAAATACTTATAAGATTCGCTCCCAATATAAGTAAATTTCAAATCACTATTATTCTTATAATAATAAGGTGCAAAATAGAGGGCTTCGGAATCGAACTTATAAGGCTCAAAAGCTATCGTTGACCCATATATTTCCGGGTTATTTTTTACAGTTTTTCGAAGGAGTAATAATAGCTCATCTTTTGAATAATTTGAATCATTAAGAGATAAAGCCATTTGCTGAGGAATTTTTTCTACAGCCTTTATGATTGATTCAATTTTATATAAGGTGGAATACGATAAGTTTTCTGCTGATACTCGCAAATCGCGATTAAATATGCTGAGGATTTTTTTTGAATTATGATTGCTGACAATGAAAAAAAATAGAACAGAAGTAATGATAATGCTCGATGTCAGTTTAAATACTATGCCTTTGCTCTTCATTTATATAACCTAAATTCGCCGAGAATTTTATTATGAATATTTATATTGATATGGCTTATCATTATATATATTTCCTTTATGGGTAATCATTATTTTTGCATTGGCCAAAGCATTGTATAAAAAAATTTAAGAAGGTTAATAATTTAACCAGAAAAAATCTAACATTCTGGGGACCTAATAAAAACATTGTGAAAAAATCCAGCCTCATACCCATCCTTCCTCAGATCTTATCTACCCATAAAGAATGGTTTGAAACTAAGGGACAACATGGAATTCGCGCGGATCTCAGCGAAGAAGACTTACGGGAAGGAAATTTTCAGAAATGCACACTCGTAGAAGCAAACCTGCAAGCAGCTGATTTGGGAAATGCAGACTTTACCGATGCCGATCTTCGAGGAGCAAACCTTCAAGAGGCTCACCTTAAAGGGGCAATATTAGTAAATGCTAATTTTGAAGAAACAGATCTGATGTGGGCAAATTTGCAAGGGGCCAATCTTGAAAATACCCGGCTGGATGGGGCCTACCTTCACGGAGCCAATTTAAAAGACACAGGCATCAGTCTTTCACAAATAAAACTAGCCTACACCGATGAAGACACCCAACTACCCGAAGGATTTTAAAAACCTCCAATTGAAATTAGTGAAGCCAATAACAGGTGCAATCGAAAGGATCCTGATGAATCGTTATTTTTAAAAGCCTGGCAAGGCCTCGGGAAATAAACCCAGTGGTGGGATTAAAAATCTGCGACACGCTCTACCCACTCGGGATAGTCAATAAAAGGATTGCGGTTCCCCTGAATGGACTCAATTCTATCATTGCGTTTTAATTCCCACTCATCCGGCGGATCGTTAAAATGCCACTGCCTTAACTGAT
>JAJDAV010000132.1 GCA_029261695.1 Nitrospinaceae bacterium | reverse complement strand
CACGATATTCTAATTCCTGCATCGCCGAGTGATGTTTTTCCCCAGATTTGCAGAATCGGTGGCGAGTATGGCTGGAACCACGCAAATTTTCTTTGGGAGATTCGCGGTTGGATAGATCGTCTATTGGGTGGGGTGGGATTGCACCGAGGTAGAAGAGATCTGTCTAATCTCAGGATAGGGGATTCGGTTGATTTTTGGAGAGTGGAAAAGTTTGAGCACAATCAGGAATTGTTATTACGAGCTGAAATGATCACCCCTGGTTTATCGTGGTTGCAGTTTCAACTCAGTCCAGAAAAGGAAAACTCCACTCGGTTAACTTTGAGAGCGCATTTTATTCCAAAACCTTTCTGGGGAAATATTTATTGGATAGCTCTATCGAGTTTCCATTCCTATATATTTAAAGGGATGCTTGAGCACTTTAAAAAAAGGAGTGTGCATGCTCGGGAAAAAAAAGAAGGCGTAGATAAGTAGGGGGTATAAAAATTGTTTCATTGGTTTTCCTATGTTATTCTCCGATTTCACTTGAGACGGTATAGATGAAGAGATACAACCCCATAATTTTAATATTACTGGTTTTTGTTTTAATTGGATGTCCTCCCCCTCCTAAAGCTCAAAAAAAGATGCCGCGCATTTTTGCTTTGAGCAACACACTGGAGACAGGCCTCGAACCTTCCTTTTTGATCACCGATGATTTTAATCGCGATGATGTACTTGATCTGGTTGTTGTAAACAGTGGCGGGCACTCCTTTTCTTTTTATAAAGGAAAGGGCGATGGAACTTTCAATGATCAACTGGTTTACAACACAGGGCGAGACCCCATTTGTCTGGTTGCCGAAGATTTTAATAATGACGGTTATAAAGATATCGCTGAGCTTAACTATGCGGATCAGACGATACAGATATTCCTGAACACCCGACTCGGGAGCTTCCAGAAAACAAACCAACTTATAAAGCCGGGGAAAATTCCTATTAATTTGATATCGGGTGATTTTAATAACGATGGCAATCCCGATCTTGCAGTCACCATGCGCTATTTTCAGGTAGTGATTATTTTAGGGAAAGGCAATGGATTTTATAAGGAGCCGGTAGTTATAAACGTCAACGGTCAGCCGACCGGAATTGTTATTGGTGATTATAATAAGGATAATAATGTTGATATCGCAGTAGGGCTTGCCGGTTCAGGGAATACGGGCGTGCAGGTTTTATGGGGTAAAGGCGATGGAAAATTTGAAAACTCAAAAGTGTTTAAGGGAGGCAAACAGCCACTCACTGTGGTGAACATAGACGTCAATAACGATGGTTATATGGATCTTGTAACTTCCAGTAACTCTCTACATGCCCTCACGACCCTTGTTAATAATAAGGACAAAACTTTCACCAGCTTGCGTGACTTTGCTTCAGGGAATTTCCCTAAATTTGTGGTTGCTGCCGATTTTACGGGCGATGGCCTGGAAGATATCGCAGTTTCTAATTCTACCGACGATCAGATATCGGTTTCTCTTGGTAAGGGAGACGGTACTTTCACATACCCACCTATTTATCACCGAGTCGATGAGCATCCGCAGGGAATGGCTATTGGTGATTTTAATGGCGATGGTTTGATTGATATTGCCACCGCCTGTCGGGATAAAAATATGATCGATATTCTTACGAAAAAGAATATGATCAACCCGAAACCTAATCCGATTGCAGAGCAACCCATTAAGACAGGATAAAGAAATTTAAATGTTTGCGGGAGATTCTTCAGCGGGCTGTATATGGCCTTCTGGATAGACGTAGCTTATATTTTTAGGCTCAATCAAATGCGCGACTTCCAAAACGTTTTGAAACCCTTCAAGATGATTGTTGGCCACGGGGATGAGTACTAGATCGTAATTTTGTTCTCTTAGTTCTTGTGCCAATTCAGGGGAAATCGATTCGGTTGCAAAGAACCCATTTCCATAGGAATAAAACTCTCCCAGTCCATCTAAGTCCTTTAGGTCGTTTAAGGAAATATCCTGCCCCAGAATGTCCGCTTTAGTTTTGAGGTTTTCCAAGATGAGTTGAATCATCCAGCTTCTCACACACCTTAAGATGAGAATTTTTGATCCATCAGGAATCGATGATGCATTGGTGTTTTCTGCAAAGGTCTTTGCTTGCGCTTTGCCTTTTCCCAAATCGAATGCGTTCAGAGCATTTTTAAAACTGGCTTGAATTTCTTCCGCTGGGTAATGGGGATAGTTGACAACAACATGTCCGTTGCCATCAAATCCTTCCCAATCATTCCCCTGTGGAATCAATGATTCATCTGTGCAGGAATTATAGAAGTCGGTTCCGGGTTGCGGGGTATTGATGGAGACTTGAACTTCATCGAGCCAACCTTTTGCGGCGAGATCATAAACTAAATCGACGGTTTTTTGATCTTCATCTTTATCAGAGCCAAGCCCACCCACGCTGATGGTTCCGTAGAAAAGCATGCCAATGCTTTTTCCAAATTCAACCATGTCCTTTAATTTTTTCAGATCATGCTTTTTCCCCAGCGTCATTTTTTCGGCTACAAGATCACTTCCTGTCTCGATTCCGAATCGGATTTTATAGTATCCCGCTGCTCGCATTTCTTCCATGGCTTCTTCATCCAGAGATGCATATTCGCACATGGCTTCATATTTAAGGTCTTGCAGTCCTGCTTGTCGAATAGATTTGGCGAGAGAAATATTGAAACTCTTTTTAATATTGTGTACTTCCTCATCAAAAAATACGCCTTCCATATCAGGGTACTTTTCATGGAGTGTTTGAATTTCTTTTATGATGTTATCTACATTTCGAGGACGCCAATTTAGTTCATCGTAGTAAAGAGTGGCAGCTGCGCAAAAATTACAACGGCGCGGGCATCCTCTTGATCCGTACATTTGAATTTGTTTGTATCGACAATTGGGTTCGTGATAGTCAATTCGACTTACATCATCATCTTCAGGGAAAGGAAGTTGATTGATGTCTATTAAATTGCCGCGTTCATTGGGGTAGACTCCTGCAATTTTCCTAGGGTCTTTACCTTGAACTAGATCGAGAACGGCGAATTCATATTCCCCAATGCAGACATGGTCGGCAGTTTTTAAAACCTCTTCGGGGTGCGCCATCGGGTGCTGACCGGTAAATATGAGTCGAGTTCCATAGTTTTCTTTGAGAGTTTTGGCGAAATGCAGGTCTTCACGAATCGTTCGAGTGGAACTTTCCATGATAAGCCAGTCAGGCTTTCCTGCATGTTGTAAATAAGTTTCAACATCCCAGCCCTGTAATACGCCATCGAGAAACTTTATATTATGTGGAGTGTCTCTTTTTAATAGAGAAGAGGTGTATGCCAGTTGCCAGGGGTAATAGCCGCAATTGGTAAAGTTTTTGACTCCCAAAGACCAACGCGATGGAACGTGGACCATATGGTAGCCGTCACGATCAACCCCTACCGAGTTTCCGACAAGGATATTCATATAATTAAACTTGTGCCTTTACGGGTTCGCGGACTGAGGGCGGAGAAGCTACTACTGTTTGGGACGCAGAGGCTGTGTGTTTTTTTCTGAAGATACATCGGAACAACCATTCTCCTGTCAGCGCTAAAGTTATGATTGTAAATAAAATCGCGGTCGCGAGATAATTGACGCCCACCCAGAAGAATGTTGTTTTTTCCAGGATGGCTTTTTTTCTAGCCGTAGATGAGTTTATTTCTTTAAAAGTCCCTTGGGAGTTATAACCTCGCAGTTTTTTTGCTTTGGTCGCACAGGCAAGAAGGTCGATGTTGGAATAACCCAAGCCATGATCGATGTTGTACAGGGCTACCGCCATGTCAAATTTCGCTTCTTGCAGTTTGCGTATGTTTTCTCTTCCGTAGCAAGCCACACTCATGCGGCGCTGATCGGGAATGGACAACACCTCATTAACTTGAGGGTCTTCCTCCATAGATTCTTTGACGGATTGCGGGGCCAGCACTGTTATGTGGCATCCGGGAAACTCTTCTCGCAACGCGACAAGGGTCTGGTTGAGTATTCGAGTGGCGGACCGAATGACTAGAATTTTTTTAGGTTGAATTTCTTCAGTCATTTTTTATCCTGGAATATGGGCGCGCCCAAAATCACCGGGGTTTTCTAAGTCAAAAACTTTGCCTTCGATATTTACGGCGACCAGTTTTTCTATCCCCGACCGTTTTGCGATGGCTTTTATTTCTGCATACCCGTTGCCCGAAATATTGTTGAATGGAATAACACCCAGAGAATAGGATTTCTTTCTCAATTTGCCAACCATGCTATCTGGAAATGTTTTCTGGTTGAAATGATTATCTCCATAGAGCAGGACTTCATTGATGTGTGGGTTTTTACGCAATTCCGGTTCGACTGAAGGTTGTGCAAGAACGGTTACTTCTTTCTTGAATTGGTTGTGAAGAGAGTTAACCACATCGTGGATCTGCTTCATCCTCGAACTGCGAAACAATATGATTTCTCCGTCTTGTTTCAGTTGGACGGATTTGAAATTGTCCTGCGCTGTTGCTTTATAGCGTTGATTGAAACCCATTTCATAAAGCTTTTCTGCTTCGCGAAAATTATCCATGATTTTTTCAGCCGGATACTCAGGCCGATTGACTACGACATGGTTGCCGCCATCAAAATGTTTCCAGTCCAGGTCTTTAAGGTGTCCCTGTTCCTTCATGCGATTGAAAAAAGGAGTGCCCGGTTGCGGTGTGCTAATGGATAATTGGAATCGCCATAGTAGTTCGCGGTCTAGCAATTCTCGAATGAGATCGAGGGTTTTTTTATCGCAATCATCCGTAGACCCTTCGCCACCAAAGGTAAATGTTCCATAAAATTTTAAACCGATATTGGTACCGTGTTCCATTAATTGCTTTAATTTAGGGACATTAAATTTTCTTTGTAGCTCCATTCCCTTTGCAGCGTGCTCTCCTGCTGTTTCGATTCCCAGTCTGACCATGTAGTAGCCGGCGCTTTTCATGTTGTCGAGAACTTCTTCATCCATCGGCCACTGACCACACATGACGTCGTACTTTAAATCGTCCAGTCCGTTTTCACGAATGGCTTTTGTTAGCTCGAGGATATATTTCTTACTGCCGTTATGCACTTCTTCATCGAAGAAAATTCCTTCCAACTGCGGGTATTTGGCCCGAAGCGTTTGTAATTCGTAAACCACATTTTCTGGGTTTCTGGGGCGCCAATTGGGGCGTTGATAAGAAATATTTCCACACACGCAAAAGGTGCAGGACAACGGGCATCCACGAGAGGCATAGGCTTGGATTTCCAGGTATTCGCTGGAGGGTTCTCCAGGCATTCCATAATCCAGTCGTGATACATCATCGTCTTCCGGTAAGGGTAAATTGTTGACATCGAGAGGCGGACGAATATTGGTATTTGGCCACAGGCCCATGATGTCTTTGTGATCTTTTCCCTGCAAAATATCGAGAACGACCATTTCGTATTCGCGAAGAATTACAAAGTCAGCATATTCACTAACCTCTTCAGGGAAAGTCGTTGGGTGAGGGCCGCAAAAAATAATTTTAGTGCCAAAACGGCGCTTAATCTCAATGGCAAACCGGCTATCTGCATCGATGGTGCGCGTGGCGCAGTCCATTACAAGATAATCAGGGCCAAACTTTGATACCTTTTCGACAAAGGCATCGTGATCCCATTTTTCCAGGCAGCCATCAAAAAATTTGACCTCGTGGTCCGTATCTCTTTTTAAGATAGAGGAACAATAAGCGAGCTGCCAAGGATAGTAGGTGAAGATGTTAAGGTCTTTTGTGCTATTAGTCCAACGGCTTGGTGAATGAATCATTGCATTGCCATCGGCATCGATTCCAACGGAGTTACAAACAGCGACTTTCATATATTTCCCTAAAGTGGATACTTTAATAAGTAGGTTGAATACTGCGAAGCTTCTTTTCGGGCTTCGCTTATGAGAAAATCTCAACTCTTTTCCGGAACCGGAACGTGGGGCCCTCTAGCAAAAAGAGTCTAAATGCCATAACGGCTGAAATCAAATAAAACTTTACCTGTAAAGGCTTTCGGGGTGGTCTATCCAATTGATTTTCCGTAGAATTTAACGCCATAAACAAGGTATAGTCGCCATAGCGAAGGGTATGTTAACAATTAGTATAAGAGGGGATTGAATGGAAGAAACTGAGATACCGGAAGAAAAGCCTAAATCTGGCTTTTTTGCCCGCCTCAAGTCAGGATTGCAGAAAACGCGTTCCAGCCTTGCGGGTGGAATTGAAAATATCGTTCAGGGGAAGGCAAAAGTAGGCCCTGAGTTATTGGATGAACTTGAAGAAACACTTTTGATTGCTGATGTTGGCATGGAAACCACCTCTTTTATTTTGGAAGATTTAAAAAAGGATGTGGCGCAAAACCGAATTCGAGAGAATAACGAGGTATTGAAGCATTTGAAGGAGAAAATGATTGAAGTGCTTTCACAAAATATACTTCCCATAGAATTTTCCAAAAACAAACCTATGGTTATTCTTATGGTTGGTATCAATGGCTCAGGAAAAACCACAACCATAGGAAAGCTGGCGCAAAAATGGAAACAGGAAGGTAAAAAAGTTTTATTAGCTGCGGGCGATACGTTTCGAGCTGCTGCTGTAGACCAGTTGAAAGTATGGGCTGAACGTGCAGATATTAATTGTATTAGCCAGAAAAGTGGTGCCGACCCTTCAGCGGTGGCCTATGACGCCGTGCAAGCTGCTGTTGCTCGTGATATGGATGTGGTGCTTATAGACACGGCTGGAAGATTGCAGACCAACCAGAACCTGATGGAAGAGCTAAAGAAAGTGAAACGGGTCATTGGCAAAGTTTTACCGGGCGCACCTCATCAGACGTTATTGGTTCTTGATGCCACATTGGGGCAAAATAGTATTTCTCAGGCCAAACTTTTCCATGAAGCTCTTGAGCTTAATGGATTGGTGATGACGAAACTCGATGGAACGGCAAAGGGGGGTGTGTTGCTAAATTTATCGGGAGAATTAAAACTCCCGGTTCATTATATAGGTGTGGGGGAGAAGGCTGAGGACTTGCAGGCATTTGACCCAGAAAATTTTGTTGAAGCATTAATATCCAGCTAAGTTGCCAGACTACTCTTCATCTTCCCAGGTTTTCCTGTTCTTGTGCTGAATTAATTCAAACTGTTTTTGGACTATGTAACGGTGAATCATTTCGCGATCGTCATCTTTCATGTCATCATAAAAGCGGAAGCGGAATAACCTTTCGTCCTTGCTGCCTTCTATCGAAATTAGAAAGACTTCGGTGCGGATGATTACGGGTTCTTCTAGTGCCAAAACGAATAATGCAGACATAGGCTCACCGCAGCGAATGGTACCGGATTCGATCAATTTGCAGCTGAATCCACTTGCGCTCAGGTCTTCAATGGCTGTGCAAAATACCTGTTCGTCTTGCATTGTAAGGCAGAGATCCAGCGGTTGAATTTCATCATGTGAGAGCCTGAAATAGTCTCTTCTGTCAGAAGCTTTGCCTGTATCTGCAGATTTAATACGAAAAATCTTTTTCAGCCATTTTTCAATGGGGCTATAAACCGATTTTAATGCGGTTTCTCGATCGTGTTCGCTCAGCATGGATGCATCTTCCTTTCAACAAAATTTCACTGTTCAAATTAAGTTTCGGCAAGGGAGCGAAATACCTTTAGCGCTGAGTTTGTAAAAAAGTAGAAGGAAAGGGAAAACCCTTAAATGGTCCTGCAGATTTTATTCAATAGAGGCTTGTTTTTTTAGCAGGTAATTGCGAGGATTCGAAGTAGCAGGTTCTTTTTATAATAGAGAATGGCGTACTAAACAAAAAACCCCGATCCCACTCTTGGAGCGGGACCGGGGTTGGATTGTTCTAAAACTTAAGGGGCAGCTTACATCATGCCGGGCATACCGCCCATGCCACCCATACCGCCCATGCCACCCATACCACCACCAGCAGGACCGTGGTTGTGTTCTTCCTTTTCGTCTGGAAGATCGGTGATCATAGCTTCTGTGGTCAACAACAATCCTGAAATACTCGCGGCATTTTGCAATGCAGTACGAGTAACTTTAGCAGGGTCGATGATTCCAGCTTTGATCATATCGGTGTATTCGCCTTTTTTAGCATCGTAACCCATATTACCTTTGAGGGTTTTGACTTTTTCACAAACAACGGTACCTTCTTCACCCGCGTTTGATGCGATTTGACGAAGTGGTTCTTCGAGAGCTCGGCGAATGATTTTAACGCCAAGTTTGAAATCATGATCACCCTTGATTTTATCGAGGGTCTCCAGACAACGTATGAATGCTACGCCGCCTCCTGGAATGATTCCTTCTTCAACGGCTGCACGGGTTGCGTGCAAAGCGTCTTCAACACGAGCTTTCTTTTCTTTCATTTCTGTTTCGGTCGCTGCTCCAACTTTAATGATAGCTACTCCGCCAACTAATTTGGCGAGGCGCTCTTGGAGTTTTTCGCGATCGTAGTCAGAGGAAGTCTCATCAATCTGGTTTCGAATCTGTTTGACTCGAGCCTGAATGTCAGAAGCTTTTCCTTTTCCGTCAACGATGACGGTGTTGTCTTTGTCGATGGTGATGCGTTTAGCACGACCGAGGTCAGCCAACTCAACACTGTCGAGAGATACACCGATGTCTTCGGTAATAACTTTGCCGCCGGTGAGAATAGCGATGTCGTTGAGCATATCTTTACGACGGTCGCCAAAACCTGGGGCTTTAACAGCAGAAACATTCAAGGTGCCACGAAGCTTGTTAACAACCAGAGTTGCCAGGGCTTCACCTTCAATATCTTCAGCAAGGATGATAAGAGGTTTTCCGCCTTTTGCTACTTTCTCAAGCAAAGGAAGAAGATCTTTCATACTGGTGATTTTCTTTTCATGAAGAAGAATATAGGCATCTTCCAAAACCGCTTCCATGCGCTCTGCATCGGTTACGAAATAAGGAGAAAGATAACCGCGATCGAACTGCATTCCTTCAACGATTTCCAGGGATGTGTCCATGCTTTTTGCTTCTTCAACGGTGATAACGCCGTCTTTACCTACTTTATCCATAGCTTCAGAAATGATCTGGCCAATGGCTTTATCTTGATTCGCGGAAATGGTTCCTACCTGTGCGATTTCCTTTTTATCTTTAGTAGGTTTTGCCATTTTCAGAATCTCAGGGATGATTGTTTCAACAGCAGATTCTATACCTCGTTTAATATCCATTGGGCTTGCGCCAGCTGTTACATATTTCATTCCTTCACGAAAAATTGCCTGCGCCAGAACGGTAGCCGTTGTGGTGCCGTCACCGGCATTGTCACTGGTTTTGCTGGCAACTTCGTTTACCATTTGAGCGCCCATATTTTCAAAAGGGCATTCCAATTCAATTTCCTTCGCAACGGTCACGCCGTCTTTGGTGATGGTAGGGGAACCGAATTTTTTATCGATAACCACGTTTCGGCCTTTAGGTCCGAGGGTGATTTTAACTGTATTAGCAAGTTGGTTGACACCTGCTAGAATTTTATGTCTAGCGGTTTCATCATATACAATTTGTTTAGCCATAAACTTGAATCTCCTTCTCTTTAAGAGATGTGAAATGTTTAAATATTTTTATCGGAAAAAAAATTAACCTACTATTGCCAGAACATCATCTTCACGCATGAGCAGGAAGTCGTCTCCGTCAAATTTGATTTCTGTGCCGCCATATTTGCTGTAAAGGACTTTATCGCCCACTTTTACTTCGAGTTTGATGGCTTTTCCATCATCGCCAATCTTGCCATTTCCTACAGCCTTAACTCGACCTTCAATAGGCTTTTCTTTTGCTGAATCTGGAATGATGATGCCGCCTTTGCGGACTTCTTTTTCCAAAATCGGTTGAACCAAAATTCGATCGTGTAACGGTCGGATTTTCATAAATACTCCTTAAAAAAAATGTTAAACTTGATAAAAGTTAATAATTAATACAAAATTCCTTCTGGAATTCGATTAAACTGTTGTATTTAAAGGGGTTTTGTTCCCGTTCTAAGTGTGTTAGCACTCTGGTGTATGGAGTGCTTATACTATATATAACGCGAAACTCGAAAAGCAAGGTGAGGAACTAAAAAATTTTATTTTTTTTTGAGATATTATGAAAAATACGAAAAACAAAGGGATTACCGAAATAGAAATCTTCCCAAATCCGTTTCCTGAGAGGGATTACACCATTGATATGGAGTGCCCGGAATTTACCTGTTTATGTCCAAAAACCGGCCAGCCAGATTTTGCCACTCTGCATATCAGCTATATTCCTGACAAACTTTGTATAGAATTGAAAGCGCTGAAGATATATCTGACTTCCTATCGAAATGAAGGTGGATTTCACGAGAAAGTGGTAAATATCATTCTGGACGACCTGGTGGCAGCCTGTAAACCTAGGAAAATGAAAATTGTAGGAGACTTCAACGTGCGTGGGGGAATTCACACCATTGTTACGGTGGAGCATTCAGGGAAAAAGACCAAAGCTGCAAAAAGAAAAAAATAACCCGTAAATTTTGAAAGTGTCAAAAATGAATCTTCCTATGGAGCGTGAAGGGGAGTGCCACTCCTGCGGTGAGTGTTGCCAAACTGTCAATATGACAGTGGTACGGGATGTTACATTGCAGCAGCATGGAAATATGCAAGAGTTGCAACGCTACTTGTCATACCGTGGAATTCAGGTTGTTGGATCTGATGAAAAGCGCAACCAACTTTATTATTCTATGGATGTTCCTTGCAGTGAATTGACCTCAGACAATCGTTGCCGAGTCCATGGCAAAAAGGAAAAACCACTTATTTGTCAGCGTTTTCCTGAGTCAAAAGAAGATGTCGAAGATATTAAGAACTGTGGGTTTCGCTTCACCCCGGTTCTTCCCGGACAATCTATTAGAGGATAGGGGCTTAGAAATTTCTATTCGGTTGTTTTTCGGGTAAGACAAATATAAAACAGGCGCCTTTATCTGGCTGGCTTTCAGCGGTGATGGTTCCTCC
>JAJDAV010000131.1 GCA_029261695.1 Nitrospinaceae bacterium | reverse complement strand
CATACTCGGCGCGGCCGGCGCGGGAGCTACCTCCGAGCGGACCGCCGCGCAGGTTTTGGCGTTCCTCGGGTACAAGAGCAACTCCAGCCTCTCCAACGCTGTACCAGCAGCGGGGGGCAACGTGACTCTGACCCACGGCTTTGGTGCTTCACCAAACAACCTGTCTGTATTCCTCCGCTGCACCACTGCGGACAGTCCATTCGCAGTCGGCGATGGCGTTGATGTGACGGGCCATATTGTTATCGACGGCACGTCCGAGTTTGGTCTGATGGTCATGTTCGACGCCACAGAAGTGAAGGTGGTGAGGGGCGCGAACGCGCTCAACATCTACCACCAGACCAGCGGCGAGACGTTTGCCATCGACACCGCCGACTGGGTTATCGACATCCACGCAAGAATTTTGCCATAACAGGAGAAATGAACCATGGCGCAGGACCAGCAACTGGTAGACGTCAGCAGCGGCACGGGTTGGACCCAGCTGACAAACGCGGACGTTGCGTCCGGGTCGACAATCACCTTCCAGGTCCGTGAGGGCATGGTCGAGGTCCACGCAACGATCAACACCACCGAGCCCACTTCCGGTGAGCGCGGCATCGTGTACCGCACGCTGGAGGGCGAGCGGCTCAAGGAAATCTCCGAGATCATCCACCTGGCGTCCGCAGTTCGGCTCTGGGCGCGTGCCCTCGGTGCCGACGGGGCCAAAGTCTACGTAGACCACGCCTGATGGTGCTGATCCCGCGCCAGTTTGGTGACGACTGGTCCCCCCTCGCCGGGATGCAGGGGCCGTTCTCCCGTGGCGACGGGGTTAGCGCATACCTGCCTCCCACGCCGAACGACTATGACGGCGTAAACGACTATCAGACACGCGGAGCGGACCTTACAGGGGTTGCGGACAGCAAGGTTGGCACGTTCGCGGCGTTCCTGCGGGTCGATGGCGGCGACGGTGCGTCAAGGCGCATTCTGAACCACATCGGCAATGACTTCTTTGCAGAATGGGACACAACCAACCGATTCCGCATCTTTGCGCGAAACGCTGCGGGAACCACCATCCTGACAATCCGGTCCAACACGGCCTATCTGGCAGGCGCGTCATGGATCAGCGTTCTGGCAAGCTGGGACCTGGCGAATACAACAGGGCAGGTCTATGTCAATGACGCCTCCGACCTGCTTGCGGGCGCAACCCTGACCAATGACACGCTTGATTATGCGGGCGGGACAGATTGGGGCTTCGGTGCCTACCCGACAGGCTCCGCATTCTGGAACGGCTGCTTGTCTATTGTGTGGGTCGATTTCGCGAACTTCACAGATTTCAGCGTCGAGGCGAACCGCCGCAAATTCATCACTGCTGAAAACAAGCCGGTCAACCTCGGTGCGACGGGAAGCAACCCAGGCTCGACACCGATCATCTACACCGACAACGGCGACCTGACGGACAACAAAGGAACCGGCGGCGACTTCACGACGACCGGCTCACTTGACGCATGTTCCAGCAATCCGGGGGCGTGACCATGAAATACTATCGGCTCGACACGACAGACGCAGACTATCCTGCTGCACTGGCCGCGCTTGGCGCTGCGTTCGCAGCGGAGTACCCCGGCAATAACCTGTCAGTGCGTCTCCGGCTGGACGGGTTGCAGGCCATCGTGAAGGCACCGGTAGGTGTTTCAACGGGCGGTGCGTATATCAGCCAGTACACGAACCCACCCGTTGCTCTGACCGCTGGCGCTGACTGGACCCTGCCTGATGCGGGGGAGTAGAACAGTCACCGCGCTTCTGGTCGCGGCTTTTTTGGCGTGTGGTAACTGGTTGCAAGGCTGCGCACGCGAGAACCCGCACGCCCCACCACAGGGGCCGCGTGTGAGCGAACCCTTGGGACAGGCCCTGTTCTGTCTCGAACACCCGGAGGACCGGCTATGTCGGCGGCAGTAGAACTCATCCGCAAGGTGGACCGGGAAGCCCGCGACGCCATCACATACGAGCGTGATGCACTGGTGCGCGGTATCCGTGAGGACTGGCAGACAGCTGAAGAAACTGCAAAGCGCCGCCTCGGTGACTGTGAAGACTTCGCCATCTATGCGGCCAGCCGTCTCATGGACAGGGGCGTTCCTGCCGCGTGTCTTTACCTGACACTGGTTCACACCGAAGACCGGCGGGGGTTCAATCACTGCGTTCTGCTTGTCCAGACGGCAGGCGGCTTGATGACCTGCGGCGACACAAGGTCAGACGGCCCGTTGCCGCTGATCGAAGCCTACGACGAAAGCATGATGAGACAGTACGCGCGGCTGGACAAACCGCGTGACTGGTACGGCTGGAACAAAGGAGATTGACATGACCAGAATCCTTGCAATCGCACTCGCCGCCATCTTTCTGGCGGGGGCTGTCCCGGCAACTGCGCAGCAGTACGCGCAAGTCCCGTGCCTCATCGCCCCGAAGAAAGCCCCTGAAATGATTGCCAAGACGCACGGCGAAGCCCCGATCTTCATCGGCGGAATCGCGGTGGAGGAGGAAATGTTTCGGGTGCGGCTGTACTTCAATCCCGACACCGGGACGTTCAGCCTGTTCATGGTCAATCCGAAAGGCGGGCTTTGCGTCATCATGACGGGCGAAGGTGCTGAAATCGAATATATCGCGCCGGGGTCAGGGTCATGAGTCCGGGAGATTGATGGTGGAAGTCGTCGCCTTGATAAAAGCCCTGGGCCTCTCCCCTGTCTGCGCGGTTATCCTCGCCGCCGCCGCCGGGCTGTTGTGGGACAGACGCCGCCTTGCGGGGCGGGTTGCAGACCTGACCGACAGACAACTTGACGACCTAGCCCGCCGTGCGGCACTATGGGACCAGTATCGTAAGGAGGCGGAACAGTGATCCGCTGGCTGATTGATTTCTTCCCCGCCACCCCGAACATGGCGGCGGCGGAAGGTGAAGTGACGCGGCGTCGTGATGCTGCGATCTGCGCGGCGAAGGACCGCCGGAAACGTGACCCAGGATTCGTCGTACCGGAGAGCCGGATTATCGGCGCGGAAGCTGACGAAGAAACCAGAAAGCTGATGCGCCGCCTTGCTGGAGTTTGAAATGCTCGATCTCTTCACCGGCCATAGCGGCGTCATGGGCCAGAACTTCACCATCATGGTGCTGGGCTTCACCGTCGCGTACTATTACGGGCGTCTGACACTCCGATCTGCGGGCGACCCTGCACGGCTGTTGATGGCGGGTATCGCTGTCGGCGGCGCTGCGTGGGCGTTCCACCGGGGGTACTGGTGGTTGTGGAGGTTTGACCTGGCTGTCGGCAATGACACCGGCGCTGCGACGCTTCAGGACAACGCAGACTGGCTTATCCTCGTGGTTTGCCTGTCCGCGCTTTCATACCTCACCCACCTGAACAGATGGGCGCGAGCGGTGTTCGGCCCATGGGCGTGGCCAGCGTCGGTCGGGCTGGCATTTGCAGTTTACATCATCGGCGCGCTGCCCGGTGTGGTGTAATGAACGGGCCGGAACCGGACGAAGCCCTGCGTGGCGAACGCGAGCGGCACACAATCACCCCCGAAAGGATGAGGCAGACATGAATCGTTCTGATGTACTGGAACAGGCAGGCGCTGCGATCGACGGCGACAGGCACCGTGACTATGGCGATGCACGGGACAATTTCCGCCGCATCGCCGCCGGGTGGGAGGTCATCCTCGGCGTTGACGTGACGCCGGCGCAAGTCGCACTCTGCATGGACTGGGTGAAGACCGCCCGGCTGGTGCAGACCCCGAACCACGCGGACAGCTGGGTCGACAAGGCAGGCTATACCGCGCTCGGTGCGGAGGTGGCAGATGGCTGACTGGGGGCTGATCCAGCACTTCACAGAATCCGAGTTCAAATGCCCCTGTTGTGGCGCGGCGGACATGGACCAGAAGTTCCTGCACCTGCTTGACCGTCTGCGTGGCCGTCTGGGCTTCGCACTCCAGGTATCATCCGGCTATCGGTGCAGGCCCTACAACGCCCGCAGAGGCTTCACACAGACGCATTCAACGGGCAAGGCGGCAGACATAGCCGTCAGCCATAGCGAGGCTGCAAAGCTGGTCCTGATGCTTGGTCGCACCGCCTACGACGGAGTGAGCGTGACAGGCATTGGTGTGAAGCAGACGGGACGGGGCCGGTTCATGCATGTGGACTGCTGCGAAGATGGCGAGAACGGGGCCACGCGCCCCATGCTGTGGGGGTACAAATGAGTAACGTTATTGACTTGCCTGTCGCTACGACGATTCCAATCCCGCCGGAGCGGGTGCTGAACGCCGCGCTTGCATCGGATCTGGAGAGGGTTCTTGTGGTTGGCTGGACCCCTGATGGGGCCATGTACTTCGCGGGGTCGCACTCTGACGCACCCGAAAATCTCTGGCTGCTCGAACTAGCTAAGGGCGCTCTGCTGGGCCAGGGGAGTGACGAATGAGCATCGTCAGAGCCGTTGTCGGCATCGGCAAAGCCGTCGCAAACACCTTTACGGGTGGTCTGGCCGGCGAAATCATTGACACCATCGCGGGTGAACTCGGCCCGGACCTGACGCCTGAAATGCAGGCCAAGCTGAAACTCCAGATTGAAAATAACCTGCTGGCGCGTGAGAAGATGGCGCTGGAGGCTGCGAACGATGCGGAGCGCAACCTGACGGAACGTGTTGCATCGCTTGAGGGGACGGCCTCGGACCTGAAGTCCATACCCGTGCTTGGCCCGCTGATGCTTTTCATTCGTGGTGTGATACGCCCGGCCTTCACCATCCTGACCGGTTTCATCGATTTCCAGATCTTCAGCGGCGCATGGACACCAGTCTATGGCAGCGACGACGGCACGGTGGACCTGACAAACATCCTCTTCCTGTTAAACTTGGTGGTGCTGGGCTTCTGGTTCGGTGAACGTGCCATCAAGAATGCAATGCCGGTGGTCGCTCAGTTTATGAAGAAATAGACAGCGCCTTGACCCTGTGGGCGGACAGCAGCCGCCACGTATCCACTGCGTCCTGAGAATCGCGGCCATAGACCGAGAAACCGCACACATCCAGTCGTGAATTGCACGTCAACAGGTCATCTTCATCCCAGAACACCCGGTCACTCCCGCACTTGGGGCATGGCCCTAGGGTTTCTGGGATGTCCTCGAAGCCCTTCGGGCCTTCATATTCACCGTATCGTCCCATCATTCTCTCCTGTGCTTAGGGTTTCCCACATCACTCCGCAGGCGGGTCGGGTAGCGGCCTCCAGTGGGTGGGCGGGTTATCATCGCTCAACGGGTAGTAACAGCACGAACAACTGTCGTTCGCGAGATACCAGTCACCGGAAAGCTCATCGCAGAACCCTTCTTTGACGCGCCCGCCGCTGTAGTAGTCCTGCGTCAATGCCAGCAGAATCGCCGTCCCATCCTTCGGCGCTGTCTCTATGGGTTGCCATTCAGTCATTGTTCATCCTTCCTGTGCTTCGGGTTTCCGACGCCATGCTTGCGATTGGTGAACCGCTGCAAAGCCAAGCCGGTGGGCATGTGCGGCCCTTGAACGGGTCGGGCTAGCAGTTCGTAGTGTTCCCGCTTCCGTCGCCGTGCTTCCCGTTGTGCGGGGGTCATTTTTGGTGGCCATTCAGTCAATGCGGAAACCACTCCCAGCCCTTGGGCCATCGGCGCCGCACGTCGCGGAAGGCCATGCCCCACGCACCAAAGTAGAGCAGCGCGAAGACGAACACGAGCAGTGCGTCAGTCAGCCATTCAGTCATTCTGCTCATTCCTCTCCACGCCGCTGATCTGTGGATACATCCCGTATTCTGCGAAGTGATTGATGATGGCTTGCCGGTGGACATGACGCTCAGCCTCAAATGCGTCGCGTTCCCCTTCCGGCAGGCTGTCGCGCAAGGCGTCGAGGTCGCGTTTCATGGCGGCTTCCATTGAGGCTGGAATGATTACAAACCCGTTCATTCCGCTTCCCCGATCATATGGTCAATCATGGCGGTGAACACAGCCCTTGTGTCGCCAAGCGACAGACCCCCGTATTTATCAAGGCGGACATTCACCACATCATTGCCCGCGCAGGCCGCGCCCTCATCCAGTACGCGTATCGCCTTCAGGGTGGCGAGGTATACGGCGCGGGCCATCCCCTCAAACTCGGGATAGTCCGGCATCGTCTTGGCTTTGGCCCATTCGGCGTTGGATATGGTCTTGGCAGGGGGCAAAGACTCAGCCATCGCCCGCGCTATCGGTTCCAGGTTAATCATTGTCTACTCCATATGTGGTGGTTCAGCCACTTCACCTTGAGATGGTTACACCTCGGGCATTTTCGCCGCGTACCGAAAATGGTCATCGGGGTCGAAAGCGGGGGTTCATTGAGGTTCCCGCCTCCACAAAGTCCGCCCTTCCTCGTCTGTGATTTTCACCACATGCGGATTCAGTTCCCCGTGCTCTTCGGGCTTGCACAGGCTCGACGGCCGGATCGGGTAGAAGTGCGTCCCGGTGTGCATGATCCAGACTGTCGGCAGTAGTTTAGCGTCCATCATTCATCCCCTTGAAGGTTTGCCACTCGGCTGCTGCCTACCGCCGCGCGGCGGGCAGTGCATCTTTATGTCGGCGAAGGCGGTCACGCCAATTCGTTCCTTTCGGTTTCAATCGCGGCATCTATCAGCGCCACAAGCGAAGCGTGTGACGTGTTCGGGTGGTCGCTGAACGCCGTCAGGTCCGGGTCTTGTCCCAGACTCATGAGTTCAGCGATAAGGGCGCTCTGCATCATCGCGACCGCCACATCGTGGTCCCATTCCTTGCTGTGGTTCAGCCTGGCGACCCGAAGGATTGCCACCGTCAGCGGCTTCCGCGCGCAACCCCTTGTTTTTGTACGCTTGCAGTCGCTCAACAATGTCAATCATCTCTGATCCCCTTCGCTGCGGTGGGACCGCTGTAGAAATGAAGCGCGATCTCCCAGATTTCCTGTTCGATTTCAGCGACGACGCGGGCTTCGGGCACCTCCGAAGCCGCAACTTTGATGCTGTTCAGGTAGAAATTGCGCACTTCATCCGGCACCGGCACAGGGGCGCGGGTGTTCCAGCGTCGAATGTCACCCTCGGTGAAAATACGAGCGCCGGACAGAACGCAGTAGGAGTTGTTAATGTCGTTGTGACGCCAGTATTTGTCAGCAAACTTTACCATTTCCCCTCCGCAGCACGGGCACGGCTTCAGTGTGTCAGTCATCAGTCGGCTCCTCTACTAGCCTCATCAAGCCGTCACGGACGCACGCGACATTGATCAGGTGAGAACCGTCCTTCGGATCATACGTCCCCTTGACAGCGGCAAGCAGCGCGGCACGGACACCCCTACGCTTCAGTGTCTCACGGACCACGGCGGCAACGTCTTCATCGCTGCACCGGCTCAGCCATTTCTCCGCGCACTCAGCCACGGCCTTGGATGAGGCGTCAACGGGGATGGGTAGGAAGCCTTGGTCTGATTGGTATGTTTGCCACTCATCCATCAAGAAGAACTCGCCGACCGCCAAAAGGACCAAAAGCGAAACCCCACCCTTCGGCGCTTCATCCATAGAGAACAGGGCTTCAGTCATTGCTCTGCCCCTTTGCTTTTACCAGCGCGGCACGGGCGGCTTTGACTTCCACTTCGTTCTCTGGGTTCCATGAGCCGCAGTCTCCGCTGTTAACAAGGCCAATATAGGATCGAAGCAACCCCTCAAGCGCCTCTGCCAGTTCCTGCAAGTTGCGTTCATGCTTCGGAACGAATGCCGGGAGCGACCCGAACGTGGGAAGCGTTTCAGCGCCGTTATACCGGGCGTCGTCGTCTTCCCAGCAATACTCGCAGATCGGACCGCCATCGGGATGCTCTGCAAGCATGTCAGCGGGATAGGTGACATCTTCAGCGCACCCCGGGTTCCGGCAGCCAAAAAACGGTTCACTCATCATTCATCTCCCTACAGGTCCAGGCGTCGGGTATTACCCTCGGCGTCCACAGCGTCAACGTATTTACCCTGCGCGTGCATGTAACCAATCTCATAGGTCACGCCGCGAGACTCCCTCCAGCCATCGTCCGTGAAGACGTACATAATGCGGGCTGCGTCGAGGAACGGACAGCAGTGCGCCAACCAGAATCTCGTTGACCCGGGCAGCACGTCATCCCCGGCCGCAGCCAGGTGGTGCCCATGGACAATCGGACTGTAAACCACTTTCCGCTGGGTCAGAAGGATAGCAGCCACACGCGCCACACGCCGAACTGCCTCCGCCCGACCTGCAGGGTGGTTGGTGTAGGGGCTCGCCAGGTAGACAATTTCCCCACGGGGGGGTTTGATCTCAGCCATTTCCATGTACTCCTCTCAGTGGTAGTCCCATCTGCGGGTCATCTTCGGCGTTAAGGTACGCCTGCACCGCCAGCCCCATGGCCTCCTGCGGGGGTTCGCCCCGCCCCAGCGCCACCCGGTAGGCCTCGTACGCCAGCGGGATCCGTGACCAGTCAATCCTGCGCTCCATCTGCGCCCTCCATGTTCAGCCCCATCTGCTCTGTGGGGAACACGTAACACCACGCGGCCGGAACCCCCGGCGCGATCTGCGATTTCTTGTGCCGCACGCCGTGCGCGGCCAACCAGTCCTTGAGGTTTGTCAGGGACAGCCGGTGCTCCAGCAGGAATTTTTTCAACTCGCTGGACTGCACCGCCAGGTCCTTCGTGTCCTTGCAGTACCGGGCGACAGGCTCCCGTTCTGCGTCCTGCGACGGGAATGACAACGAGTCACGCGAGCGGTCGCCGGTCTCCCACCACACGACGCGGTGGCGGTTGTGGACCACATAGTCGGACACGAGGCTC
>JAJDAV010000130.1 GCA_029261695.1 Nitrospinaceae bacterium | reverse complement strand
ATGGGCCGACGCACCAGAACAGGGTTGCGCTTTGACTGACAGCGGCTAGAGAAAGAGCCGCAATCCAAAGCCACAGTACAAGCCAGTATGCCCAGATGCTGCCTTTATGTTTTACAAGAAATCCAATAATAACAGAACCTACCATCGCGCCAACAGTGGATGATATGAGGAATTGTGTGATTTCGGAGCCACTGAATCCCACTACTTTGGTCGCGTAAACGGCCATAAAAGCGATGATGGTGTTCACCGCATCGAGAACAAGGAAATGAATGATGATGAATTGGAATAATGATTTGTAATGTTTAATGCGCGAGAACGTTTCTTTAAGAGTGGCAAACACTTTTGTGATTTGAACAGGAGGCGAAGGTTTCTTTTCTGGATCTCTAACGAAAAAAAAACAGGGCAGGGCGAAGAATAAAACCAGCGCAGCGGTGGGAAGAAATGCTGCCGAGCGACCACTTTCTTCAACAAACGGTTTCACCAACAACAATCCTGCTATGGAGCCCAGGTAACCGAGTGACACGCCATAGCCGGAAACCAGGCCAATATGGGTGCCTTGTGAAACGGAGGGCAACATGCCGTTATAAAAAACCAGTGCCGACTGATAACAATAATTGGCAATGATAAATAAGATCAACCCTACCCATAGATTGCTGGTACCCCCAATCAGTGCGGTGCAAATAACACAAGCTAGTGTGAGAGATGCTAACGGTCGTTGGCGCTTACCGGTGGTGTCTGAGATGGCACCCAAAACGGGTACGCTGACAGCAACCGCCAACATAGACAGCGAAAGAGCAGCGCTGTATAAAATATCCTGCCCGCCATGATCTACAGTCACCCATAACGCGAAGTAAAGTGAGATCACGTTCATCGAAAAGATGGTGTTGGCAAAATCGTAGAGAGACCAGGAAGCAATCGCGAGTTTGTTGGAAGGCGGACTCAAGGAAGGGGAAGCACGGTTCGAAAACCGTAAATTTCATTTTTGATATGTGGAAAATTGCGAGCGCGTTTTACTACTTTTACGCCTTCGATGCTGTTCACCCAGGAACCGCCTCGAAGAACTTTCATTTTAGGCGGACCTTGCGGGCCTTCGGGGTTGATCTCGGGACTTGCCTGGTAATAGTTTTCGTCATACCAGTCGAGGCACCATTCCCACACGTTGCCAGCCATGTTGTATATGCCAAACGGACTGATACCTGAGTGGTAATAATTGACAGGAGCGGTATGCGCGTATTTATCGTTTTCGCCGAATATGTTCACGAAGAAAAAGAAAAATCCTTTATCAAATTTTCTACCCCATGGCCACAGGCGACCATCGTTACCACGCGCCGCTTTTTCCCATTCGGCTTCGGTGGGCAGACGACGGCCTTTCCATTTAGCGAAAGACATCGCATCGTGCCAGCTTACTCCGACGACCGGTTGTTCCGGGTCATTGAACCGTGGGTCGTCCCAGAAGATAGGAGTCGGGTGACCGGTGGCTTCCATAAAAGTCTGGTAATCCTGATTGCTGACTTCGTACTTATCGATATAAAAGCCGGAGGTGTAGACAAAGTGCATGGGTTTTTCGTCATCATTGCCCGATGAAGTTCCCATCTGAAAATAACCCTGCGGAATTAAAACCATGTTGGCTGGCGGATTGTCTTGAGCCTGAGCAGGGGGAATTAAATAAAATGCTGCGAAAAAAAGAAGAAGGAGAATAAATTTCAGTCTAGTAATACCTGAGTGCATTACAAATTGAAGAAACTTATATGAGTTACCAGATCGCGTTTGGTTTCGGGTGCCAGATCTTTTCGGGTTTCGAAGTCTTCTATGTTGATCCACTTGTAATGACCGTTCCAGCAATTGAGCGTTACAATGCTATTGCCATACCAATCCATGGAACGGTTCAAAAAGATCGGTCCCTGGCATTTATCGCAACGCCCTTGAATTTCGTGAATGTTTTGATGCTTGTTCATTTTCCTACCTGACTGCTAAAAGAGCAAGCCGTTTTCTTTTGTTGGCTTGTAAAGTATCTGCTCTTTAAATTAGATTATAAACAGCAAGTTTGCGCAAGTTTATTTGAGAGCCAAAGCGATTTAAAAATGCTCAAAACCTCTGGTTTGTCAAGACCTTTTAGGGTGAGCCGCCGCGGGTGGCAGGTTAAAAATTTTTTAATCCGTAACTACCGCGGTATGCCGGATGGTAGGTTTTCTTTAGCAAAATTTTAAGCTCGTCCAAGGGAAGTCCGATGATATTATTTTTGGAACCGGAGAAAGAGCGAACCATAAAACTACCTTTTCCTTGAATGGCATAGGCTCCAGCTTTATCCATAGGCTCGCCAGTGGCGATATAGTCTTCGATTTCCTGATCGGTCAGGGGTTTGATTTTTACTTTAGAAGTTATTGGTTTAGCGATGGATTTTTCGGGACCCACTACACATATTCCTGTGATGACAAGATGCTCCCTGCCGCTTAACCTTTTGAGAATCCGTTTAGCAGCTTCTTCATCTTCAGGTTTTCCAAAAATTTCATTGTCTAGTGTTACCAGAGTGTCAGCACCTATGACCCAACAACCTGGGAAATTGGGTGAAATAGACTCGGCTTTCGCACGTGCTAAATTTTTGGCGTTTTCTTCGGGGCGTAATCCAATGTCCACCACCTCTTCTATGGAGCTGGGTGCCACTTCGAACTGAGTAAATATTTCTTTTAACAGTTCCACACGCCGTGGTGATTGCGACGCCAGTACAATTTTCGAATCATCATTTGTCATAAGTTGGTAACATACTCTATATCCTATTCCTCATCAACCATGGTCCGGTGAAATTGGAAATAGGTATGTCAGCTATTTGTCAGCTGGAAATAGTTTTGGGAGTCGCCTCCCGCGCTAGCGGGTGGTAATTGGGGAGTAAATCCTTTATATTGGCTTCTTTTATTTTTAAATTTTCGGGGGAATCATGGCGGGAGCGACCCATCAGATACAGATACGTCATATTTTGGTAGATAAAGAAGAAGTAGCCAATCTTTTGAAGGAAACGATTGAAAGTTTGCCCAACCAAGCCGCACGGACGCAGATGTTGATGAAGTTAACTGAGAAATACAGCATTTGCTCTGAATCTAAAGAAGATGGGGGAAACCTGGGTTGGCTGGAAGTGGGCTGGAATAAGAATGATCCGCGACAGCCTCGTGGCGGTTTCAAAACTTTGAGCAATGACGAACTCAATGATTTTATAATGGATGGACTTGAAGATATGTCTCTCAAAAAGGGGCTGGTGTTCGGTCCTGTGAAAACCTATGAAGGATTCCACGTTGTCATCATTTGCCAGGAGATCAAGCTGAATCGGGTTCTTTAGTCACTGTTGCAAGTTCTTCTTCATCGATGAAGTTATAGGCAAAACATCCGCTTGTGCATCGCACCATATAGTGGGGGCAGGATTTGCAGGGCTCCTTGGCCTTGGTCTTGTCGAACACTGTGGTCAAAAACTTGGACCCCATTTGTGCCATAGCGATGGAGTTCACTTCCTTAAAATCCGAAACATTACCCAGTTTTAAATTGTGGAACGGGAAACAGTTGAAACAATCGCCTTTTGAGTCGATATCCATCGGGCTGCCATCGGCGCAACCAAAATAATAATCGTTATTTTTCCATTCCTCTGTCGGTGGCAGTTGTTTGTTGCCATGGAAATAAAATCGATCGGTAAGTGAAAACTGATCTTCCTCAATTTCATCCAGAAAACAAGGCGGGAACGAGCAGTCAAACCGAAAGCACATTTGTGGAAAACGTTGCAGAATTTTTAGCATTTGCCTGCCCACTTTTGGGTAATCGCGAATGGGTAGATAAATGTTTGCTTCGCCACCAATGATTGGAAACGCCGGGCTGACTCGAATTTTGTATTGCTGGTCTTTGGGCAGTCCGACCTTTTGGTAGATGGCATCAATCTCTTCGCATTGCTTTTCCAGATCCTGATCTTTTGAATAGAGGTTGAGGCTGAAAGTGACACTGTAACCGTTTGTGCGAAGCATTTTTTCCGCTACTTCTTTGCAGCGTTCGTGATTTTTTTCTGAGATATTCTCCATGGTTTGCCAGTTTAAGAGAATAGCGAAGACGACGTTTTTAGTTCTTGTTCCGTTTGTACCCGCCATTTCGAGCATCAGGTCTAAAACTTTATCTGGCATCAGGCCATTGGTAAATACACTGAGATGTGAGTAGGGTAAAATATCATCGTAAGTGTTGCGAAAAATATCTGTGAACTTGGGGTGCAAGGTCGGTTCGCCACCCATGAAGTTGATGATCGGCGTATTCTTGATTTTTGGCAGAAAGTCGTTGAGAAAATAATCGTATTCCATGGATTTGCCCGGTGTCTTTACCGTCTCTTCCATGTACTCGTCTGCAAAGCAGTAATTGCAGGTTAGGTTGCAATAACTGTTCAATATAATATTCAAGGTTTTTCTCCCAAAGGCATTTTGAGTGCCGGATTATAGCAACAAGTCATGTGACTAAAAACGGGAAGACGGGATGCTTCTACAAGCTCAGCATGACGGTAACGGGGCTTCAGAGTGCCATCTTGAGTTTGTCGAAGGCCCTCGGGGTTATGCAAAACTCCGCTGTTCCCATATTGTTTGGATCGATAAGCATGATACCACAGGGGCTATTTTCAAGCCTCGAATTTCTTCTTTCGTCGCAAAATTTGGGAGGTGCCTGCTTGCACGACTAACCCCAATTCGCAAGGGTAAGTGCGAACAACATTGATAAATGTCTGTATTGCGTTGTCCTTGGCATCGGTTTCATCTTCTGCTTCGCAGGAGAATTCCCAGGTAGAACTTAATGTTGGGATTTTTTCCATTCCGTGTTCTTCCAGTCTGCCAATGGCCTCGGCAAGTGAATCTTCGTTTAGCCCTTTAAACTCTGCTACTACAAGTACTTTATACTGCAAGGGTCTTTCTCCTTTTTGAGATTAAAAATAATTGTAAAGCCTAGTGTATAATAAGCCGTCCAGAACGTGTAATGTTTTAAAATCGGGTCTGGGCCAAATTCCCTGACTTCCACTTATGGGGCCTTCGCCCCGGCTGGAGCAACTCCATTTGTCTTCCTTTCAACGGTTCATATCAAATATCTCCTGGAACGTCCTCGGAAAGGTATGCGTTCAGGTTCTTCTCTTTGGGGTATCGGTTCTTTTAGCCCGATATCTTGGGAAAGAGCGCTTGGGAGTTTACGCAACCCTTTTGGTGATCCCCACATTTGTTCGGCTGCTCAATCAATTTGGACTGGAAACTCTTATAAACAAAAAAATTCCCGAACTAAATGTTCTGGATCCAAGTGGCAAGCAAGCTCGCTACCTTGTTCAAAGACTTTTAGCAATTCGAGGCGGCACTTCTCTATTATTCTGTGTTTTGCTTTATGCCAGCCTTCCCTTTTATATGGATTTTATGGGCACTCCGCATTTGTTGGAGTATCGCCTTGTTCTCATACTTTATTTTTTAATCATTTCTTTCAATTCACTTTTAAGCACCCTGTTTATGACGCGGTTGCAGTACAAAACTGTCTCTATGACTGAAACCGGGTGTGCCTTTTTAAATCTGGCTCTTCTTGCGGGATTCATTGTTCTAGACTATGGAATTTATGGAGTGCTCTACGCTTATATAATTTCCACCGGCATCAACATCCTGGTTTATATGAGTCTGGTAAGTTCTGATTTGAAAGGACCTACCGAAACGCCAGAATTAAAGGAATTGCCTTCCCTGGCCTGGGCCTCTTACATGCTTACGGTTTTTAGTTTTGGTCTGATTACCCAAAGCGATGTCATGTTGATGAATTATTTTCAGGTGGCACAGGAGCGAATCGGATTTTACCATTTGGCGACCGGGCTTGGAGGCATGTTGGCTTTTGTGATGATGGGAGTCGGACCTATGGCCTTCTCTATTCTTTCTGAAAACTATGCACGCAACTCTGCAGAGGGAATGAGTAAGATATGGTGCCAGATAGTTGGGTTCGCAAGTTTCCTAACCGTTCCTATTTTTGTTTTTGCCTATTTCAACGCAGAACCGTTGATTCAAATGGTTTACGGTGAGCAATTTAAAGAAGCCGGAGCAGCCCTGTCTTTCTTTATTATTTTTGTGGGTGTCGCCACTATATTGGGCGTCGATTTTGTAACATCAACTCTGTTTATATTAGAGCGAAGAGACACTGTAATTTGGTCGAATGTGGAAGGAAGTTTGCTAAATATTTCCCTGAACCTGGTTTTAATTCCACAGTATCAGGAAATGGGTGCATTGGCCGCGACCGGGACCTCGATGATTTACATGGTGCTGAGGCAGCTTTTCATCATTCAAAAACAAATGGATTTGACACCCGTACTTCCTGTATTGGGCAAGTGCCTTTTCTTCTCATTTGCAGCAGTGGTTCCCGCACAAGTAGCCGCGTTAATGTTGTGGAACAATATCTTTTTTAGTGCCTTGGTCTTTTTTCTGGCATTTGTAATACTATTAGCAATTTTGAAACCCTTTTCCCGTGAGCAGTTAGATGTATTGCAAGGCATTCATCCTAAATTGCCCGTCTGGGTCAGAAGTTTTGCAAAGGTTTAGATAACTGAAAATTTCCCGTTAAGAGATGGTGAAGTTAATTAAATTGAGTCACTTGGAATGAAAAATCAAAACATAAAATTTTGTGGAAAGCTCATTGGTTCAGGCCAACCGGCTTTTATCGTTGCGGAGGTAGGATTCAACCACAACGGGGATGTTGAGCTTGCTAAAAAAATGATTGAATCTGCCGCACTAAATGGTGCCGATGCGGTCAAGCTGCAAACTTTTATCGCAAAGGAAATGATCTCCAATAGTTTGATCGCGGATGACCCGGACAACCCTGGCAATGAAATTCCATTCTATGAATTTTTCCAAAGATATGAACTTGCCCGTTCCGATTATGAAATTTTATTTGAGCACGCAAAATCTATAAATATCCCCCTGTTCTCTACACCCTTCGATGAAGCCTCCTTGGATATGTTGGTCGATTTGGGGATGCCTGCTATAAAAATTGCTTCACCCGATCTCACTTTCATTCCATTCCTTGAAAAGGTTGCTGAAACCGGCCTTCCTGTCGTGCTTTCTACGGGAATGGGAAATGAAGAAGAAATATCCCAGGCACTAAAAGTTTTACAACCAAAGTGTTCAGTAATACTTCTGCATTGCGTATCTAACTATCCTTCAAAATATGAAGAGATGAATCTTAAATGCATGGAAACGATGCAATCAAAGTTTGAGGTCCCGGTGGGATTATCTGATCATACAATGGATAATTTATCGGCTGTAGTTGCGGCTTCTTTGGGAGCTGTACTCGTCGAAAAACATTTTACGGTGGATCGTAAACTTCCCGGAGTCGACCAATCGATTTCCATCCAGCCGCAAGAACTGAAGGAACTAAAAGCTCAGCTTACAAATGTAAGCCAAATACTGGGTGACGATAAAAAACAGATCCAACCTTCAGAAGTGCCAGTCAAACAATCCGCCCGCCGCAGTCTGGTTGCCAAGATTGATATTTCAGAGGGAACTATATTGACGGCAGAAATGATTGCCTGCAAACGCCCTGGAACAGGTATCTCCCCCGCAGAGTTTAATGCCGTTATTGGAAAGCCTTGCAAAATAGATATTCAAGCAGAACAGATAATCACCTGGGAAATGCTCAAGACTACTCATTGAGGCAATGAGCCAATCGTAAAAGGTTTGGCGGTGGTTTTTACTGTATGGGTCTCGACCTTTTGAGCCCAGCGTTACGCTGGCGACAAAGACCTGCGGCGATACTTCCCAAGATGCAGTGAGTGAGAGCCGAAATGGCTCCCGGTACCGTCGCCAATGCATAGCCGGAGAAGTTACTTCTTGCAAGCTCGGTGGCCAACCCTGAGTTTTGCATTCCCACCTCGATAGAAATTGTTTGCGCGTCTTGTTCTGGAAATTTAAGAGCGCGGGACAACAAGTATCCTAATAAAAATCCGAAAAAATGTAGCAACACAACAGCAGCCATTAAAGGTGCTCCAATCTCAAGAATGGCATCTTTTTTAGCGGCGAGAATGAAATCGACAATGAAGACGATTGACAGGACGGCAAGAAAAGGTGTGTAGGACTCAATCCGTTTCACCATCGGGTTCATGTATCGATTTAATAATACACCCACGATAATAGGTAAGATCACAACCTTTAGGGTTTTCATCAATAAACCAAGTGTATCGACCTGCAAAGTCAATCCCGTGAGTTCCAATGAAAGGGACTCGACCCATAGCGTTGTGAGTAATGGAGTAAAAATAACGGCAAGCAAAGTAGAGACGGTCGTCAGGCTTACAGACAGTGCCACATTAGTTTTCGCGATAAAACAAACGACATTAGATGCGGTGCCTCCGGGACAGCAGGCTACAAGAACTAGTCCGATTACGAAATCAATTGGCAGGTGAAACAACCTGGCAAGCGCATATCCCAAAAAGGGCATGACGGTGTATTGCAACCCTACTCCCAGTAAAATTGATTTTGGAGTTTTTAAGATTCGGCCGAAGTCCTCGAAGCTCAAGGTCAAGCCCATGCTTAGCATGATAATTGCCAGAAAGTAGGGAATCCAGTTAGGCTGAAACCAGGTTGCGGTTTCTGGCTTCCACAATGCCAAGCCGGCACCTGTCAGCACCCAGACAGGGAACAGGTTCGCGAGCTTGACAAATAATTTTTCCAGAGAATTCACTGAGGATCAGGGTTTTTGCGCAATGATGCTGGAATAGGCTTCCCTGGCATCGTCGTAATCCTGATAGCGAAGAATTCGCATACCTTTAAAAATATCCAGAAGTTCGTTGGTGTTGAGTGCCCATTTGGCATTGAACCTTCGATATTTCAAGTAATCAATGTTATAGGTCTCGACTAAAACCATTCCCCCCGGTTTGAGTGCATCATAGAACTTTTTATAAAGCCCTCGATCCATAAAATAAGTACAAATGATTAGATCGTAACTGTTGGGTTCGAGTTCTACATTTTCCAGATCTACAACTTTGGTTTGAATGGTAACGTTATTTTTTGCTGCTAGTGCGTGCGCTTTTTCTAAGCCCTTCTCAGAAATGTCGAGACCCATAACATCGAAACCCTGTGTAGCGAGATAGACCCCGTTTCTGCCCTCCCCCATTGCAACATCAAGAGTTTTCCCCTTGGGAAGGATGTCGATATTATTTACAAGAAATGGAATTGGTTTTTCTCCGAAGAGATAAACTTCCGTATCATATTTCTTATTCCAGCGGTCTTTATCTTTGGGTTTTGCGTATGCGCTTGAAAGAAAAGCTAAAACAAACAATCCTGTCACAAATAAAACTTTTAGTAACTGGGTTCTACTATGAGATTTCATGAGATAAGCCTTTGGGATATTTGCTTTATTTTACCGAATCGGTTGTATCGGTTCAACCGGATTTCCCCGTTTACTTAGGTAGGGCAAGTAGGTAGAATTATAAATGACCAAAAAATGAATTTTCAAACCAGACATTTTTTTTGGAGTAGTAAATGTTTCGTAAATCAAAATGGATCGCCGGAACCACAATAATTTTTCTGGCGTTATTTTTTTCCTCTAGCACTTTCGCCTCCGATAGGGAGAACCCCATAGCAGAATCTGCGGATAAACGTTTCGCGCAATTTGACAATGGAACGATCTTAGATAGGAAGACAAATCTATTATGGATGGAAAACGACTATTGGCAATTAGAATCCAAATGGGTCAACTGGTATACGGCCAAAGAATATGCGCAGAAAATGAATAACAAGAATTATGCTGGCCATCGGGACTGGCGAATGCCAACCGCAGAAGAAGCAGCGACTTTATATGACCGTCGAAAAAGAAACACAGATAAAGATGGCGATAAAATTTTTATAGATAGCATGTTTCCCAAAGGAGCGGGTTGGGGAACCTGGACCAGCAATGAAAAGCGCAACAAAGCCATTGCCGTTTCCTACAAAGATGAAGGTGGGAAGGCCTATCAAGATAAAATATCCGGTGTCGATGCATTTTTGAGACTGGTAAGAAATGTAGCTCCCTCAGAAAAATAGGAAACTCTGGCTTTAATTCCCGTGAGCTTTAATGAGAAAAACCATTTTTTGTGTATGCCTTAGTGTCCTATTTTTTTCTTGGGACCACGTAACGGCATTCCACGATAACATCTATGAACCGCGCGTCCCTCCTGAGCTTCTGGAAGAACTTCAGGATATGGACAACCCCTACCCCGCCACTCCCGAGCGAATTGAGTTGGGGCGAAAAATTTATTTTGGCAAAGGCCTATGCGTTACTTGCCACAGTGATAATGGAAAAGGTGTGAAACTTCCTGGGCATTCCCCTAGAGACTTTACCAATAAAAAATGGCAGGAAATCAGGACGGATGGAGAAATGATGTGGGTGCTTAGAAATGGTAGCCCTGGAACTGCAATGCCTGTCCGCGTAGGTAAAGGAATCAACGAAGAAGAAGGTTGGAACGTTATCCACTTTATTCGGACCTTTACGAAAAATAATTAATATACTTTTAAAGCAAAAAATGAAACCTACCCATCTTCAATTCACAATTAAAAAAAATACCCTCTACACTTTACTTATATTGTTAGCTTTTTTACTAAGCACGGCCGCTGACATTTGGGCAGGCTCAATGGGTCATGGGAGAAGAAACAATTCCCGTGCTTTTCAAGGTCATCATGGTCAGGGTTTTTTGGGGAAAGGCATATGCCCACAAATTAGAAAGACCGTTCAGGCCCCGGCTAATATTTTTAGCCAACGAAATCCCCTTAAAAAAGACCGAGAGGTTCTCTATGCAGGTGAATCCTTATTTCAAATAGAGGCGCAACCGACAGCTTGCAAAATTTGCCACGGTGTTACTGGGAACGGATTAGGAATTATGGCTCAAGGGTTGAATCCTCCTCCCAGAAACTTTACTTGTCGCTCAACCATGGAAACCATTTCAGATGGTCAGCTATTCTGGATCATTCGTAACGGTTCTCCTGGAACGGGAATGCCTGCCTTTAAAAATCTGAAGGATAAGGAAATCTGGCAGATTGTTCATTACCTAAGAAAATTTTCTAAACAAAAACACTAATGCCAAAGTGGACCGTAATTTTCGGGTTAGCAATTTGCTTAATGTTTCATTCAAGCCTGGCTGCGGGGCACGAA
>JAJDAV010000129.1 GCA_029261695.1 Nitrospinaceae bacterium | reverse complement strand
AAATAATTCTATGCCTTCAAAAAAGAAAAGCCAGGAGATTTTAGAGGCTATTGAGGAAAAACATAGCGAAATAAAAACAGATAAAAATCTGGTTAATATTAAGCTGGTAATTTTTACTTTGCTCAACAGCTACTATGCGTTCCGAGGAGATTCCATTAAAGAGATATTGCCTACAGCTAAAATTAACAGGGTCCCAGGGGTACCTAATTTTATTTTGGGAATCATTAATGTTCGAGGAGATATCGAGTCAGTTATCAATATCAACAATTTCCTGGGCCTACCGGAAAAGGGCACAGGCTCCGAAAAAAATATAATTATTGCAGAGGGCGAAGGCGTAAGATCAGGAATTCTAGTTGGCTCTGTCGAAGATGTAATGGATTTCCCTGAAAATTCAATCCAGCCCCCCTTATCCTCTCTGAATGATAAAATCAAACAGTTTGTAATTGGCGAAACAGACTACAAAGAGAAAAGTGTCACCGTCTTGAATGTGCAGGAAATTTTCAAAAATATCTTAGTTAATTAAACTCGAGTCTTTATACATTGGATGCCCTTATTGAAGAACCCATTCACACCAGCGAATCGATCAAGATTGGAACTATAAAAGTCTTAACGTTCCAAATAAATACGATGCGATTTGCCGTTGACCTTGAAGAAATATATGAACTAATCGATTTGGATCAGGCAAACCAACGCGAATGCGAGATAACTCGGTTTGAAAAAGAATTTATGTTTGGCAATATTCCAATCAACTATATTTCGCCAAAAGTTTTGCTAAAAAAAAATGCTGAATCTTCTGGGATTCTCATTGACCAGGTATGTGAGATTTGCCCCATTTCGATCGATAGAATTCGCCCGTTACCCGGTTTAGTTAAATTACTTAACCCAACCCGAATATGGGGAACGGCATTAATTGATCAAGAGATCTTTTTGTTAATCGACCTTCAATAAATTTAATAATACTTTTGCAGGAAAATAATAAATGCCCCCTATTAAAATCCTTGTGGTTGATGACAGCTTGCTGACCCAGGAAATCCTAACAGTAATTTTCGACTCAGAAGAAGAAATTGAAGTTGTTGGGGTGGCTAATAATGGCCTTGAAGCACTTGAATTGCTAGAAACAGAAAAGCCTGACTTTATCACAATGGATATTTCCATGCCTGAGATGGATGGCATGGAAGCTATTGAAAAAATAATGGCATCCAATCCTACGCCCATTCTCGTCATATCAGATGTCACAGATTCAAAGGTGGCTTTTGTGGCCCTTACACATGGCGCATTAGAAGTCCTGCCCAAATCCTGGCTACAACCGGAGAAAGCTGGCGATTTAATAGAAAAGATAAAACTACTCTCTAAAGTTCAGGTAATTCGGCATATAGGAACAAAACCCGAACGTGAAGATGACCAAAAGAATGACGAAGCGCCAATTTCAACCTACATCATCTCCATTGCCAGTTCGACCGGGGGACCAAAAGCATTAGCCGCTATCCTTTCGAATCTCCCTCCATTCTTTCCTTTTCCAATCTTGGTCTCACAACATATTGATGCTGAGTTTGTGGAAAGCTTGGTTGAATTTTTAAACGATGCCAGCCCCTTGAGAATATTAAAAGGAAAAGATGGGGAAATACCGCAAGCGGGAAAAGTTTATATTTCGCCAGGAAACAAACATATGACCGTAAACAGTCTCGGCATAATCACTCTCTTAGAACCTGATCCCGGCGAGATTTATCATCCCTCATGCAACCGATTATTGTCATCGACAGCAGAAGCTTTCGGAGATAAAAACATTGGAATAATTCTGACCGGAATGGGTTCTGATGGAGCAGAAGGCATGCAAAAAATTAAAGAGGCCGGAGGCAGAACTATTGCTCAAGACAAAAATTCCTCTGTCATCTTTGGAATGCCCAATGTAGCAATAGAGAAAAAATGCATTGATCATATTTTACCTTTAAATGAAATAAGCACTTTTCTGATCAAACTTACAAAAAATCAGAGCAAATAAGAAATTCCATCTATACAGGAAAGATTTTTGGGCATGAAACTCTCCCCTTTCATTGATCTAGTCAATAAAAATTGCGGGCTGCTAATTGAATCCAATCTTTCCTCCAATCTGTCATCCGCCATCAACACGCGAATGACTAAAAACCACCTCGACAATCCCAATCAGTATTTCCATTTCCTTCAGAACAGCACAGAAGAAATCCAGTATCTGATTGACCTTATAACAAACAATGAAACCTACTTCTTTAGAGAACGACTGCATTTTCAAATTTGCATTGACCGCTTGATCCCAAAAATTCTAGACAAAAAACCTTCAAGAAAAATAAAAATTATCAGCGCAGGATGTTCCAGCGGGGAAGAGCCCTATTCACTTGCGATTGCTCTAGCAAATCAATTTGGGCTAGACATATTTAACACCATTTCAATCATTGGTTTTGACATCAACGAATCTGTTCTTCACACTGCAAGAAACGGAGAATTTGGACCTCACTCATTCAGAGAGTCTGCCACACCCTATCGGAAAAATTATTTTCAAAAAACTGAAAACAACCAATACAAGCTAAATTCTTCAATTAAAAATGCTGTTAAATTTTATCGCTGCAACTTGTTCCAACCATCTTTTCCAAAATGGCTAAATAATGCCGATATAATTTTTTACCGAAATGTTTCGATCTATTTCCCCAAACCAACCAAGAAAGTTGTTTTTGAAAAATTAGGCAACGCACTCAATGATACCGGGCATCTTATTTTGAGTTCCACTGAAACTTTTTCACACAACTTGAAGGGGTTATCGCTTGTTGAAATAGAAGATAGTTTTATTTACACCAAGCAGGATGCCGACAGACAAAACATTCAATCAAAACCGGAACCCCAAAAACTGCCAAAGGCCTCCAAACTTAAAAGTGCAACCACCAAGAATATTTCCAATTCCCCAACACCATTTCAGGCTATGGGAAAGGATACCTCTAGCCCAAAAAACCCATCCCTGCTTTTTGAAATAAGCCTCAAAAATGCGATACAAAAAAACTACGATGAGTCTTTTTCGAATTTAGAAGCCCTACTTGACCTTGAGCCTACTCATATTGAAGCTAAAAACCTTTGCGCCACAATTCATATAAACTTAAAACAACTTGAAAAAGCTAAAGAGCTTTGCAGAAGTGTAGTAAAACAAGATGAGTGGAACATTGAGGCGCGACTTCTTTCAGGAATAATTGCGCGTATGGAAGATAACCCCAATGAGGCAGTTAAATGGTTTAAAAGCGTAATCTTCATTCAACCTTCATGCTGGACGGCGCATATGCATCTGGCTGAATTGTATAATATCGAAGAAGATTTTAAAGGAGCCTTTAAAGAATATTCTCTAGCCTTGAAACATCTTGAAAAAAACGGCATTGAGAAACGGAACCTTTCATATTTTCCATTAGCCTACAACAAGGAACAATTGATTCACTTGTTCAAGCACAATTTAAAAAACCTGAAATAAAATACGAATAAAGCAAAGTGTAATATGGTCTTTGACGTTAGCAAATTTATAGGAAAATTTTCCGAAGAAGTGGGCGAACATATTTCTAAAATTAACCATTCACTTTTAGAATACGAAAAAGACACTTCCAACTTCGACCTTCTTAATCAGGTTTTTCGTTCAGCCCACACAATTAAGGGCTCTGCCAAAATTTTACAATTATCTTATATCTCAGAAGTTGCACATAAGCTGGAGGATGTGCTTGAAGCTTTGAGAAACAAAAAAATTCATCCCTCAAAAGAGTTGTTTTCAATTTTCTTTCGATCCGTTGACCTGATTTCAGAAATGGTTGAAAAAACGGTGGCCGGGCAGAAAAATATTGCAGATGAAAAAGGCGTTTGCCTTGAATTGGACCGGGCACTCGGCCATAAAACTATTGAAGTGCCAGAGGAAAGCAATGAAAGCCTGCCAACCAACCCTATAAAAACAGAAGAATTGGAGGAGCCTGGAGCAACTTCACCGGTTGTTGACAAAAAATCTTCAAAAAACAACCTTGAAAACAGGACTCCTGAAGAATCGATTAAGGTGGAAGCGCAAAAGCTGGACGATTCAATAAAAGTAATGGGTGAGATCTTATCCAATCATGGAAGAATGAAACAGGGATTAATTGATCTGGAAGAAATACTAAAAATCTCCAAGAGCTATCTGGAAAATTCGACTAATTCTGATATAGCTTCTCTCCAAAAACAGAATGACAATTCAACTCCCGAAGCCGAGATCGCAAAAGTACTCCATTCCAAAATTAAAAATCATTCGTCTAACATGCGCGATGTTATGAATATGCATGGACTGCTCACAGAAGGCCTTCGGGAAAAAGTGCTGCGATTAAGAATGATGCCTTTATCAAGTGCCGTTGAGACATTCCCTCGTTTGGTCCGTGACCTTTCTGCTGCTTCAGGAAAAGAGGTTGATTTTATCCTGGAAGGAGTTGACACAGAAATGGATAAACGGGTTATAGAAAAAATTGGCGATCCCCTTCTTCATATGATCCGAAATTCTGTGGATCACGGCATAGAGCTACCCGATGAACGACAAAAAAAGGGCAAACCTCGCAAAGGCACCATTAAAGTTTCAGCTCGCTATGAGGGTGAAAGCGTTCACATAAAAATATCTGATGATGGTAGCGGCATCCCAATTGAAAAGATCAAGAAAAAAGCCCTCCAAAGAAATCTACTGAGTAATGAAGTTTTATCGAGCTTGTCTGACTCAGAAATTGCCAACCTCATCTTCGAGCCTGGCTTTAGCACCAGCCCCATTATCACTGATATTTCAGGACGAGGGGTTGGGATGGATGTTGTCAAAGAAAATATCGTTGAGCAATTAAAAGGTTCGATTCAAACAGAAACCAATCCCGACAAGGGAACATGCTTTACCATCCGCGTTCCCTTAACCTTAGCGGTTATGCGGATTTTGCTATTTTCTGTTTCACAAACTTTATTCGGATTTCCCATCAGCTCTGTTCGCGAAATCATTCGAGTTCAAAAAAGTGAAATTATTGAAGTGGTAAATAAACAGGCCATTCGATTGCGAGACCAGATAATCCCTGTGACCGAATTAAAAAAAATCATAAACCTTCCTGATACTAATGAAAAAGGACCGGAGGATTCGATTATTCTTTTACTGGCAATGGGAAATGAAGTCATTGGCGTTATGATCGACCACCTGATAAGTGAAGAAGATATGGATATTAAACCTCTTCCTTCTCATATGAGAAATTCAGAGTTAGCAAGCGGAGCAACAATTACGGGCAAGGGAGATGTCGTTATTCTTCTTCATGCTCCTAAAATAATGGCAAAATCCAAGATAGTTCAGGAAAACAAACAAATAACTCCTCCGGCCGAAAAACAAAAACAACATATTCTTATTGTGGAAGATTCTGTCAGCACTCGAGAAATCGAGAAAAGTATTCTTGAATCTTATGGTTATCAAGTTGACATGGCATCAGACGGCATAGAGGGACTCGAAAAAGCACAAAAGTTCAAATATGATCTGGTACTTTCTGATATTGAAATGCCAAGGCTAGATGGGTTTGCACTTGTGGAAAAACTCAGAAGCAAAGCGGAGTATAAGCATGTGCCAATAATTATAGTCAGCTCTCGCGATCGCGTAGAAGATAAAAGAAGAGGAATAGAAGTCGGTGCCGACGCCTATATCATTAAAGGAAGTTTCGACCAATCCAACCTTTTAGCAACCGTTCAAAGCCTGATCTAACCCGCTGACTTAGGGAGCGTGGCAATTGCTTTTCTTTGGGGAAAACTAAAACAGCCTAGAGTCCGAAGACTGTAGGCTGTTTAAAAGTGGCGGGGCCGACGAGACTCGAACTCGCGACCTCCGGCGTGACAGGCCGGCGTTCTAACCAACTGAACTACGACCCCGCGGTCGTTCTATAATGGTAGGCGGAACAGGGCTCGAACCTGTGACCCCCGGCTTGTAAGGCCGGTGCTCTCCCAACTGAGCTACCCGCCCAAACATTTACCAATAGATCTCCTGTGTCCTAAAGAAGAGTCTGGGAGTATATAAATGCCAACCATACTCTGTCAAGCGATTTCCCATCGAAAGTAGAAACCGAATTATAACCCCCAAATTTAAATCATTCTTAAATATAATTGCTCTTTTTAATATACCCCAATCAAGAGGTAAACAATTGACAGTTTGGGACTTACACTATAAGATGCCTTGAGAAGGAAGAAAATATTTTTTTTCACCATTATCTGCATGTTTTTTTTAATTTCTTGTACCTGAACAATCCTAGCTTTCCCTACCATGACAGAAAAAATCATGGCCTCTCTGGAGGACCTTTCCACCGATGAATTACTTAAGATTCGAAGAGATCTCGATCAGCTAATTAAAGTTAAATTCGATAAGGATCTCGGTAAGCGTCAAGGGCAAAGAGCAAAAGTAAAAATTTCCGGGAACGTAGAAATTGAAAGAGAAAAGGAATTTTTTTACAAACTGCATAAAATTTCTATTCAGGAAATGTCAGTCAATGGACTGGTATTTTCCATAAAAGGCACGGTTATAGATGGCGACCTTTTGAAAGTTTCTTTTCGCGTTCCTTCAACTGGGGAAAAAAAAATAATCGATTGTCAGGCAGTGAGGGTTTCAGAAACTAAACCCGGCACTATTCCCGAGTTTGAAGTAGCCGCTATGGCTGTGACTCAGGATGAAGTAAAAAGCTACAAAGATATGTTACGAAAAAGAGGCAAATAATTTTTCGGCGAATATGATTTCATCAAATCTGCTTTCACATTTAATTGACTTAATTGGAAACGTTGCTGACGCCCATACCGCTGCCTTGTTCGGCCTGAAAGGTGACAAGTTGGTAATGCGAGAGCATTTCACTCTCAGCCGCCATTTGGATCATACGGTCACCATTAAAATTGGTGAAGGCCCCATCGGCCTTGCCGCCGAAACACGGAAACCGCAGCTGATTGAAAATCTTGATTCAGATATCGGGGGAATATATAAAAAACCAGAAGAACTAAAAGGTTTTCTAGCTGTCCCTGTATTTACCGAAGAACTGCTCGGAGTGCTTGTAATTGACACAAAAGAAAGTTATCAAATCTCCATTAAGCTACAAAAAATACTATCAAACTTCGCAGAACAAATTGCCTGGCATCTACAACAGGAAAAACATACACCAGCATTAAAAGATGCTTCATTACCCGATCTACAGGAACTGACTTCCTACTGCCGGTTTTTAGCGGAATCTCCAAATCGTTCTTCAGTTGCAGATCGGTTGACCCAAATTCCCGCATCCATCATTTCGTTTAAATCCATCGCCGTCATCTGGTTTGAAGAGAACCAGCAGGAAGGGCGCATCATCGGTCATAGGGGGTTCACCCATGACCTCTCAGAAACACTTGTGCATTTTGGCAAAGGGTTAGTGGGTTCTTGCGCAAAAAATAGGTCCCCTCTTTTATTACGTTTTAATCCAGATAGAAAAACTATCCTGTTTTCTGAAGATGAAAAGCCAGAGGATCTATTATCCGCTGCGGCTTTACCTATACTCCTTAATGAAACCCTTTACGGGGTTCTGTTGGTCGGGTCTGAACAGGCTGAAGGACTGAGCCACGCAGACTTGGATAAACTTTCCCTTATAGTTTCTGCCGCTGCTTCAGCTTTATTTTGCTCTGATACTAAAGACCGATGGGTTTATGATAAAAATCTTGATCCCGTTACCGGGGTTCCCAACTACCGATTTTTAACTGAGTACCAACTCGCTGTATCGGAGGAGCTTTTTAAGTCCAACCAACCCGTTTATTTTTTGTCAGTGCAACTCACGAACCTCACCGACCTTTATCAAATCCATGGTGTTGACCATAGTGATGCCTACTTAAAACAAATGATTGCCGTGTTCGCAAAGATGATTCCTTCACCGAAATTTATTTTCCGGTTATCAGAAAATACTTTTGTGCTCATGTTAATGAACAAAAAACAGAATGAAGTAAACCAACTGGAAGCCAAACTCAAACAATTGTTCGAATATAACCCACTGCACGTCAACGGAACAGCCATTCAAGCAAGTATGCAATGGGGTCTTTCAGCTTACCCTGATGACGCAAGAGACTTATTCAAACTAATAAACGTTTCCCGGAACAGATTGTCCCCAAAAATTAAAGAAATGGCATGATAAAACAACTGTTCAATAAGATATTCGGATTTTTTTCTACCGACCTGGCAATGGATCTAGGCACTGCCAACACCCTGGTATACATAACTGAAAAAGGGATCGTGCTCAATGAGCCTTCGGTCGTGGCAGTTAACGTTGACGACAACAGCGTTGAAGCTGTGGGATTGGAAGCGAAAAAAATGTTTGGCAGAACTCATGCCAGAGTCAATACGATACGCCCGATGAAAGATGGTGTAATCGCTGACTTTGACGTCACCAATAAGATGATTCAATATTTCATCAAAAAAATATTAAACAAGTATCGGTTTTTCAAACCCAGGATGGTCGTTGGTGTGCCCACTTGCATTACCCAAGTAGAGAAAAAAGCCGTCATTGACGCTTCTATCATGGCAGGAATCAGAGAAGTTCATCTCATAGAAGAACCTATGGCGGCGGCTATAGGCGTGGGCATTCCAGTGCATCGCCCCGAAGGCAATATGGTCATCGATATTGGCGGCGGTACCACTGATGTAGCCGTCATCTCACTATCCGCTATAGCTTATGGCGAATCCGTTCGCGTCGCCGGGGATGAAATCGATGAATCCATCGTTCGTTATATGCGCCTCCAACATCATCTCAACATCGGAGTATTTGAAGG
>JAJDAV010000128.1 GCA_029261695.1 Nitrospinaceae bacterium | reverse complement strand
TAAATAAATTTTCGGTTTGATCCGTCACCCTCTCCCAAGAGTAATTATTCTCTGCCGTTTCCCTGCATTTTAATCTTAATTGTGAATAGTAATCTGGATTAGTTAAGAATTTTTCAATACCTTTTGCCAGGGATTCGGGTGCGCTTCCTTCAAATATGAGTTCATGATCTACAAGTGCCAGTAATTCTTTTGTAGCTCCTACAGGCGTTCCCATAACCGGAAGGCCACTTGCAAATGCTTCCGCCGTTACCAGTCCGAAACCTTCAATTGCCGTTGTTGGAAGGACAAATAAATCCGCTGCACGGAAATATAGCGGCAAAGTTTCTCTAGGCACCAAACCCGAAAGCTGAACCGTACCTGAAAGATTTCTAGTTTCAATTAAGTTTTCCAACCTTTCCCGTAAACTTCCCTTCCCAACGATGACCAATTTAAATTTTTTCTCTGGGATCTTTTTTACCAAAATTTCTACAGCTAATACCAGGTTCTCCAAACCCATCCTTTCTTCCAACCTCCTTACTGTCAGTATTAGCGGTAAATTTTCTCCCAGGTTTAGCCTTTCGAAGATGTCTTCTCGGTTTTCTTCAGAGGTTATAGGGTGAAATTCTTTTAAGTCTACACCTCCTGGTATTTTTGCAATCTTTGGCTTCGATAAAGAATAATATTCCTTAAAGCGCCCCTTCGAGTATTCGCTCAAAACAAGAATTACTCTCGAAAATTTGTAGCAAGCCCATTCCATAACTCGAATCATTTCCAGACGTAACTTTAATCCAAAGGGCACTCCACCCGTTCCAACTGCATTTATTCTTTCTTCATCAAACCAGGAACTGTGAAAATGATAAACCTTGGGAACATTCCATAAGTTTGGTTGCAACAGTGCAATAAATCCAATTAACGGATTGTGAATATGAATGAGATCAATAGGCTCAACCTTTAATATAATTCTTAGCTGTTTTCTAATGGCATTCCATATAGAAATTATACTTTTACTAGCTACATAAGAAACTCGGTGATATTGAATTCCCTCAATTACCTCCTGAGATTTCTGAGTTTCTGTGGATTTGCAGGTTATCTGATATACCTTGTGGCCTCTTTCAACCAAACGCTTGTTTATTTGGTAAGTTAAACCCCAAGCACCCCCAATTTCATCGGGATAACAATGGTATTGAAGTGAAAGAACGGTTAATTTTTTTTGAGGTGTATCCATAAATTTTTAAAACAATAAATTGGGATCCGCTTTAAGAGAAGAAAATCCAACGCCTTGGGCTATTGATTTTAACAGAGGCTGGGCTCGGCTAGCCATTGAAACATTTGCATTTATACTATATATTAGAAGTAGAGTAATCTTCCAATAATGTATGGGGGGCGATCCGGATTCGACGGGAGCGCTAAAGCAAAGGTTGCATGTACGGGATGCCGTTGGCCCGTTAAAAAACGGCTTTTACATAATCGCCAACGATTATGATGTTGCTGTAGCCGCTTAATTTAATCGGTTACCGTCCGCCGCATCCATGTTCGCGGGAAGTGGGTCGGACGTCATTCAGCGAACTGGTTCCGTTTATATGTTCCGGGTAAATGGGATGAGATTTTTTAGGAACTGGTTTTGACTTAATCCTGCTTCTGGGAGTTAGTCGAGACGAGATTCAAATCAGAAGATAAGCATGTAGACGCCTTTGACTAAAACCTTTCGGACGGGGGTTCGATTCCCCCCGCCTCCACTCCTTACCGGAGGGGCTATTTCCTCTCCGGTCAAAATTTCGGGACAAGCTCGAAATATTTCTCCGAATATCCACAACCAGAAGCACAAAACCAACCTTGAACAGGCTGGGGCCGCTTTAATCTAATTTCATATTTAGGAATAATGAAAAAATACCCGCCCTGTGAGGGCGGGATTTGGAAAGCAGACAAACTACATATTGGTTTTTCTTTCCTGAATTTCCGCTCTTCTTACTTTTGCTAGCTTTGCAAGTTCTCCTAAAGCCTTTCTTGCACGAGCAGCAGCAGCCTTTATATTTTTAGTTTCAAAACTTTCATTTTCCGCAAGGTAAGATTCATAAGCAGAAACGATTTGATCGTGTGTCATCCTGTACTCCTTTACTAGGGTTATATATTAACTGGATAAAGAATTACCACATTACCCAAGGCAAGATCAACTGAATACTAAAAATAAAAATTTTGGTATTTTTTAAAAACTTTGGAAAAATTTTTCAGGAAAGGTCAAATATTTAACGCATAAATCTTCCCATGCAGAGGGTACCTTGAAATTCTTTGTCCATATTTGGAATAGAAACCAAATCATCGGACAAATTCCACAGCCCATAAGAGTCGATTATACATGGAAGAAAGCCCATTTCGGACCATTGAGGTGAACTTTTTTTCACTTTTAATCTGACTTTAAGATTAAACGTGGCACGGTCTCCTACTCGGTTAGTTCCTAATTTTGACAAAAACTCAATGTCATTTTTTGGATCAATATCAAGAATTAAATCTAGTGGTTTACCAATTAATTCCTCAGGTTCAAAACCAAGTGTACGGGAAGAAGAATTGATAAAAGAAATATTTCTTTCAGGGTCCAGTTGAAAAATAATATCCGAAACTGTTTCCACAATTCTTTTATATTGCTTTTCGTTTTCGACTAATAAAAACTCAGCTTGATTTGCTCGTAACTCCAAATCATGAACCTTGATAACATTGTGGATACATTGAGATAAAAGTTCCGGAGACAATTTTTCTTTCGGAATGTAATCCAAAGCCCCTGTTTTGAGAGCTTGAGCGGCAATCATTTCATCGCCTTTTCCAGTCACAAAAATTATAGGGGTGCTGGTTCCTCCAAAATGCAGGACTTCCTGCAAAAGATGGATTCCATTTGCATCGGGCAACTGATAATCCAGAAGAGCGCAATCAAAAACATTTTTATTTAGCTCCTCGACTCCTGCCGCACAATTAACAGCTTCAGTTATTTCTACTTTTAATCCGGCGCGAATCATCATTCGGGTCACAATCTTCCGGAATGACCTATCATCATCAATTATTAAAATTTTTAGGGTCTTGTCCAACGTTCCCTCACATAAGTTCTTGGCAAAACTGCCTTTATTCGAAAAAGACTTATATATTCACACACTAAAATAATGAATAATAATATCAGTGAAATATAACAATATTGCCCCTATAAAGTCACAAATTTGGAACTTTTTTAGTTTTCAATTTTTACAAAAGTTATATAATAAGTCCTTTATATTATTGAATTTAAATTGTTTTCACCTCTAAATTGGGTCCATTTATTATGGCTGAAATCGGTAGACGTTTTTCTCTTGATAAGATCACAGTTGACCCCAGTTTGAAAAACAAAATTTTTTCGGCTGATGGTGACGAACATATCGGCGATTGGGATGGAGAATGCATCGATGATCTTGTAAAAGAAATCGACCGCATCGAGGAAAGGACAGACCCAAACTATTCCAGTTTACCGCACAGGGAAAACATTCCTGAAGATTTTAGGACCCAGATAGAAAAAGATTATCCTATCTGGACATGTGATAAAAATGGAAGGTGCTTGGTGGGAGATGCTGGTGACGGTATAAAAACTATTGATGAAATTCGAGACTTCTATAAAAACGAATACGGAGGTATTGAAAAGTTTAAGGAAAAATTACGTATTGAGCGCGAAAAATTTGTTAAAGAAATAAAAGAACAATCTGAGGAATAAATCTTAACCTTAAATGAAAACCAACGAAAATTTGCTCACAATTTTAATCGCTGAAGATGACGAGGATGACTATACTCTTATCACAGATGTGCTTAAAATAGCTCAAAAGGATGTCCTGGAAATATCACAAAACGAAATTCAAATACACTGGGTCAGAGATGGTGAAGAACTTGTTGAATACCTAAATTCAACTGAGAAATCCGGCGATCAACACAAAGTAAAACCCCACATAATACTTTTAGACTTGAACATGCCAAAAAAGGACGGCCGAGAGGCTCTCCAGGAAATCAAATTAAATAAAAAGTTTAAAAATATCCCAGTAATAGTACTCACAACGTCACAAGCTAAAATTGATATTCAAAGAGCCTACGATTTAGGCGCAAACTCTTTTATCCAGAAACCTTTTAAATATGCTGACTTTCATTCAATGATGGAAAACTGTTTTAAGTATTGGATTCACACAGTAAAACTTCCTTCATAATTATTTTTTAGCATGAAAAACAATTCTTTAAAAATTCTTATTATTGAAGATGACGAAGATGATGCCTTTTATATTAAAGATATTTTAAGAGAAGGTTTAAGCGAGTCCCCGCCACATATTGATCACTTTTCCTCCCTTGAAAGCAATCTTAAGCAAATAAACCCTTTCTCCTATGACCTGGCCATGTTTGATTACAGGCTTGGAAAAACAAATGGGATCGAATTAGTTCGAAACTTTCGAGATCAAAACTGCAGTATCCCCATAATATTGTTCACCGGCCAAGGCGATCAGGAGGTAGCTGTTGAAGCAATGAAAGCAGGTGCTAATGATTATTTAACCAAGGGAAAGCTATCTATCGAATCCGTTATTAAATCAATTCGATACGTATTAGGACTTCAGAAAGAAGCCGAACTAAGAAAACACGCAGAAGAAAAACTCAAAACCTCCCACACCAAACTTACCAACGCCCATAGAGAATTACAGGCTTCCATTGGAAAACTAGAAACGGCTCAAAAGCAAATAATTAGATCAGAAAAACTTGCAGGAATAGGCCGTTTGGTTGCGGGTGTTTGCCATGAAGTTTTAAATCCACTCAACATAATTTCAGGGCACACACAATCCCTTTTAATGGAGCGGGAATCTGATGCGCCGTTAATCTCAGAATTAGACTCCATAATGGAAGAAATCACCCGGATCACAAAAATCATAACCGGATTGCTCACATTTTCGCGCAAAGGAAATTTGGAGTTTAAAGATTCAAATATTGTTAAAGAATTAGAATCCGTTTTGGTTCTTGTCGAAAAGGACATGCGGCTTGAAGGAATAGATATTTTGCGGAACTTTGATTCATCATCCACGATGTTAAAGATTGATACAGATGGTATTCGACAGGTTTTTCTTAATATTATTAACAATGCCAAACACTCTATTTTCGGCGGAGGAACCTTGAGTGTCTCGACAAAAATATGTGAAGATGATTTAAATTTACAACCCCATTCGAAAGATAGAACATCAATTAAAGATGTTAAAAAAATCATGCAAATTAAGTTTGCCGATACCGGCGGAGGAATTGAAAAAAACGATCTTGAAAAAATTTTCGAACCCTTTTTTACAACAAAACCTGAAGGAAAGGGGACTGGATTGGGGTTATCCATTTCTTATTCAATAATTGAAAGGCACGGCGGTAACCTTGAAATTGAAAGTAAAGTAGGTGTGGGCACTACTGTAACTATCAACCTTCCAATACCAGTTTAAATATTTCTTTTAAACAAAAGGTTTAGTTTTTGAAATTCTTATTTAGGAATCTAAAATTTAACGGAGAAAATCTAATAAGGTAGGTTGTAAAATTTGTGCAGTGGAGCTCAGGGTGGCCTGAAGTGCGAATTGCAAATTAGCCAGATCTGATGCGCTCTTTATAGCATCTGCCCCTTCAATTGTTGACAAAAGTTCCGACCGATCCACGATTTCCTGCGCGTGAACAGAATTAGAATTATCTACACGTGACAACGACGCTCCAATTATCGCTCTCGAATTAGCCACCGATGCCAAACTGGAGTCAAGGGAATCAAGAGATGCTAAAATTGCGAAAGTATCATCCTTTTGAAACGCATCCCTAAGCTTAAATAGCGTAGTAAAAATATTTTTACCTCCACCCAACCCCAAGTTTTCTGCCGTTTCATCCGTACCAACATTTCTCACCACTGCAACGGTAGAGGAGTTATTTGAGGTAATTTGCAGAGAATTTCCTGCACTGTTTATCGAGGCTGTAACATTTAACCCCGCATTGTTAATTAAATTAATAACATCACCCAGATTGGTTGCCGAGCTTAATGTAACCGTACCTGAAGCGGCACCATTGACAATATTAATTTCATTCAGTGTCAGGCCATTTCCTCCTTCAAGGTCAGAAATAAGAGTTGAATTAGTTAGGACCGGATTTAATTCTGACCCTGAAATATTTCCATCTCTTCTCCCTAAAATACCCAAATCGGATGCTGTGCTTCCTCCCGACACTTCTGAAACGGTTAAGGCTTGAGATATGACCGTGTTATTATCCGTTAGTTGCAAACCATTTGAATTTATGGATGCGGTTACATTTATGCTTGCACTATTAATTTTTGAAATCAAACTGGCAACAGTATCGGATGCGCTTACAGAAATAGTCGAAGTTGTACCGGCCCTATCAGAAATTGAAATTGACCCCGCAGTAATGCCAACGCCTCCATTCAAAGAAGATAGTGAGGTAGTAGTTGTAATTTTTGGATTTAGGTCCGCTGCTAATACTTGAGAACCTGGGATACTAAAATCTACACTGGTATTGTTCGCAACCCCTACTTTAAAGGTTTCTGTGTTTCCTAAATATACCGCACCCGAAGCTTCAGAGCTAAATGGTTGTACCCTAAAATTTGTTCCAGAAAAAATAAACTGGTTTTTAACTTTTGTATTTGCTGTTTCGAATGCCTGGGAAATTATTTGATCTAATTCTGAAGCCGCGAAACTTCGAGTTTCTGCAGTGGATGCTCCACCCAGCTCACTCACTGCCAGCTCTTTTGCACGAATTAAATTTAAATTAACCGATTGCAAGGATGTATCACCCGCTTGAATAAAGATTTTATTATTATCTATATTTCGAATGAACTGCTTACCTTGATTAACTCCTGTTCGCAAAAGTAGCGCATCTCGTATACCGGCAGGATCATCTGACGGACGGTTAATTCTTTTTCCTGACGCAATTTCCTGTTGGGCTTTAAACAGATCTTCTGTTATACGGAAAATATTCTGTAGAGAATTTGCTTGCTGCGCCTGACTGGTAACACGAGTAACCAATTTTGTTTTCCCTGAAAACTAAATTTATTTAATTAATTAGACCTGCGAAATAACAGTATCAAGAAGTTCATCAACGACCCCTATCAAACGTGCTGATGCGTTATATGCCTGTTGGAACTTGACCATATTTATAAATTCTTCATCAATTGAAACGCCCGATACGCT
>JAJDAV010000127.1 GCA_029261695.1 Nitrospinaceae bacterium | reverse complement strand
TGTTCCTGTCGAATCTGAGAAAGATCGATATCTGGAACACGAGAATAGTCTCGAAAGTGAAGGTTATGTTGCAATGTTCATGGATAAAATCAATCTTGTTAAAGAACATTGTCCGCAAATAAAAACTGCGCTGGATTTTGGCTGTGGATATGAGCCGGTTTTAAAAACCCTGCTGGAAAGAGAAGGGATTGAGACTGAAATTTATGATCTGAACTTTTTCCCCAAATTACCTGCAAACAAAACCTTTGATTTAGTTATCTCGACAGAAACTTTTGAACATTTTAAAAAGCCAAAGCAAGATATTCAACAAGCTGCAAATTACATAGCACCGTCTGGTTTTCTAGCGGTGATGACCCGGTTTTATCCTTTAATGAATGAAAACACTGATGTGTTTGAGAAATGGTATTACCAGCGTGACCCCACACACATTGCTTTTTATACATCAAAAACGTTTCAATGGATTGCTGAGGATATGGGATTTCAAGTTGTCTTAGATAACAAGTTTGATTTTGTTTTGTTAAAGAAAACCAGTCCCTTATAAGAAAATGCCTTTTTCATAAAAAATTTGTTATAAAAGTATTTTTGGGGCGGCTTAAAAATACGGCTTAAACCCAATTCAGCCTTTTTAGAACTTAAACCAAGAGGGAATATGGCAGGCGAATATATCTTTACCATGCAAGGCCTCATAAAGCGGTATGGCCGTAGCGAAGTTCTCAATGGAATTAATCTTAGTTTTTATCATGGAGCGAAAATCGGCATCGTCGGCGAGAATGGATCGGGTAAATCTACTCTTCTAAAGATTATGGCGGGTGAAGATAATGAATTCGAAGGTCAGGCAGCCCCACTAAAGGGTTCCACAATAGGATTTCTTCCGCAGGAGCCTGTTTTGGATGACGAGCAAACAGTGCGTGAAAATGTCGAACAGGCTTTTGGTGAAATCAAAAAAATGATCGAAGATTTTAATGGCATCAGTGCCAAAATGGCCGAACCAATGTCGGATGACGAAATGGAAAAGGCTATGGAAAAGATGGGTCGACTGCAAGATCAGATTGATGCGGTTGACGGCTGGGAACTTGACCGCCAAGTTGAAGTCGCGATGGATGCGCTGGTTCTACCGGCAGACGATCAGAAGGCCGGCACACTTTCAGGAGGAGAAGCTCGACGAGTGGCCTTATGCAAACTGCTATTGCAAAAACCCGATATGATTCTTCTTGATGAACCCACCAACCATCTTGATGCAGAAACCGTTCAGTGGCTAGAAGATACACTCTCAAATTACCCCGGCAATGTTATTGTTTCAACTCACGACCGTTATTTCCTTGATAATATTACTAAATGGATTCTTGAGCTTGAAGGTGGGAAAGGCAAACCCTTTGAAGGAAACTACTCTTCCTGGTTGGAACAAAAAACTGAAATATTGCGCCGACGTGAAAAAAGTGCCTCCACTTTACAAAAACGGCTCGACAAAGAATTGCAATGGTTGAAAGAAACCCCGGGCGCACGTCGCAAGCATAATAAAGGACGAATAAACGAATACGAAAAGCTGTCATCCCGAAAAGTGGATATGGAAGACAATACACTTGAGATACAAATTGCACCTGGTCCCCAACTGGGTGAACAAGTTATTGAAGTGGAGTCCTTATCAAAAAGTTTTGGGGAAGATCCCATCTTTTCTGATCTAACTTTTTCTGTTCCACGAGGAGCGGTAGTCGGCTTAATTGGTCCTAATGGCGCAGGAAAAACGACTCTTTTTAAAATGATTGCTGGCGAAGAGCAGCCGGATTCAGGAACTTTAAAGTTAGGTTCGACAGTGCAACTATCTTATGTCGATCAGCATCGGCACGATTTGAGCTCAGAAAAAACAGTGTTTGAAGAAATTACTGGAGGAACCGAGCATATTGAAGTCGCTGGAAAAACCCTCAATTCGCGGGCCTATGTGGGCCGTTTCAACTTTAAAGGGACAGATCAACAAAAAAAGGTGGGAGAACTTTCCGGCGGTGAACGCAACCGAGTTCACCTTGCAAAATTATTGCGACGTGGTGGAAATGTGTTGCTGTTAGATGAGCCTACCAATGACCTTGATGTGACGACCTTGCGGAATCTGGAAAATGCCATTCTAGATTTTAATGGCTGTGCCCTGGTGATCAGTCATGACCGATTCTTTTTAGACCGAATTTGTACCCATCTACTGGTATTCGAGGGGGATAGTAAAGTGCGGTGGTTCGAGGGTAACTTTGAAGAATATCAGGAAAAAAGGAAAAAAGAATTAGGTGGGAAAGAAGAAAATCGGCGTTCAAAATACAAAAAACTCACCATCCGCTAGCTAAACCGGACTATTTCCCGAATTGTCTTACATAATGGATCAGCACCCAAATCTGCCAATCCTCCAGATTTGAGAAGGGTGGCATTGCTGTACCTTCAATGCCGTTCTTGATTGCCCAGAACATCTGGCCATCCGAAATATTTTTCATTGTTTCTGCACAAGTAAAGTTTCTTGCCGGTGGGTTCGCCTGCAAACCTAATTCACCTGTTCCATCTCCTCTTGCTCCATGGCAATGCAAACACTGGATAGGTTGTGCCTTATCCATATAAAGTTCTTCGCCTTTTTTTAATCGTTTTTCCGTAGCTTCCAGAGGATTGGTTAATTTTGAAAATTTTACGGGTGCTTTTTTTGTAGTTCTTTTTTGCGGGCATTGAGCTTTGTCTGGTTTGTCAGCAAAAACCGGTGATGTCCAAAAAACCACACTGGCAACTAAAAGAAAATAGATTGTTTTTTTCATGCGCTCAAAATTAGGCCCAACCGTGATCAGAGATAGGCATTAGTGAATGTTTATTAATGTTTGTCACTGATGTGCAGGAAACATGACCTTAAAAGTGGTTCCATTTCCCAAACTGGAGGACACATCAATATGGCCTCCGTATTTTACCACTAATTGGTGCACAATGTTCAATCCTAATCCTGTGCCTTTGCCCTGTTCCTTAGTAGTGAAGAAGGGATCATAAATTTTGGAGAGATATTTTTGTGGAATACCGGGGCCGGTGTCACTGATGTTTACAATTACATTGCCATTTTTAGACTGGGTGGTTATTGCCAGTTTCCCTTTTCCTTCCATTGCCTGAACGGCGTTGGTTAGTAAATTGAGAAAAACTTGTTGGATTTCTTCTGGCTTGGCGAAAATGGGTGGGAGGGGTGAAAATTTTTTGTCAAGAATGATGTCATTGCTGTAAGAGGCCAGGAGGGCAATTTCTATGGCTGCATCAATGCGTTCATTGACATTCACTTCTTTTTTGTCGGCCGTGGAAGAGGCTCGGGCATAGCCTGACATGTTGAGAATAACGGATGACATATGTTTGGAGCGATCAAAAACTTTTTTAGCATATTTTTTTATTTTCTCTGGGTCTTTCTCATCCAGAATCACTTCTGTAAATCCCATGATAGAAAGCAGAGGATTATTTAATTCGTGTGCGATTCCAGCGGTTAATGTTCCCAGTCCAGACAATTTTTCAGCTAGAGCCAGTTGATCGTGCAAATCAACTTCTTCTGTGACATCTCTTAATAACAAACCGATATGTTTCTCGCTTCCTTCTTGAATAACTAAATCAAATACCTTAAAAGCAAAAACCTTTTCATCTAATTTTATTGTTCGCTGTAAGCTTTGTAGTGAAGGTGATTCTTTAGGAGAAAGAGGGTCTTTTGCGGTATAGCACTGGATCGTTTGGTTACCCAGAGTTTTGGTCGAAACGGGTTGCATATTTTCTAGATCATTCCTTAACGTATCATGAAGTGTTCGCCATGGCTTAGTTGGGTCAGGATCTAAACTTAATAAGGATTCTCCTAGTAAAGAGCTAAATTTTTTCCCGATTATATTTTCAAATGCTACGTTGCAATACTCGATTTTAAGATCAGGGCCAAAAATTACTACGGCATCGGGAACGCTCATCAATATGCTATCTGTGTATTCTTTAAGAAAACGAAACTCTTGCGTTTTTTTAAGGACTTGACTTTCCAGTCCGGAAAAAGATTTCTGAAGCATTTCATTCATAGAGTTTACTTCATCTGCAAGTGCTTCTATTTCGTCTCCTGTTTTGATTACCAGGGGGCTAACTTTTTCTCCCTTTCCTATTCTTGATGCGGCGTTCTGGAGTCGGCGAATGGGTTGAACAATTTTTTTTGCCGCCACTGATCCCATAAAACCAATTAACAAGACAGAAACGACCCCTGCCGTGGAGATCCAAAGGAAAAGTTTGTTCATTGGAGCAAACAACTCATCCGATGACTGCCACGCGAAGGTATACCAATCGTTTCTTGTTGATGGGGTGGTGATATTTCGTGTCAATGTTAATGGTGAAAAACCAATAATAGAAAGATCTTTCCCCCCATGCCCGTCGCCTTTTATTTTCACCCAATCGGGATTATTTTTTGTGACGCTTTGCACCAAAAATGGATCAGATAATTGGAATCCCGTAGGCAAAATAGGACAATCAATAACAACTCCCTTGGAATCGATCAACATGACATGGCCTGTTTCTCCAAAGGTGATTGGTTCAATGGACCCAGAAAATAGTTCCCTTGCATCAAATATGTGATGGAGTATGCCAATAGGCTTCCCGTTTTTTCCGTGGATCGGAAAGGCAAACTGGACAAGAGGTGTGTCTGACTTTGGATGGTCATAAATCGAACCAATGAATACCTTTTCACCGGAAAGTATTTTTTCTGTGGCTGGATTATTCTTAGTAATAAATTCTGGGAAACTATTGATGCTTCCTCGCAAAACCCCATAGGAGTCTGTAATGAATAAAGCACGTGTGGCCAAGGCTGAAGGAGTTTTCCTTTGGAGAAAGTTTTTTAGGACTTTGCTTGATTCTTCAAAATGGAGAGATTTTGTGTTTTGGTTGGTATTTCCCCAATCGGCTTTTTCCTGAGCGAGTACGCGCTCTCGTTGAGTTGAGTCTAGAAAATGCAGCCTTTGGTGTGATTGTAGAATAGAATCCTGAAATATTTTGTCTGCTGAGAGGCGATCATGGGCAATGATCTCACCTTGAATAAGCAAGTCGATCTTAGTTGAAGTTTCATACGCTAGCGCCTTGAAACTGGCTCCGATCACTCCTTGGAGGGATTTAGTTCCTTGAAGATAGGAAAGGATCATAGCCAGAATCAAGGGTAGCGCCCCGACACCCAACATAGTCCAGATTAATTTGTTTTTTAATCCGGCTTTTATGCTGTTTGCTTCAAGTGTTCCCGTTTGATTCCCCGCTGCAATAGTGTCCATAGATAGGGACCTTATTTATGGGAACATGTTTTCAAACGTAATCAAACTCTTGTTCTGATGACAATGCTTCTTTTACCTTCGTAAGAAGTGTTTCTTTTTCTACAGGTTTAACCAGATAATCTTTAACTCCTTTTTTCATTAATGAGACTGCTAGCTCGGAATCTGGATATCCGGTGACAACAATTATTGGTATTGAAGGCGCATTCTCTTTTAAATATTCGATGGCTTCAATGCCGTTCACTTTTGGCATGCGTATGTCACAAATGATAAGGCCTACTTGAACCAGGTTGGCACCTGATTTCATAAGCTTTATTCCTTCTTCTCCATTTTCAGCTTCTATTACATTGAGATTGACTGACTCTAGGTGCAGTTTTAAAACTTCTCGGACATCGGGTTCATCGTCAATTACTAAAATTTTTCCTTTTGTGCTGGAAGCATCTTCTATGAGTGACATTTGGACCTCCTTATGCAGTATGAAAAATTTTACGCTTTAGCAGTAAATACTTTTAACGTACTAAACATAAATATAGTCCGGGCGCTAAATATCGCCATTAAATTACGATGAATGTAAGATGAAAAAAAATTAATTAAAAAGTGTTTATCTCAAAAGACTGAGGTTTTATCATTCAACCAGGTTGAAAAAATAACCTTTGAATGGATTTTGAAAATTGGGGGAGTGGAAATTGGAAGGGTGAAACCCTTCTGCGTTTCTTTGCCTTTAAAGAAACGCAGAAGAGATTACTATTCGCCTTTAAAAGTGGAGCGGAGATAAGCAATGACATCGGCGATATTTTGCGAGGGAAGGGTCATTCCCCAATCTGGCATATTTGGGGATTTCCCAACGCTTTTTCCTCCATAATAAATAAGGTTGTAGAGGTAATCATCCGGGTAATCACTTAATGGTAATTCTGCATGTACCGCAGGTTTTGGGTCGAGCCCTTTCGCTCCGGGACCATCCCCACCTCCTGTTTTCCCATGACATTGTACGCAATATTCTTTATAAACCTGCGCTCCGCGTTCGATATCTGCATTTTTAAATTCTTTGGATTTCCAGGGTTCATAAAATTTAAAGTCTTTTACGCCCAGGGTCATAACATAGCCAATTATATGGCGTGCTTTTCTCATGCTGATATCAGCGAGGTATTCACCGCTATGAGGTGTGAAGTCTTGCGGGTTTTCTGCAAACCGGCTCCACCAATCGAGAGTGTAGCGATTCCCCGCATCAAAAAGAGTTACGCTAATGGGGCCACCAATTAGTTTTCCTTCATCGTCTTTAATTTGGTGGCAACCCAGACAGGAATATTCTCGGAATAAATTTGCGCCCAGCGAGGCTTCCATTTCAGAAAAAGTCGACATGTCGACAAAACTTTTTTTGACACGCGGGTCTTTAAATTTTTTCTCCATATAGTCCGCAACTATTACGGCTTCTTCGCGGGTCATAATCAAATGCTTTAATGATAATCGTATTTTATCCCAGCGGTATCCGTTGGGATAGAGGTTGTCCTCTTGCCCAAGCAATCGTCGCACCAGCCACGGTTTCTGGAATTTGACTCCTCCCCACATTAGGTCAGGTCCTTTGAGCTCAAATTTGGATTTAGGTTCTCCCTCAAAACGGTGGCAACTTTTGCATTGGCTGTTAAGGATTTTCTCAGCGTAACCATCGTCTCCTGCCCAAACTGAAGAAGGCGAAAATAGATACAGAACAAATAATAATAAAGAAGTCGGCCATCTGATCATATTAATACTCCGAGTTTAATTTCAAACTTAAGGTGAGGTTATTTATCATTCCCTTAAGTTTCTAAAAAGCTTCTGATATAAAGAATCAATTGCCAAATTTGTTCCTTGTTTAATGAAAATTTATGGGCTGGCATGGCTGTACCTTTTGAACCATTTTGTATGATCCAGAATAGTTGCCCATCCGGCAAATCATTCATCACTTTTGCGCATGTAAAATTCCTGGGTGGCGGTTCCATCCTTCTTGCAAGATTCCCATTCCCGTTGCCTCGATTCCCGTGGCAGAGCTTACAGGCAGTCGGTTTTGCATCCTTAATAAATAGGTTTTTACCTCTTTCAATGTTTTCTTTTGTTGGTGCAAGTGGGTTTGTTTTATCCAGATATCTGCCGGGAGCTGTTTTGGTATTTCTATTTTGAGGGCAGATTCCCGAAACCACAGCATATCTTTTTACGGCTACAAAATTGGGGTCAATGGCTTTGGTTAATTCTGGTTCGTGCCCCGCAGCCAGGCTTGAATGAAACATTAAGCAAATTGCTAACCCGAAAATTACGGTCCACTTTGGCATTAGTGTTTTTGTTTAGAAAATTTTCTTAGGTAATGAACAATCTGCCAGATTTCCTTATCCTTCAGA
>JAJDAV010000126.1 GCA_029261695.1 Nitrospinaceae bacterium | reverse complement strand
GGAAATTATTTTTACAGTAGAGAGTTCTGCATAATCACCGTCAACATTACCAAAAAGCTCTACCTGTGGCGGATCGCCGGAGCCTGGTGGTTTTGCTGGTGTTGCGTTGAATTGAGGTGCGAAACCTACTGAAAACGCCTGGGGGAAAATTGTTAATGACATTTTTATTCTCCAATTTGTTAAAAAATTATTCCGGCTTGCCAGAAAGTTTTAGTTTTTTAATTACTAAACTCCTTCGAGTAAAGTTAATGCTGCTTGTGGGTTCAAATTTGCCTGCCCAACCATTGCCACTCCAGCTTGTACCAGAAGCTGATTTTTTGTCAGCATGGTCAGTTCTTCTGCCAGATCTGCATCTCGAATAGAGGATACTGCTGCATTCAGGTTTTCTTCTTGAACTTGCAGATTGTCGAATGCGTGTAGCATACGGATCTGTGCCGTTCCAACCCGACCACGAACCTGAATCAGTTGGTCGATTGAAGCAGTCAAATCATTCAGTGCCTGGAATGCGGCTCCCTGAGTGGTTATGTTGGAACCCGTTAAACCCAATGATGCAGTGCCTACATTCGTAAGGTTTAAAATGTTATTTAAATCGATTTGATTATCTGATCTTGAGTCCACTCCTAATTGCAGAACGTTATGGGCTGCATCAGGTTGGCTTGAAGCTAGAGTTCCATCAAGAAGGAAAGTGCCATTGAACTCGGTGGTAGCTACAATTCTATCTAGTTCCCGGATTGAGGCCTGATACTCAAGGTCTGTCGATATTCTTTCTACATCTCCGATGGTTCCATTCGCGGATTGCGATGCGAGCGACCGAAGGCGTAATAAAATACCGGATATTTCATTCAAGGCACCTTCGGCTGTTTTTACAAAAGCCGTTCCATCCGTAAGATTTTTGGAACCTTGTTGAAGAGCTAGTACATCTGCTCGAATGTTTTCTGAAAGCGTCAGTTCCGCTCCGCCATCCGAGGCGCCTTCGATTCTAACGCCTGATGAAATTCGGTTAATGGAACTTCCAAGTTGTGAACGGTTTTCTTCAAGATGCCTTTGGGCATTCAATGAAGATAAATTTGAATTTATTACTAGTGCAACCATATTCTTTTCCTCCCTGAAAAGGTCTGGTGTTTTTTAAGTTTAGTTAAAGCATCCTTGCTTATAAACTCGGTTTTAAAATTTAATTCCGAGATCATTTTCTCTTACTGGAGAAGCTGCAAGACCGATTGTGGAATCAGATTTGCCTGACCCACCATTGCTGTTGATGCCTGAACCAGAATCTGGTTCCGTGTCAACAGGGCTACCTCTTCAGCGATGTCCGCGTCTCGTATTGCTGATTCAGCAGCTTGCAAGTTCTCGATTGTAATTGAAAGATTCGAAATGGTCCTGACCAACCTATTTTGTACTGCACCGACTTTACCTCTACCCTGAGTTACAACAGAAATCGATGTGTTCATCTGATCCAGCGCAGTCAATGCAGCACCCGCTGTTGTTAAACTCAACGTATTGATAGCTAGACTGGAAGCTGTAACTGCATCCAGATTGACTTGCTCATTCAAGTTGATTCGGCTTTCTGAGTTGCTATTGATGCCTACCTGAATGAGTATTTGGTTTGCAGATGTGACACTGGAAGCCAAAGAGCCGTCTACCAATCGCTGTCCATTAAACTCGGTGGTGTTTGCGATACGGTCAATTTCCAGCCGTAGAGCGTCGAATTCTAGTTGGATGGTTTGGCGTTCGGTAGAACCAACAGTACCGGTTGCCGCTTGTGAAGCCAGTTCTCTGAGTCGAATGAGAATCCCAGATTGTTCGTTGAGTGCTCCCTCTGTTACGTTGATTAGGGAGATACCGTCGTTGGCGTTTCTTACTGCTTGGCGAAGTGCTCGAATGTCAGATCTTAATGCCTCGGAGATGGCTAGACCTGCTGCATCGTCTGCACCGCGGTTGATTCGAATCCCGGAGGAGATCCTTTCTACCGATTGTGCCAAGCGGTCATTGTTAATGCCGAGAATTCTTTGGGCATTCAATGACGGGATGTTGTTAAAAATTCTGATGGGCATGTTTATTATCCTCCTTGATAATTAGGAACTTAGAATTCCTGAGTTTCAGCATCCTTGCTGAAATTTAAATTAGTGAAACCTGTACTGCCTTTCCTGAAAAAACTACATAAAAATTTGTTTGGACTACAATGCCAGTTCGATTTATCCCCTCCAGGAAAACCAAACTATAGATTTTGTATCGGGAAATAAAAAAAAATGCTTTATAGTTATTTTTAGTGCAGGGGGTGATAAATGGAAATCAAGCTTTAAAGGGAAGCTGTAACTCTTTATATCTTAGGGGATAGTAGGTATTTGGGGTGGGCAAAAAAAAATGCGCCCCCAAATACTGAAGGGGCGCATTACCGATCCTGAAGGAGCGGTCGGAGAAGCCAGTTACTTTTTAATCAAATCAGCTATTCATACAGACTCATCCAGAAATTTTTGGTTGAACTCTGCGATGCGACTGGTTAACCGTAGAAACTCTTCACCGGGAATTTGCCGAATCACTTCACCTGATTCGCTATCCACAACCCGGATCACTACTTCATTTGTTTCTCGGTTTACCTGATAATCAACCCTATTATTATCCAGAGAAATTAAATCTACCTGAGTTTCTGAGCTTGGAGAAACAGGGGTTTCTCTGGTTTCAGGAAGATCACCGCTTATTTCGCTTCGTTTAGTCTCCCTTTCAGGTCTGGAGGTTTGCCCCAGTGGGCCGGGACTTTTTAACCTGCCTGTCAAGGAGGAAATATCTATTTCCATATCTATTACCTCCTGTTTCAGTGAGTCATTTTAAAAGTAAAATCATCCATTTCTTATAGCCTCGGTTTAAAAATTACCCGAGGAGCTGTAAGACCGATTGTGGGATTAAGTTTGCCTGTCCCACCATTGCGGTTGAAGCCTGCACGAGAATCTGGTTTCGAGTCAACAGCGCTACTTCTTCGGCGATGTCGGCATCTCGAATAGCTGATTCTGCAGCTTGCAGGTTTTCTACAGAGATCGATAGGTTAGAAATAGTTCTTACCAACCTGTTCTGCACAGCACCTACTTTACCTCGACCCTGCGTAACAGTAGAAATAGCAGTATTGATTGAGTCCAGCGCTGTCAACGCAGCTCCTGCTGTCGTTACACTCAAAATATCAATTGAGAGACTGGATGCGGTGACCGCAGCGAGATTAATTTGTTCATTGAGATTTATTCTACTATCCGCACTGCTGTCAATACCAACTTGGATTAGGATTTGGCTTGTGGAAGCAACTCCAGATGCCAAAGATCCATCAACTAGATTCTGGCCATTAAATGCAGTGGTGCTTGCGATACGGTCAATTTCAAGACGAAGTGCATCAAATTCCAATTGTACGGTTTGACGTTCTGTCGAGCCAACTGTACCGGTGGATGCCTGAGAAGCCAATTCTCTAAGACGAATGAGAATACTGGCTTGCTCGTTGAGCGCACCTTCAGCTACGTTAATTAGGGAAATTCCGTCGTTTGCGTTTCGAACAGCCTGTCTCAGCGCTCTAATATCTGAACGCAAGGCTTCCGAAATAGCTAGACCTGCTGCATCATCGGCACCTCTGTTGATGCGGATACCGGATGAGATTCGTTCAACCGACTGTGCTAGTCGGTCGTTATTGACACCCAAGATTCTTTGGGCGTTCAATGAGGGGATGTTGTTAAAGATTCGAACTGGCATTGTAATCCTCCATGATTTTAAGTGCGGGTTACTGTTCCGGTCTCCGTACCAAAACAAGCCTCCAAGCTTTTAACCCTTAGGTGAAGAATCCATTTCTACACCTTTGAAAACTTTTGTTGCCTCCTGATAATTAAATTAAAAATTTACTACTTGATTCAGGATATAAACATGCTCAATGAGGCCTATCGGAATAACTCGAGAGATCTTTAGCAATTAATTTTATTTTTGGATTAGAAATGCGAAGGGACAAAGGGTTACAAAAAGGGGGATATGAGGGAAAGGCTTTTAGATTCAAAAAAACAAAGCCTTATGGAAATAGGCTTTTAGAGCTTAAATAAAGAAATCTTTAAAATTATTGAAGAAGATCCAATAAATTTTGTCCGGAAAAGTTCGTTTGCCCTACCATTGATACCGCAGCATCAGATAGAATCTGGTTGCGGGTCAATAGAGCTAACTCTTCTGCAATGTCTGCATCTCGAATCGTAGAATCAGCCTGAGAAAGGTTTTCGACAGTTGTTCCCAAGTTCCCCAAAGTTCTAAGAAACCGGTTTTGTAAGGCTCCTGCATTTCCTCGAGCGGTTGAAATAGTGTTAAAACTTTTTTCTATTTGCTCGGCTGCAGCCAGCGCATCTTCTGCTGTCGAGACTGAAAGGTCGGTCAGTTGAAGTCCTGCAGAATTGCTAGCGCTCAGGTTCAGCTCCTCATTCAAATTGATTCGGCTTTCGGAGTTGCTATCTAGACCTACCTGAATTGAAAGTTGTAAGGAACTATCCACCGAAGAAGAAAGAGAACCTTCGATAAGTCTTTTACCATTAAATTCCGTTGTGGATGCAATACGGTCTATCTCTTCCCGCAATGCAGAAAATTCAAGTTGTAATGTTTGTCGCTCGAATTCTCCCACGGTTCCAGAGGAAGCCTGAGTAGCCAATTCTCTGAGACGAATCAATATATTTGACTGAACATTTAGGGCGCCTTCTATAACATTGATCAAAGAAACGCCATCGTTGGAGTTTCTCTCTGCTTGTCTAAGAGTGCGAATGTCTGAGCGAAGCGACTCTGAAATGGCCAGACCCGCAACATCGTCAGATCCTTTATTGACCCTTGTGCCGAATGCGACTCTTTCAATAGATCGTCCTACTCTTTCATTATTGATTCCCAGGAACCTTTGAGCGGTCTGGGATAATGAATTGTTGGCAATGCTATTGTTTGCCATGATATTCCTCTAGCTTTTGTGACTATGAGTATTAATGATTCGTAAGAAATCATCTGCCATAGCCATTGAATCAGGTGCAGATTTCGCTGCCTGATGGTTTGCTACGGAAATATCAAGGTGCTTTTTGTTTTTTTGAAGAAGGGTTCTTATCACCTTAGAGCGCTGTTTTAAGCGTGTCGTTATTCCTAAGGCATTCTCAAGGACCATCATCGTTTTGAGGCCCTCTTCAGGATTGCTAAAAAACGTTGTCCCCAAACCCAATGTCTTTGAAGAGATCTTGGGTATATTCAAACCGGTATTCAGATTGATCCGGTTTTCAGGGGACCCAGTTACGCCCGCCATCAGATACAAGTGTTGAGCAGAGTCTCTTGAGGCCGATAACGACCCGTTGAGAATCTTTTTCCCTTTGAATTGGATGGATTCACATAGTTGATTTAATTCTCTTGTCTTCAAAATTGCCTCATCATTCATCGCTGAACGTAGAGCAGGTACAAGATTTGAAGCAAGACTGGGTATTGCCAGATTTTTGATTCGACCTATTACGGAATCTATTTTTTCATAGGCCGCATCGGCTTCATCAAGCAACTCCATTCCTAGCTTAATGTTATGAATTGCTTGATCCAGGCTTTTAAGATCCGTTCCCCGAGTGCTGGATTTGAAAAAAACATGATCCAGATCCTCGGTGCTAGGGTCTATATAATCTGCTGGTACTTTGGCTATAGTCTTCTGTTCCATGTCGGACTCCTCGCAATAAGCTGGTTAGATCGGTGAATAAATCGATTAAGCCAGCAACTGCAAGATAGACTGGGGAATTAGATTTGCCTGCCCAACCATTGCCGTTGAAGATTGTACGAGAATTTGGTTTCTTGTCAGCGTTGCAATTTCTTCAGCGATGTCTGCATCACGAATTGAAGATTCCGCAGCTTGCAAGTTTTCAATGGTAACAGAAAGGTTGGCAACAGATCGAGTCAGCCTGTTCTGCACCGCACCAACTTTACCTCGTCCCTGCGTAACAGTAGAAATAGCAGTGTTGATGGTGTCCAAAGCTGTTAATGCACCAGCAGCGCTGGTTACGGAAAGCGTATCAATTGCAAGACTGGACGCTGTTACCGCAGCAAGATCCACCTCAGTGTTCAAATTGATTCGACTATTTACGCCGCTGTCAATTCCAACCTGAATGAGAACCTGGTTTGTAGAGCTTACGCCGGATGCTAATGAGCCATCAACCAGTCCCTGACCATTAAACTGCGTGGTTGCTGAGATACGGTCGACCTCACTTCTGAGTGCGTTGAACTCCAACTGAATTGTTTGGCGTTCGGTCGAACCAACGGTACCGGTTGCTGCCTGAGAAGCCAGCTCACGAAGTCGAATAAGAATACTCGATTGCTCGTTGAGCGCACCTTCTGTAACGTTGATGAGTGAGATTCCGTCGTTTGCGTTTCGAACAGCTTGACGAAGTGCCCGGATATCAGAACGCAATGCTTCTGAAATAGCTAGACCTGCTGCATCATCCGCACCTCTATTGATACGGATACCGGATGAGATTCTTTCAACCGACTGTGCTAGACGGTCGTTGTTGGTGCCCAAGATCCTTTGAGCATTAAGCGAGGGTATATTGTTAAAAATTCTTACTGGCATATCCCTAATCCTCCACCATGAGTTAGATTGTTACTGCTATTAATTTTTTATTTAACTGGTACTGCTGCCCCTGAAGGATTTTATTTAAGGTGGCTTCCTTTCAGCTTTCCACCGTTTTCTTTAAACAAATTCTTTATGATTAGGTAAGTAATTTTGAATCTCCGATTCAGGTTACTTCCCCACTCAATTACGGTTATCGGACGAAAAAGTTAGAACTTTAATAAAAGATCAAAAATTATTGATTTTTTATGCGCCAGTCTTTTTGATCTATATTTGAGTTCAGAGAAGCTACTTCAGGGTGGGATTTGAGAAACTTAATAACAGCTTCTAAATCAAGGGAAGAAGGGGAGGATAAGTTGAAATGAGAGAATATCTCTTCCATTAAGGCAAAATCTTCAGGAGTGTCTATCGTCAAACGAAAATTGCAGTTTCTTAAATAGGAAGGTACATCGACTCGGGTAATTGTAAATTTGTCGGAATGATCATGAAACCAGGTGGTAACATGTTCTCGATATTTCATGTCGCAAGCATGAATTCCAATATTTTTTAAGGTATCCAGGCGAACCACTTCGCATCCGGCTCCTAGAGGTATCGGTTCAGCAGGTAAAGTGTAATCGGCATTCGATTCTATATGGGCTGTTATCATGGATCGTAAGAGAGGAATATCGATAAGTGGGTTATCACCGCAAACCCGGATGATATGTTGTGCACCGATAGATTCCCCGGCTTGGATGAACCGTTCCAGAACATCCTCTTCAGCTCCCTGGAACACGGCCACCTTTCGAGTTTTTGCGATTTCAATGAGTGAAGATTCTGATTTTGCTTGGGTTGTAGCTAATTGGATATGGTCAATTTCTGAAACCTGTTGCAATCGATTGATGATATGCTCAAGAATAGAAAGTCCTGAAAGCAGGCGGGCACTTTTTCCTGGAAAACGTGTTGACCCCATCCTAGCCTGAATAATTGCTGCAACCATAGCTCTTAAAATGAAGTTGTTTGGGAGCGGCTATTGTAACCTTTTGAAAGTTATTTGTAATGTCGAAAAAAACTCAATCATTAATCCGGCCGTCAAAATTAAACCCAGGCGATATCGTGGGTGTCGTAGCTCCTGCAGGACCGGTGGATAAAGAACAACTGCAAAACGGATTGGATGTGATTTCTGAAATGGGATTCCAGCCTGTGCTTGGGAAATATGTTCATTCCCGATCTCGGTTCCTTGCAGGGACCGATTCGCAACGAGCCAAAGATATTATGGATATGGTTCGCAATCCTGAAATAAAAGCAATTTTTTGCGCACGCGGGGGTTACGGGACAAACCGAGTCCTTGATCATTTGGATGGCAAGGTGATTCGGGCCCATGCAAAAATTTTTGTTGGGTCCAGTGATATTACATTGCTTCTTCATTATCTGTACCTTCAATGCGGTGTGTTGGGATTTCATGGCCCGATGGTTGCGGGTAGTTTTGGTCGGTCTCCTATGAAAAAATCGCGTGAACATTTCAAAAATATTTTAACGGGAAAGCCTCTTGCCAAGTCTCTTTCATGCAAAAGCTCGAAGGTGTTCTCTAAAGGTTCGGCAACCGGCAAGATAACCGGCGGTTGTCTGACGCTTCTTTGCCGTTCTCTAGGGACTCCTTATGAAATGCAAACCCGTAATCGGATTCTTTTTATAGAAGATGTGAATGAGCCTTTGTATAAATTGGATGGAATGCTTTGGCAATTGAAAGCTGCGGGAAAGTTTAAAGGAGTCCGTGGAATAATTTTCGGGGAGATGGTCAATTGCAATCCACAAAAGCCAGGAGACGGAAAACTTCAAGATGTTCTTGCCGATTTGTTTCCAAAACCAGATATTCCTATTCTGACCCATTGTCCAATAGGTCATGGCAAGGAAATATGGACACTGCCTTTAGAGACTCAGGCAACACTCGATACATCGAGAAAAACGCTAGAACTGAAAAACTGTGGTGTTAAGTGAGGCGAACGCAAACGCCTTTTTCTTTCAGGTAGCGTTTGGTTTCGTCAATGGTGAATTCTTTGAAGTGAAAAATTGAGGCGGCTAAAACGGCATCTGCTTTTCCGTCGGTAATACCTTCGTAGAGATGCTCCAAAGTCCCGGCACCTCCTGATGCAATGACGGGAATGGTTAACGATTCTGAAACAGAGCTATTTAACTCCAGATCATAGCCAGATTTTGTCCCATCTTTATCCATACTTGTGAGAAGAATTTCCCCCGCACCGTATTTTTCCATTTGCTTCGCCCATTTAACTGCATTTATCGCTGTTGGGGTTCTGCCTCCATGAATATAGACTTCCCAGGTTGGGCTAGTATCGCTTGCACTTAAAAGTAAATCGGGGTGTGCATCGGCCCAGCTAGGAACAGACGGCTCGTCGGAAGTCTTTTGTGTTTGCTTAGCATCAATAGCAACGACAATGCACTGGCTTCCAAAACGTTTCGCCGCTGATTCGACAAAGGCGGGGTCTTTAACGGCGGCCGAATTGATTGCGACTTTATCAGCTCCGGCTTTTAGTAGGTTTCGAATATCATCCAATGTGCGAACCCCACCACCTACCGTAAGGGGCATAAAAACCTTTTCTGCGGTACGTGCCACTACATCCAGAATGATGTCTCGTTTTTCATGCGAGGCGGTAATGTCGAGAAAGGTAAGCTCATCCGCACCTTCTTTTTCATATGCCGCAGCGACTTCAACAGGGTCACCGGCATCACGCAAGTTGACAAAGTTCACCCCTTTGACCACGCGGCCATCTTTAACATCAAGACAAGGAATGATTCGTTTAACCAGCATAAGTATTAGATAAGACTTTTTGCATCTTTATAGGAGAGAGTTTTATCGTAGAGCGCTTTTCCGATAATTACACCCTCTACTCCAGAAGACTCCAGTTTCATCAAATTTTGAATGTCTTCAAGACGGCTGACTCCTCCAGATGCGATGACGGGTAATTGAGCAGCTTCTGCAAACTCTTTTATGCTTTCAAGGTTAGGGCCTTGTAGCATTCCATCACGGCTGATATCTGTGAAGATGAATCCTGCAATACCATAACCGCGCATTTTAACTGCAAGGTCGGTTGCCTTTTGGTCTGAAACTTCTACCCAGCCTTTAACTGCAACCAAACCATCTCGTGCATCGATTCCTACAATAATTTTTCCTGGGAATTTTTTACAGGCTTGTTCAACAAATTCAGGCTCTTTTTGGGCAATCGTTCCTAAAATAACTCGATAGACTCCGGCGTTGACATATTCTTCAATTGCAGAAAGGGTCCGGATTCCCCCTCCAACTTGAATGTCAACAGAACTGCTGTATATGATTTCCTTAACAATTTCGGAGTTTTTAGGGGAGCCTTCAAATGCTCCATCCAAATCCACCACATGGATGAGTTGTGCTCCTTCTTCATCCCAATGGTCGGCCATTTCCTGAGGATGGTCTGAATAGATTGTTTCCTGATCGGCTTTTCCCTGGGAAAGGCGTACACACTTGCCATTTTTAATGTCCACTGCAGGTATAATTTTCATTGCGGCTCTTGGGTTATTTTTTATAAAGGCAGATAGTAACAAATTTTAAAGCTAACCTCGAATAATTCTATACATAGGAAACCCCTCTGGTTTGGAATAAATAAAACCTGTTTTATTGTGCTTGGTTGATTGCCAATTTTACCCTTTGCGTTATATAATCTTCTGCCTTATATAAGTTTTCCCCTGTTGCCCATCTGTTTATTTACAACCTGGATATGAAATATGACTTTGAAAGTTGAAAAATCAGATTTAGAAGGAGTATTGCTAATCCAACCTGTTGTCCATAGCGACCCAAGGGGAAGGTTTTTTGAAAGTTTCCAAAAAGAAAGATATAGAGAAATCGGTGTCAAAGAAGAATTTGTTCAAGACAACCAATCTGTTTCACTGAAAAATACTATTCGAGGGCTTCATTACCGGTCTGCTCCCGAACAATCGAAACTTGTACGGGTAATTAGAGGAGAGGTCTTCGATGTGGTGGTGGATATTCGAAAAAAATCACCCACTTATGGTCAGTGGAGAGGCTATACCCTGTCAGACACCAATTATCTGCAGGTTTATATTCCCGCGGGATTTGCACACGGATTTTGCGTTCTCAGTGAAACAGCCGAATTTCTTTACAAAGTTTCTGAGTATTATTCTGCAGAAAAGGAAAAAGGCATTTTGTGGAATGATTCAGATATAAATGTAGATTGGCCTACCGCAAACCCTATTCTCTCGGAAAAAGATAAAACCAATCCCGCACTAAAAGATTTGTAGCCAAAAAGAAAAGTTGGTTTGTTTAGGAGACTTTACTGGTAAGAAATTTATTGAATTCTTTGAAAGCCAGACTCACAGTGTCTTCAATATTCAGGTCAGCTCCATTCTCGATATTGGGAATATTTTTTACAAGAGTTTCATCGAGGCTGAACTTTAGCTGCTTCTCAAAACTTCCTGATCCCATTTCATTTTTATAGAGATTTAATATTTCGCCAGCGATGGTTTTTCCGGGTTTGCTGTCAAGTATCTGGTCATAGTCGAACCCCTTTTTTTCACCAAACTCTAGAAGTCGGCTAATTTTACCAGACATTTGCTCGTAATTTTCTTCACCAATAGTTGTATGAACTGATTTTGCAAAAACTGGAAGGAGGCAATCAGGCAGTTCTGGCTTTCGCATATTTTTTTCCATTAATCGCATAAAAAATCGCCCAACATGTTCCTTTCTTTGGTTGCGATCTTTCTTTTTCATTCTCCGTTTGACTCTGGCTTTATCTCGATCTGAATCCCCTCCTGAAGATGAAGAGGCGCTTTCATTGATAAGCTTGGCAAACAGAGCTTGCGTTCCAGATTCAGCAAGACTGAATTGTTCGTCTGAATTAAGGTCAGAATTGTCTGAAGCAATTTTTAAAATTTTAAAAATAATGTCTTGTCTTAATGTGTCACTCATCAGGAATTCTTTGGTTTAGCTGTTAATATTCTTGAATGATTATAATACGGAACAGCGAATTTAGTTGATTTAGTTGATAGAGATTATTACGGCGATTTTAGCTCTGAAACAAGTTATTACATTAAAAAAGCGTAGCATAGTTTTTAAAAAATAAATAATTCTAACCTTTTTTTGAAATAACACTCATAAAAACAATGTCTTTTTGAGGGCTATGCTGAGGGGGCTTTTTTTTCTTATGTTTGTCGTTATCTTTACCGATAAAAAAATATAGAGAAAAAAGCTTATTAGCAATTTAGACGAATCTTTATCATGACACTTGAAATAGCCGAATTAAATTTGCCAGGAGGACTCAAAGAACAACGCAGTAGCACTGCGGCTGTAAGTTCTTCCGTTTCTAGCGAATTAAATATCAGAACTCAGGAGGGAGATCTGGTTAATCTTTCGTTTTCAAGTGAGCAATCCCTTCAAGAGTCTCGAACACAAACTCAATCACAAGAGTTTGGCTCCTATCAAGAGATCAGCACTATCGCAAAAGCAGCTTCAAACTATTCCATTTCCGTACAAGGAGATTTGAATGAAGAGGAGCTGGCAGCAATCAATAAACTTGCTGCAGAAATTTCGCCCATTGCGAGTGAATTTTTTGCAAATGGAGAATTTGATTTTGAAAACTCTGGAAACGTTTTGGCGGATAACCTGGGTGTGATCCAGGAGGTGGAGCTATCACTAGAGCGTACCATTGTGGCATCTTTTGCAACCAGAACATTGACTCAACTGCCGGAAGAAGGTTTTTCACCTGAAGAGATAGAGGCTGCTTTAGTTGATCCAACTTCTTCATTGGATACGGAAGGTATTCGTGACTTCCCTGCTCTGGTGCAGGCAACATTTGATGCGGTTTTTGAAGCAGAATCTGCAAAGGTTCCCGAAGGCGATCCTATACTTCGATCCTTGAACGATCTTTTGGATTTCATCCGTCAACGATTGGGAGAGTTTTTTGGTCCCGAAAACGTTGAAGTTCCTGCAGAAGGACCAACCCCTACTGATGGCGCCGTGGATACGGCAGAGCCTTCTACACCACAACTCGCTCAATAAATTATACTAGTTGTTAGCCGCCCTCTACGGGGTGACTGTAGCAAAAGGTTTGATAAAATCTTTTAGCTGTACGGGTATTGACCTATTGCGACTGGCGGATCGCCAGTTAGGGCATGAGGGCGCCGTTATTGATATCGATTGTTTGCCCGGTCAGTGAAGTTTGCTGCTCAGATAAAAGATAGCCAACGAATTGCGCGATTTCTTCTGGCTCTGACATTTTGCCCAGTGGCACTTGTTTCATCGCTTCCTGAAACGCTTGT
>JAJDAV010000125.1 GCA_029261695.1 Nitrospinaceae bacterium | reverse complement strand
TCTGAGTTTCCTTCCCAGAAGACTTTATGACAGTTGAAGCATTTGTTATTTTCAAAAACTTCGCGGCCTGCTGCAATAACTTCGGGGCCAGCGGAATCACCTAGGACAAGAGGGGGTTTGTTAAGCTTTGCCAGCTCAAATTCAGGGTCAAACTGTGGCAGTTGTGCGCTAACCGTTATAAAGACAATTGATCCAAAAGCATAGGTGGTTAATAAGCGTCTGACCCAGGTGAAGGCCGTTTTTTCTTCTTTAAGGGTTTTCCAATCCAGTAAAGTGAAAAAACAGAAGCCAACAAAAGCAAAAGAAACAAATTCGATTTGCCACCAAATTGGAAAGTTGAATTTGCCGGCAACGACCCAAATAATTCCAGACAAAACTATGATAACAGGAAGTTTGATCCTGATATTTTGGAAGATAGTCTTTTCTTTGGGTTTTTCTGGGTTTAATTTTAGGAGAATTGTATAAATAACAATTACAGCAATTCCAGCGCCTAATCCCACAACTCCAAATATATTGAATAGGGCATAGAGTCCACTTAGTCCAACTATGCATCCAATTATAATTGCATCAATATTCATTAAAATTCCACTCCTGAAAACTTATTCAGCCATTTGCGGTGCAGCAGCAGGCGTCTCTGATTTTTTCTTAGCGGTTTTTGGATATTTAATGCCAATCCAAATGATTGCTGTCATTAAAATAAAGAAAGCCCACACAATAGTTGTTACATGGAAACCCGATTCGGCCAGTGTGGGCGCGAATTTTTCGGGTGTCACATCTTTAAATACTTTGTATACATGCCAGTTCATACGAGATAACTCTCGAATGGTTCCCATCCAACTCATCAACCAGATGTCGGCAAAACCTAAAAATATGAGTACGTAGGGTCCTAATGGGTTTATTTTTCCATAGGCCACTTTTCCTGTTTTGGTGGCAATCGTATAGAAAATATAATTGATGAACGTTACTGTCACCAAACAGAAGGCTGCGGTATTTTTTGAGACCATTAGCGCCAAGAATGCCAGATTGTCTGGCAGAACCATGCTTGGGTCCATTCCAGGTTCGGGCATCATGGTGGCGAAAAATCGCCTTGGTGTAAACCAGATGGTTGCCGCAATAATGATTAATATGAAGCCAAATTTCATCGCTGGGAAAAATCGCTCAGCATTTTCTATTCGTTTCATACTGACCCACATATAAATATTACTGGCGCTGAACATGGTTCCCACTAATAGTCCTTGCACTAGCATGAACATGGACTCACGGTCAGACATGATGTACATGCCGATGGTTGCATCGTATTGGTAAATTTCGCGGACGAAGATATAACCCATTGCAGGCAATGGAAGCATGATCGCAACACCAATCAGGTTACCGATATAACCAACCCAGTCGTAATATTCTCGATCTTCTTTTTTATCTGACCAGAGGTACATATACGCACCAATGACACAAACCATATAGCCGCCAAAAGTGCCATTACCCACCAGGCGATGATAGTTAAGTGGCATCCAGCCCATATTCGCGATTTTTGCCCATTCGCTGATATTGACTAATTCGTTAAGTGGTTTTGGCGGGGTCTGCATAAACGTTGCTGGACCGTCCAAAGCGACAAGGAGAGATAGACCGAGAACATTTAATATGACACCGGTAACAATATGTCTGCCCTTTTTATTGGCTTTATTCAGCGGATCCCAAGAATAAACGTAGATGTACATGACCACCGTTTCCAGAATAAACAGGGAGGGGTAGACCACCATGAAAAGCGTTGGAAACGATTGAATTAGATATGTAATGAAATCTTTGTAGGCGACCAGCATGACGAGAAGAAACAGCCCGCCTGTAAGAGCGGTGAAGCTGTAGCATATTCCTATTACTTTTGTGATCTCGTGAGCCAGACGCTCGAATTTGTAATCGGATTTGGCAAACATAATGCCGTTGGAAATTAGACCCCCAACACCACCACATACAATGGCTAGAATAATGCCAGACGTCTCATAATGATCGACAGGTGTGAGCGGCATTGCCAATGCAGTACCTGCGATGGCACCCACAAGTGCTGAGCCTCTTAATCCCATTAATTTGTGGAAATAGTTCAGGAAGCTGACAAAGAGAGCCCCAAAGGCACAGGCCCACATGCCATACAGCACCCCATGATGGATCCCTATTATGATTTCCCCGGTTATTCCTATTACAACCCCTATCAGGACCCCGAGAAACACATTGGATAAGATAATTGCTTTTCGCACTCCTTGAGTTCGCCTGGCACCCATAACTTCCATGATGACAACGAACATTGGGCAACCCAATATGAAGGATGCGAACAAAATATGTAGTTGAGCGGCAGCCCAGGTAAACTTACGATTACTAAGGCCCAGGAAGGAGTATTCTTCAAATTCGTGGTCTGCTGCGGGACCTATATCAGTTAGGTAGGAAAGATCCTCTTCCTCTTCTCCACCTTCCTCACCTTCAGCAACTTCTTCCTCTCCACCTTCTTCTTCATTTTCCTCGTCTTCTTCATCTTCCTCGTCTTCTTCATCCTCATCTGCGTAAGCGAGGTTTTGAAAACTTAAACTAGAAAATAATGAGTTTGATGATACGGGTAGAAAGGGAGATACATGGCCCAACACATAAACCATCATCAGGCAGAGTATCGTTTTTAGAAACGGTATTTTTGAAGAATCTTGGTTCATTAACTCCCCTGATAAAAATCTAAATTGTTCAGTTTCTTTATCTGCAAAAACCTTTTTTTTACAACCTTTGAGGCCGCTATGACCTTAAAGAAAGTAGAGAAATATCATACGGGTTGGGCAAAGTCAAGGAGACTTTAAAAGCTGTTACGAATTAAAGGTTTTACTGGATTTTGAGACGGGAAAATAGAGGTTTATTATGTGGGTGGTTAGGATGGACTAATCTCTGGGGTCCTCAGTTATATCCAAGGGCATAATCGTCAGTGCAAAACCCATTGCGGTGCTAAATACTGAAAGAAGCCCTACAAAAATTTGTGGCCATTCGGATTGAATATCTCTAACGGACCATACAAACAGGAATCCCCCAATAACCATAAGTAGCAAACCAATGGATCTTATTTTCCAGCCGTTCATTTTTCTGCTCCACCTGCTGCGAGGGCTTTCTTCTTTTTATCAATCAGGACCAAATTTCGAACATAGATAATTGAACCCAGGCTTTGCCCTACGATAAATACCGGGTCTTGTCGATGAATAGCATAAGTTAAAAGAACCATCGACCCCCCGATACTGCAATACCAAAAAGACAAGGGGATAGTACTTTCGCCTCGTTTTTCTGAAATAATCCATTGGATAATAAACCGAGCACCAAATAATGCTTGGCCGACAAACCCGATTATCATCCATTGATTTACCGTCATCTAATCCTCCTGAATAATATCATAATTAATATGTCTCTTTTTCATCCACCGAATAGCCATCAAATCATGCAATGACGAAAAAAGTCGATTGCGAATATTGTATTTGGATTCCCCGTGAAGACGAGGGTGATGGCTGACTTTCACCTGGGTTACTTTAAATCCTTCCATTTTCATTAAAGTAGGAAAAAATCGGTGCATCCCTTTAAACAGTTTCACATTGTCGAAACATTCACGTCTAAATGCTTTTAGAGAACAGCCTGTGTCAGCAATTTCTTCCTGACTTAAAGCATTTCTAACACCGTTTCCAATTTTTGAAGATACACGTTTAATCCAAGGATCATTTCTTTTGAAACGCCAGCCACACACAACATCAAACTCATTCATTTTCTCAAGAAGAAGGGGGATGTCAGCCGGGTTGTTTTGTAAATCTGCATCCAGGGTTACAAAAACTTTGCCACGTGCAGCTTTGAAGCCAGCAGCGAATGCTGCAGATTGTCCATGGTTGTTTCCAAAACGAATTAGTTTTAACCGGGGATTATTTTTCTTAATTGAGTTAATTATATGAGGGCTTCCATCGACGCTTCCATCATCCACTAAGATGATTTCATACGTTAGTTCCAGTTTAGAAAGTTCTGCTTCAAGTTTTTCTTCAAGGGGCACAAGGTTGTCACGCTCGTTGTAAACGGGTATTACAATCGAAATGTCGAGGTCAGGCACGATAGTGTTTGGCATAAAAGTGGTTTTGGATTGTTTTTAAACGTAACTGGGATTTTGAGATTCCGCTGCCAATTGGCCACAGGCTCCGAGAATATCAGTGGCACGATTTTGTCTGATGAAAGCAGAGAAGTTTTTAGCAATTAAATAATCTTGAAACTTAAAAGTTTGCTTGTCATGAGGCGGTCGGTATTCGGATGACTCAAAAGAATTAAAAGGGATTAAATTTATTTTGCAAGGAATATCCTTTAACAATATCGCTAGTCTATGTGCATCCTCATCGGAGTCATTGATGCCTTCCAGCAATACATATTCGATTGTGTGTCTTCGCTGAGGTTTTAATGGATAATTTTTCAGGCAATCCATCAAAGTTTTAATGGGATATTTTTTGTTGATGGGCATCAGTCGGTTACGTGTCTCATCATCGGTTGCGTTTAAAGATATTGCCAGATTGATGTGGATATTTTCTTTTTGAAAGTCATTTATTTTATCTACCAGTCCCGAAGTAGAAACAGTCACTTTTCGTGTGGATATTCGCATGGCTTCTGGAGCTGTCATAAGACGCAGCGCGTCTACAACTGGGTTTAGGTTGTCGAGGGGTTCTCCCATTCCCATGAAAACAACATTTGTTATGGCGTTTTCCTTGCTTAAATCTTCATTGATGGTCATGCATTGCCCGATGATTTCTCCAGCAGTCAGGTTTCTCTTTAAGCCCAAACTAGCAGTAAGGCAGAAGGAACAATTCAAACGACAACCTACTTGAGTGGATAAGCATAAAGTCTTTCGGGAATCAGAAGGCATCCATACACTTTCTACCAATGCTCCATCATCGAGTTTTAATAGGTATTTGATAGACCCATCTTGCGAGTGAGTTCTACTTTGTATTACTGGTAGGGAAAAATGAAAATGCTCTGCCAATTGGCTTCGCATCAATTTAGAAATGTTGGTCATCTCTGAAAAATCGCGACAACCGTAGTGGTAAACCCAATTGAACATTTGATGAATGCGATAGGGCTTCCAGTCCGCAAAAGTATTTTTCAGATAGGTTTCTGAAGTGCCAATAAAGTTTTGCGTGTTTTTGTCCGTACTCATTTCCTGAAATTTTGAAAATATATAATTGACTGCTAAAACGTTATTTATTGAAAAAAGGGCAATTATTGCCCGAACGTGGTCCCTTACCAAAATTACTGATCTAAATATAACTCATTAAAAAACAATAAACTATAAAATTTGAGCCGCTTAGGAAGATTTTTCCTGATTGCAACAGCCTTTAAAACGCGATATTTTTATATCTCCTTGAAAAATAACGTGTCTCGAAAAAGTTTGATTTTGGCACATTTCCTGTAAACGAGAGAATGTATGCAGCTTACAAAATGTTTTGAAATATTACAGGTTGAGTCCGATGCCCCTTGGCAAGTGGTTAAAAAATCATATTATAACCTTGCCAAAACCTTGCATCCGGATCTAAACCCTAGAAATTCCGATGCGGAATCGAAATTCAAGGAAATCAATCAAGCATTCCAGATTTTACGATCCCACTTTAAAAGTTCTGTGGGAATGAG
>JAJDAV010000124.1 GCA_029261695.1 Nitrospinaceae bacterium | reverse complement strand
TTTGGTGACAGGAGCTTCGAGCGGGATTGGTCTGGATATTGCCCGGGGATTCTTGGAGAAGGGTTTCAATGTTGTTTTGAACGCCAGAGATGAAGAGCGCCTTTCTATTGCAGCAAAAACTTTGGGAGACGAAAAACGCATAGCAAAAGTTGTGGGAGATATTGGTGACCCAGAAACAGGTGGAAAAATGGTGCGGGCGGCGGTTGACCGTTTCGGCGGTGTGGATGTGTTGGTGAACAATGCCGGTATTTTTGGTGCAAAGCCTTTTCTTGAAAACACGGAAGAGGACATTGATCGATTCATTCATATAAATTTAAAGGGAACCTATTTTGTATCGCAGGCTGCTGTTCGGCAAATGAAGCAACAGGGGGGAGGCAGCATTGTGAATATTGGCACGGTGCTGGTGTCGCATCCCATTGGTAGTATTCCCGCCAGTGCGGCGATGATCACCAAAGGCGGTGTCCATGCCTTGACGACCAGTCTGGCGAGTGAGCTGGCAGCGGATAATATCCGCGTCAATTTGGTAGCTCCGGGAATGATTCGGACTCCGTTGTGGGGAGATGCCAATGTCGATGATTTTGGAGGCGTGGCCTTATTGAATCGCGTCGGTGAAGTGCAAGAAATTACTGAAGCGGTTTTCAGTTTGGCGACAGCGGGTTTCACTACAGGAGTAATTCTACCGGTCGATGGCGGTTACGTTCACGGCAGGGCTTAATCTTTTTAATAAAAATTTAAATATAAAGGAAAAAACCATGCAAAGAATCCAAGCGATTGAACCTGAAAAAGCAAGCAAAGAAGTTAAAAATATCTATCAGCAGGTGGAAAATAATATTGGGATGCTGCCCAATTTTATAAAAACCTTGGCGAATGCGCCGATAGCAGCGAAGGCCTATATCCAATTCAATGACCTTGTGGTCCAGGGGGTATTGCCTGTTTCTCTAAGAGAAAAAATCTCGCTACGTATATCAGAGGCCAACGGTTGTTCTTATTGCGTTTCAGTACATTGTACTTTGAGTAAGGGAGCGGGGCTGGCAGATGAAGAAGTGAAGGATAGCCGACAGGGCCAGTCACCAGATCGTAAAACCGATCTAGCGATCAAGTTTGCCGAGAGGATTATGGACGCTCGTGGCGCTGTGACGACGGATGAAATAGATGGATTGCGCGAAGTGGGTTACACCGATCAGGAAATAACAGAAATCATTACTGTGGTGATATTTACTCAGTTCAGCAATTATTTTAACAACGCTGCTGGAACGGTTAATGATTTTCCCAAAGCCGTAGATCTAGCTGCTTGAACTAAAAATTATTCAGGGGCCGCCGGTTTTTCGGCGGCCAACCCGAGATTATTAATAAAGGAAAATGAAAATGAACAATTCAGTTGAAGATGAAGTAGTAAATTTGTCGGATCAGGAGTTTGACGCTTGGATAAAAGAAAAAGACCAACCTGTTCTTGTCGATTTCTGGGCAGAATGGTGCCAGCCTTGTCGAATGGTTTCACCCACGGTTGCCCAGATTGCGGCAGATTATAAAGGCCGGGTAAGGGTTGGAAAAATAAATGTCGATGATTTCCCTGAACTTGCAGCTCAATATGGTGTTCGAAGTATTCCTAATATCATTTTAATAAAAGATGAAAAAGTAGCGGCGCAATCTGTTGGAGTAAAGTCCAAAAAAGAATTAACGGAATTGGTTGAGATAAATTTATAAAAATAATTCTCTTATTAAAGATAAAAATAAAGGACAAAGATAATGAACGCACCCGTTAGTGATATTGCCTTCACGGCAGCGGTAAAAAAGCAGCAGCAGCGTTTTGGTTCTAGAGGAATGTATGAGCGTGTGGAACAGTCAGACGGTTGGGCTAATAGGGTGACTGAAGATTTAAAAAATTTTCTTGGAGAAATGGATTCGTTTTATCTATCCACTACTAATTCAGATGGTCAGCCTTATATACAGCATCGTGGCGGGGCGAAAGGGTTTTTAAAATCTCTTGATGAAAATAGACTGGCGTTTGCAGATTTTTCCGGTAACCGTCAATACATCACTCTTGGAAACCTGCAGGAAAATCAGAAGGCTTTTATATTTCTAATGGATTATAAAACCCGAAGGCGAATCAAAATATGGGGTTCGGCGGAGGTGGTGGAAAACGATTCGAAGTTACTCGATCAGGTCTTGGATCAGGATTATAAGGCAAGGCCTGAAAGGGTAATCGTTTTTCATGTTAAGGCGTGGGATGTGAATTGCCCACAACATATCCAGCAGCGTTTTACGGAAGAGGATATTCAATCCCGATTGGAATATTATAAAACTCAACTGGAAGAACAAATAGAGGAAAATCGAAGCCTCAGACAAGAAATTGAGAAAATGAAGGTTGGTTTCGAATAATTAGTTACTTTTAAAAGGATATGGAGGCTTTAGGGGCATCTATGGTTTTATTTTACTTAAATTAGGATTTTCCAAGGTGGGCATTCAAATGTATGCTGAAAAGCGGATTTTCAGGTTTAGGCCGGTTTACCAGACCAAAATTTTTTAGTTTAAAATGGGGTTGGTAAAAAAAATACAACCTTCAATGACAAGACCAAGAAAATTCTTTATAATAATCAGCCATTATCGAACCCAATTCAATTTATTGGATATTACGGTTTTTTTTAGTAACTATTGGAAATTCAGGCTATTTGGATGGTAAAGATTCTTCTGGTGGAAGACAATGAAATGAACCGAGACATGTTGTCTCGGCGACTAAAAAGGAAGGGCTATGAAGTAGTAATGGCTGTTGATGGCCAGGAGGGTGTCAACATGGCGACTTCAGAATCTCCTGCCATTATTCTTTTGGATATGAGTCTTCCTATCATGGATGGTTGGGAAGCGGCTCGCCAGTTAAAAGCCAATGCGGATACCAAAGACATTCCTGTTCTAGGGCTTTCGGCCCACGCCATGACGCCGGATAGAGACAAGGCAATTGCAGCCGGTTGCGATGATTACGATACTAAACCGGTTGATATCAAACGTTTATTGGGCAAAATTCAAGCCTTATTGGGAACCTCTGATGCCGGATGATCAGGAACCAGTTTTGAATAAGCAGGCCGCTCTCGAGCTTTGTGATGATGACGAAGATCTATTCCTCGAAATTGTACAGGCCTATCTTGAGGATGCTATGACGCATTCAAAGGAGCTATTGTATGCCTTGGAGGCGGGAGATGCGCATCAGGTGGAGGAGCGAGCGCATGCATTGAAAGGGGCTTCTTCCAATATTTGTGCTGGCCCGGTTCGCGAAGCTGCTCTTTTGCTGGAGCGAGCTGGACGTAATGGAGACTTGGCTCAGGCTCCGCAGCTTTATAAGGTGTTCAAAAAGGAATTCAACAGGTTACTTGAGTATCTAAAATCCCTGCCACCGCCTTCTTCTTGACAAGAAGGCGCGAATAAAGTATAAAAATCAATTCTCTATAAAAATTCTTCCGATTTAGGAAGAGTAGTTTTAATCGTCCATATTGAAGGAGTAGTTTTTTGGCTAATCATAAGTCCGCGTTAAAGCGCATCCGACAAAACGAAAAACGTAACGAACGAAACAAGGGGTTTCGTACCTTGGTAAAAACGGTTACTAAGAAAGTCACAGCAGAAGCAGCAGCGGGTAACAAAGAGCAGGCCTTGGTAGAGTTAAAGAGGGCCGAAAAAGTGATCGCAAAAGTAGGTGGTAAAGGAATTCTCCATTCTAGAGCTGCTTCACGCAAAATTTCCGGTCTCACACGCCTCGTCAACCGCGCTTCGTAACCCACCCTGTGGGGAGGGTATGCAAGCGTGCCTACCCTTTAAGTTTATAGCAATCTCTCTATAAAAATTTAGTTGGCGGTGTAGACCTACTGTCTTGCAGAGGTGAGCCCGAGGATGAGGGTTTGCATGACGGCTACTGGGTCTTGCGATGTCGATTTCAAACTTCGGTCTGCTTGAGTGAGTTGTGTATAACTGCGCCGAAGTTGTTGGGTGCTGAAATTTTTTGTATGTTGCAGGGCTTTTTCCACTACAAATGGATTTGCCCCCATAGCTTTTGCAATTTGACCTGCCGGGATATTTCTTTGTTGGTAATGTTTTACTTCCCAAATTACCCGGAATTGCCAGGCAATCGTTCCCATGATTTTTATGGGCTCTTCCCCGTGGTCCAACTGGTTCTGCAGTATTTGTAAGGCTTTGTGCGGATTTTTATTTTTCAACGCATCTGTTAGCGAAAAAACCGTTTCCAGCCGAGTTTCTCCCACAACTTCCTGCACATCTTTTTCTGATACTTCCTTGTTTTTCCCAACGTACATCAAAGTTTTATCCAGCTCTTGTGCCAAAACTCCAGGGCGAGCCCCCACACGGTTTACCAGTGCGCGTGCCGCATTCATGTTCATAGCATAGCCTTCGTTTCTGGCCCTTTCCTGAATCCATTTAACCAGTACGTTTTCTTTTGGGGCTTCGCAGGCTACGGCACCCTTAACTTTTGTGAGGGCCTTATAAATTTTGCGTTTGCGATCCACCTTATCAGCTGTAATGACAAGGCATGCCTCGGCAATAGGGGCGCTGGAATAGTCGATGAGGGATTGCGCCTCATCATCTTTTGGAATCGCATCGTGCAAGTTGCGAACGATTACAAGTTTTGTGCCGCCTAAAAAGGAAAGGGTTTTTACTGAACCTAGCCAGTCATTTACGCTGCTGGTTCGCGCATCAAAAGTTTCAAGGTTGAAATCTCGGTTATCTTCGTTGATCAAATTTTGCGTAAGAGATCGGATCGCTTCTATATGGTAGAACGTTTCAGGGCCGTATAAAAAGTAAAAAGGTTCGATTTTACCTTGTGAAACTTTTTGGCTTAGTTCTTCAGGGGTCACGGCTTTCGGGGGGGTTAGAATTGATCGATTATTAAGCTGACAAGACGGTTTCCTAAATCCTTATAGGCTTCTTCTAGCGCTTCCTGTCGTGCTGATTCAGAGTTTGCAATTTCAGAAGTGGATTTGTAATCCCATTGTGTTTTAAGTATTTTTTTCATAAAAAGTTTATTTTTTACTTGGTCCGTCACTTCTACGTCGACTTGTAATTCTATTATGATATCCGACGCTAGATCCTGGGAACTGAATGATGCGGCTCGTGTATCGTAATAAATCAGGTTTCCGTTCACTACCATGTCCGCATTATTTTTCTTTGCGACCTTCAGCCGACCATCAGTAATGAAAGATTGTACGATGGCGCTGGTGAGTTCCCTGTGTATTTCTGGTTGAGAAGATGAATTTTCAAATACAGGAATGAAAATAGTTTTTAAGTGTGGAGGTAGCGTGTTTCCGGTTCCAACGAGATGATAGCCACATCCGGAAAATAAAAAGCAGAGAATAAAAAATAGTAATCTGAATTTTTTAATGGTGTGTGTCATTTCACAACGATGTTAACCAGTTTTTTGGGGACGATGATGACTTTCTTGATTTCTTTATTTTGGGTCCATTCCTGAATTCTTGGGTCATTGAGGGAAAGAGCTTTTAAGTCTTCATCGCTGATTCCTGCTTCTACCTGAACCTTTTGTCTCACTTTACCATTGACTTGGAGGACGATCAATATTTCATCGGTTTGTGTTAGCTCCTCTTTATGCAGAGGCCAATTTTTTTCATCCAGAGAATCTGAGAAGTTAAGCAGTACTGCCATTTCTTGGGCGATATGCGGTGCAAAGGGTGAAAGAGTCAGGATAAGAGCTTCCATAGATTCTCGGATCACTACCTGCATAGCTTCATTGACTTCACTTTGTTTTTCTTTCCATTCCTTGAAATGATAAAGGTGATTGACCAATTCCATGATCGCCGCGATAGCGGTGTTGAATTGCATTCGTTTTTCTATATCTTCGGTGACACGTCCTATAGTTATATGCGTCATGCGGCGCAGTTCTTTTAGCTCTTTTACAGAAGTGGAAAAATTTTCATCGGGAGTTGTTGCTGTTTTTATATCATCGGTAAAGTCACTAAAAATCCTCCAGACCCGTTTTAGAAACCGGGAGCATCCTTCAACACCTTGATCGCTCCATTCCAGATCTTTTACTGGGGGGGCAGCGAATAGGATGAAAACCCGTGCAGTATCAGCGCCATATTTTTTAATGATTTCATCCGGGTCTACCACGTTGCCTTTTGACTTAGACATCTTTGCTCCGTCTTTAATAACCATTCCTTGAGTCAAAAGATGGTCAAAAGGTTCTTTAGCTTTAGTTAATCCCAAATCATTTAACACAAGATTAACAAATCTTGAATAGAGTAGATGCAGGATGGCATGTTCGATACCACCAACATATTGATCTACAGGCATCCAATAACCGTTGTCTTCGGGGTCAAAGGGTAGGTCTGTTTGACGAGGTGAAGTGTAGCGGTCGAAATACCAGGAAGAACAGATAAAGGTGTCGAGCGTGTCGGTGTCTCGTTTTGCAGGTGCATTGCACTTTGGACAATCGACTTTATGAAACGATTCCAAAGTGTGAAGAGGTGATTGTCCTTTCTCTCCCAACTGTGCATCCAACGGAAGTTCTACAGGCAGTTGATCGAAGTCCAGAGGAACAATTCCACAGGCATCACAATGTACAACCGGAATGGGGGTTCCCCAATAGCGTTGTCTTGAAATCCCCCAATCGCGAAGTCGAAAATTAACAGTGGCTTTTCCAATGCCCTCTTTGTCCAGAAACTCGCACATTTTGCTGCGAGCCTCCTGCCCAATCAGCCCGTCGAAGTTGCCCGAATGAATCATGGCTCCATCTGCGCTGAAAGCTTGGGTTAAATTTTTATCATCCAGAGTTTCTCCTTTGGGCTGGATGACAACACGAACCGGAAGATCGTATTTGCGCGCGAAATCAAGGTCTCTTTGATCGTGTGCAGGAACGGACATGATGGCACCGGTCCCGTAATCCATTAAGACAAAATTTGCGGTCCAAACAGGAATAGACTCTCCGGTTAACGGGTTTGTGGCATAAGCACCGGTAAACACTCCTTCTTTTTCGCCGGTTTCACTTGTGCGAGCGATGGTGTCCTGGATTTTTACTTTTTTAATAAATGCGTCAATGGAAGATTCTTGTTGTGTTCCTCGTGAAAGCTCATGAGTCAGGGGGTGTTCGGGAGCCAACACCATGAACATTGCTCCGTAAAGAGTGTCGGGTCGGGTAGTAAAGACTTTGATGACTTGATCGCTGTTGTTTATTTTAAAATCAACTTCCGCTCCGAAGCTTTTTCCGATCCAATTAGTTTGCATGGTGAGCACTTGCTCTGGCCATTTTCCCGTAAGACTTTTGCATCCTTCCAGCAGGCGATCTGCATAATCAGTGATTTTAAAAAACCAGCCCTCCTGCTGTTTTTGCAAAACTTCATTGTCACAACGCCAACAACAGCCATCAACCACCTGTTCGTTTGCTAATACTGTTTGGCAAGCCTCGCACCAATTGATGGTGGAGTTTTTTCTATATGCGATTCCTTTTTCCAGAAATTTCAAGAAAATCCATTGGTTCCATTTGTAATAACCCGGATGGCATGTGGCAATTTCACGGTCCCAATCATAGCTCAAACCGAGCGCTTTAATTTGTTCTCGCATCGTGCGAATATTCTCAAAAGTCCATTCAGCAGGGTGCGTGTTATTTTTAATCGCGGCGTTTTCGGCAGGCATTCCAAATGCGTCCCAGCCGAGGGGATGGATGACATTGAATCCTTTCATACGTTTGAATCGAGCCAGCGTATCCCCGATGGTGTAATTTCTTACATGTCCCATGTGGATGCGCCCAGAAGGGTAGGGGAACATTTCTAAAAGGTAGAATTTTTTTTTGGAAGAATCGCGTTCTACTTTATAGGTTTTGTTTTCTTCCCAATGGGACTGCCATTTGGCCTCAATGCGGTTTGGTTCGTAAGGATTCATAGATTGAAAATTCCAGGGTAAAAGGTTGGGCATAAAGAAGGTGGATTTTATCACATTCCTTATATAATGAAATACCTTCTAATGAGGGGCAAAAAGCAGGTTGTTTTTTTGTCGTGAACCCAAAATATTTTTGCCTTAAGGGCAGAGACCTAATTCTACTAGCGTTTCGCTGGTACTCCGTTATGACAGAGCTTTCAGAAACCATTACTGTAGTTTTTATTATCTATGTTTTGATCATGTTGGGAATCGGGTGGGTTGCTTCACGCCAGACACGATCACCGTTAGATTTTTTTCTTGCTGACCGCTCATTAAAGGCGTGGGTCACCGCAATATCTTCGACTGCCAGCTCTGAAAGTGCCTGGGCGGTTTTAGGAACCGTGGGGCTGGCCTATAAGGACGGCCTTTCTGCTATTTGGTTTCTACCTGGGTGTCTAATGGGTTATCTGATCAACTGGTTTTTTATCGCAGAAAAACTTAGAAAACGCTCCGAAGAAATTCAGGCGGTGACTCTTCCTGACTATATCGAAAATTATTTCAAAGATGAAAATCATGTTCTACGCTTGATTTCAGTGATCATCATATTTACCTGCATGATGGCTTATGTGGCGGCACAGTTTACCGCGATAGGAAAAACCTTCGACGCCATATTCGGTGTCCCTCATATATTAAGTATTTCAATCGGTGGTTCCGTTGTATTGGGTTACACAATGATGGGAGGGGTGCGTGCCGTAGCCTGGACCGACTTTATACAAGGTCTCATAATGGTTTTTGGATTGGTTGTTGTATCGCTGGTGGCCGTGCAACATTTGGGGGGATTTTCTGCCATGCTAATGGAAGTAGAGAAAACTTCTCCCGCTACGCTGGAATGGATGGGGGGTAAATCAACCTCTGTTTTTTTCGGTTCAATGGTTGGGTTATTGGGAATCGGTCTTGGATACCCTGGTCAGCCGCACGTTATCACACGCTACATGGCTGCAAAAAATACTCAGGTCATTCAAAATGGAACTTGGATCGCTTTAGGTTGGGGATTGCTCATTTATTCTTCATCAATTTTATTGGGCATTTGTGGGCAGGCGCTTTTTCCTGGATTGGAGGACCCCGAACATTTATTTCCTAAAGCAGCGGAGCTACTTTTGCCGACTCTTTTAACGGCTATTGTTCTAACGGGAGTTTTGTCTGCGATTATGTCTACGGTCTCGGCACAAATATTGGTGGCAGCTTCTGCAGTTGCGCATGATATCTATTCCAAAATGTTAAAGCAGTCTCTATCGCATGAAAAAATAATTTTCGTTAGCCGATTGACGGTATTATTTTTGGGGCTTGGGGCAATGCTTATCGCTTTGGGCGAGACCCGTGTTATTTTTTGGTTTGTTCTGTTTGCCTGGTCGGGGCTTGGCGCGAGCTTTGGTCCACTGATTCTTTTTTCACTTTACTGGAAGGAAATCACCCGAGAAGGCGCCATTGCTGGGATGTTGACGGGGTTTATAACAACCTTGGTTTGGAAGATCACAGGCCTGTCAGATTCTTTGATTTATGAATTGGTTCCGGCTTTTGTGTTTTCAAGCGTGGCAATTTATTGTGTGAGCAAATCGTCTCAGAAAAAACTTTAAGGTTCTAAATATTCCAAAATTATTCCAGCCATTTTTTCAGCCGCTCCTTGTTGATCTTTTATGAAGGACTTGGCTTTCTCTGCAATTTCTTTTCTGCGTTCCTGGTTTTCCAGCAGAGCATGAACTTTTTCCTGGGTTTCTTCAGCATTGTGAACGGTGAAAGCAAGGCCGAGTTTGTGGGCTTCATCGGCTACATGATCGATATTTTCTATGTGAGGCCCATGCAACACGGCGACCCCGTGGGATAGGGGTTCGATGAGACTGTGCCCACCCCCTGGCTCTATGAGGCTTCGACCGATAAACGCCGTATCACCCAGTGAATAGACTTTCGCTAGTTCGCCTATCGTATCTAGCAGAATGATTGAGCCAGGTTCTGAGTTTTCCAAAGTTGAGCGTAGGGAGAAGGGAATATTTTCTTTTTCAAGCAAAGCTATTATTTCCCCTGTTCTTTCTATTCTTCTTGGAGCAAGAATCAAAACCAGATTGGGATGTTTATTTCTCAATTTCTGGTGAGCGCTTAGAATTATTTCTTCTTCTCCATGATGAGTGCTGCCTGCTACCCACAAAGGTGAGTTGGGGGTTAATTTGAATGTCTGTTGTAATTGTTCTTTTTCATAAGTTGTCATCGGTTGCAGGGCATCGAATTTCGGGTCGCCTACCACTTCAATTTTTTCAGGATTTACCCCCAGAGCCGCAGCAGCCATCTGGCCATTTTTACTTTGCATGCAAAGTCGATCGAACTGTTGAAACATATTTTTAAAAAGAGAACCTGCTTTCAAATAACCCTTTGCAGATCGATGCGATATTCGACCATTGAGCAAAATTAAAGGAATATTTTTTTTATGCAGTTGGTCAATCATACCCGGCCAAAATCCTGTATCGGTCATAATATATAGGTCAGGTTTGGCCCTGCTCAGTGCTAGCCATGTGAATGGCAAACAATCTAAAGGATGGAAAAAAATACTTTCTGCTGTTTTAAGGTGTTCCAAAGCCCCTTCGTAACCGGAGTCAGTAGTAACAGAAACGATAACCTTTAAGTTTGGAAGTTTTTTATGAATTTCCTTGAGGACAGGTGCAACGGCTTTCACTTCTCCTAATGAAAGCGCATAAAGCCAGAGAGTTTTTGATTCGCCGCTTTTTTTTTTCGGGATTAAACCAAAATGATGGCGAAGAAATTTAAATTTGTATTTGGAGAAAAACGATAGCAGCGTAAATATGGGTACAATTAGGACCGCGACTAGCAGGGAAACGATGTGGTAAAAGCCTGTCATATAAATCCGAAACCAGAATTTAACGGTTCTGTTCGATAATTTTAACGGTGCGGAGTACGGCACCACGGTGCTGACGCACCGTTTCTGCTGCGGCTCGGCCTGCTTTCTGCCTGTTCTCAGAATTCAATACCAGCTGCTTGAGGGTTTGGTATAGCTCTTCTTCTTTTTGTAGTTGTATGCCGCCACCCGAATCAATAAGTAGTTTGGCTTCTTCTTCGAAATTGTTCATATGTTTGCCGAAAAGTACAGGTGTGTCGAATGCTGCAGGTTCTAAAATATTTTGTCCGCCAAATCGCGGATTGAATCCGCCTCCAACGTAAGCCAGTTTTGCATTGGCGTAGAAGCTGTTTAACACTCCAAGCTTGTCTAAAAGGATTAATGATTCTGAATGGTTGACCCAATCGCCCTCAGGTATATTTGAATATAAAACATATTCAACATCAAATTCACGGATAAGGTCTTCCACTTCACGACAGCGTTGCATATGTCTTGGGGCGATAACGCCAATAATATTTGGGAAGTCTTTTTTTAACTTTACATAGGCTTCCATTACAGGCCCTTCATCTCCAGGTCGTGTAGATCCAAAAACGATTAAAAAAGAGGCTGGATTGAAAACAGCAGATTTTAATTCATTTGATCCTTTAGGAAGGACATCAAATTTAATATTGCCCGTAACACATATTTTTTCTTCAGGTACGCCAAGGTCATATAACCGATCTGCATCGGTTCGAGATCGCATCGAAAAAAGAGTTATGCCTTCTGTCATCCATAAGAAGAAACATTTCAGCATTCCGTAACGTTTTAAAGATTTTTCAGATACCCTTCCGTTCACTTGTAAAACAGGGATATTTCTTTTTCGACATTGTCTTAGTAGAGAGGGCCACAATTCGGCTTCAATAAGAATCAGTTGGGATGGGGATATCTGATCAAAGACCGGATTCAGCCAAAAAGGGAAGTCTATGGGTAATCTGAAAACATGAGGAAGGTTTTCTTCAACCGCCAATGCGTACCCGGTAGGAGTGAATGTGGATAGGGCAATAGGACGAGATTCGCCTTGCTCTTGTAATATGGTGATAAGGGTTTTGGCGATACGAACTTCGCCAACCGATGACGCATGAATCCACAGGCTTTCCTTTAAGCTTGGGAGAGCTTTAGCGCCTTTAGTTTTTTCTTTAATCTCACTTCGAAAAGCAGAAGAAGTAAGAGCTCTTAGAATCAAGAAAGGCGAAGCAACCAGTATCATGCTTCCAGTAAGAATATAGTACAAAAAATCCATATGCTAAGAGTATACTCCTATAAAGATTTTAAAAATATTGATAAATATGTCAGAGCTATTTTACAAAATCATATCCCCAAATCGGAAATGGTACTGGGTCCCAGTTTTCTGGTTTTTGAGGGTTATCTCATTTTTTTATCTTCTGGGCCATCATTTTCGGTTGTGGGCTTATCGATGGGGGATTTTTCCGCGGCGCAGTCTCGATTGCAGGGTAATCAGTGTGGGAAATCTAACGCTGGGAGGAACTGGAAAAACCCCTTTCGTTATGATGATTGCTGAAACCTTGAGAGGAAATGGTTTCAAACCAGCTATTCTAACTCGAGGGTATGGGGGTAAATCCAAAAAACCGGTAAACGTGGTTTGTGATGGGAAATCTATTCTTCTTTCTCCCGAATGGGTAGGAGATGAGGCGGTGATGATGGCGGAAAAGCTTAAAAACGTTCCCATAGTTACGGGCTCTGACCGGCTTCAGACAGGACGTTATGTTTTGGAAAATTTTGAAGTCGATACATTGATTCTTGATGATGGATTCCAACATCTGGCCTTGCGGAGAGACTTGGACATCCTGCTTTGTGACCATCAAAAACCGTTAGGAAACAACCATATATTTCCTGCAGGGGAATTACGCGAACCGGCAAGTGAAACCAGAAGGGCAGATATGGTCTGTTTTACGCGTTATTTGGGAGGCCCAATTAAATTTCCATCGAAATATCTTGGATCTATTCCACAAATAAAAACGCATCTTCGTTTGGATTCCTTAATAAATATGGAAACGGGTGATGTTTGTGAGGTTGATGTTTTAAAGAATCAACCGGTAGTCGCATTTTGTGGAATTGCAAACCCGGAAGGATTTCGCCAGATTTTACAAGACACCCAGGCGCAATTAAAAGTATTTAAAGCTTTTCCCGATCACCATGAATACAACTTGAATGATATTAAAGAGCTAGAATCGCAAGCTTCGAAGGAAGAAGCCAAGTTTATTCTCGTTTCTGAAAAAGATGCAGTTAAGTTAAAAGATATAAAATTTTCTTTTCCTGTTTATAAAGTGGTGATTGACTTGGAAATTCTCGAAGGCAGAGAAATTTTCAACAATCAAATTACTACGAGTCGTCGTTCTTCTACCAATCGTGGGGGCAACTAGCATCCGCTTTTTCGCGAAGATAAAATTTTCCGAGGGAATACCCTATTGCCTTTCCGAATGAAATGATTGAAATTAAAAACCTCAGCTCAAATCAGCGTTTTTTACTAAATATTTTTGTCCCTTCTCTATATCTTTTGCCGTTAATAATGGCCTACTTGGGACCCAAGAATTTTGGGTTTGGTCATGAAGAGTTGGTTTATGTGGGGTTGGCTGTGGGGGCGGTGGGCGTTACCCTTTGGATTCTATCAATGTTGACGCTGGGGCCTTCATTGGCTGTATTGCCTGGTACAGACCAATTGGTGACTCGCGGAGTGTATAGGTATGTGCGACACCCCATTTATGTTGGAATTGTTTTAACCCTGGGTGGATTGTTTTTGGCTTGTGGCTCGGCGATTTGCCTTGTTTATGTTTTTGTAGTGGTCGTTCCTCTGAATATTTTCCGAGCCAGATCAGAAGAAAGTGTGTTGTGCGATCAGCTTGGAGAGACCTACCTAAAATACCGAAATAAAACTTATTTTTAGCGCTTATGCCTTTAAGAATAAAATTTGGTGCTTTACTTACCCAATGCGGCGAGCCGATTGAAAACGGCGAATTGGTAATAGAAGATGGAAACATTTTAGAAATCTCCTCAAGCGGAAAAGGAAGCGCGGAAGCAACCTTGGACCTTTCAGACCATCTGCTGATGCCTGGGTTTGTTAACGCCCACAGTCATCTTGGTTTGACGGCCCTTGCAAACAAACTTTCCCCTTCAAAAAGCTTTGCCGGTTGGATCAGCGATTTGATTCCCCTCAATTCTGCATTAAGTAATGAGGAAAGGATGAAGGGAATACGTTCGGGAGCGGACGATATGAAATCTTCCGGGGTGACAGGTTTGGCAGATTATGTGGCTGATCCAGTCTGGTTAAAGTCTATTGCTGAGTTAGGGTTTCGTAGCGTTTTGTTTTTAGAGATTATTGGTTTTCAAAAAGACAAAGCTGATGGCCTTGCTAAAGAAGTGGAAGAGATTTTAAAATCTCATGATGCGAGCTGGACCTTGGGAATCGCCCCGCATGCGCCTTATTCTGTTTCTGCAAAATTGTTGCGCCAGTTGGATCATTTATCCAAAAAGTATGGATGCTTGCTTTCAACACATCTTGCCGAAACTGATGAAGAAGTCCAATTCATTGATAAGGGAGAAGGTCCTTTATTGAGTTTGTTGAAAGACAGGCAGGCTTTTGATGAGAATTGGCAAGCCCCAGCTACAACCCCCACCCGTTATCTTAAATCTATAGGTGCACTGAATGACATGGTTGCAGTCCATTGCAATTATATAGAAGAGGATGTGGATAAAGTGCAGGCAGCAGTGTTCTGCCCGAAAAGTACACAATGGTTTGGGCGCACTAAAGTTCTTCCCGTTCGAAAAATGCTTGATGCGGGAATTCCTGTAGCCTTGGGAACCGATTCGATGGCCAGTAATGACTCGCTGAACTTTCTTGAAGAAATACGTATGGCAGATAAACTATTGCCCGATGTGAGCCGCAAAGAAATACTAACGATGGCAACGTGGTTTGGAGCGGAAATTTTGCGGCTTCCCTGCGGAAAAATAATGCCCGGAAAAAAAGCTGATATTATTGGATTTCGGATCAACTCGAACTGGAAAAACTGGTACGATTTGCCTTTTGATACGCCAACCCAGAGAGTGGATTTTTATATGGCAGATGGGAAGTTTTAGTATTCTCATTTCGCGCAATTAAACCTGCTATTTATCCAAATAATTCAAAATCCGCCAACCGGCATTGACCTTTCCCGTAGAATTTCCTATAATCTATTGAAATAAAAAGAGTTATTTAATTTGGTGTCGTATGCCAGGATTTTTTAGAATAATAGGAATCTTGGGCGTTCTATTTTTGCTTCCCGGTTGTTGGTTGAAGGGAGGCGGTGGGTCGCCTATGGGATTCAAGCGAATCACTCCAACCATGGAAAGAGAGATGGAGGCTCTTATCGAGGCTGGTTGTGACAAGGAATATCAATACTTTGATAGGGATATTGCGTTTTTATACTCTATGATTCCGGGTGGGGGCCAATGGTATACCGGCGAAAGAGATAAGGCATGGCTTTATTTGCTTTCTTCCCCTTTGATAGTTCCATATTTTGTTTCGTTTCAGGATGCTCAAAACTCGGTAGATTATTACAATTTTAAATACACCGCAAAATTTTGTAAATCCAAATTTAGGGTTGCTCAAAAAAGCTCTGAACTGAAGTCGAACAAAAAAAAGAAATTCTCTAAAAAATCCCGAAGGTACAAAAAACGTCGAAACTAGCAATAAATAAATTGCTCTCCCATTAGTGCAATTCTTTGTGGTCGAATAACCCCATAACCCATTAAGAAAGCAGAGGGTATGACATTTTTTTTTGTCAGTATCCTATTGCCAGCCCATTTTGGGGTAATATTTAGCTATCGGTGAAGATCAAGACAGATTATTTTTTAAATAACTGCTAAAAATATTTTTTTTTTTGAAATTTTATGCTAGAATCCACAGCTTAGTTTTGAAAAGGTACTTTTTTTCTGGGTAATAACCCTTGGGTCATGTTATATTGTTAACATAAACACCCTTTCGTGGCAAAATATCCTGATAAATCGAAAATATATAGCCCAAAACCTCCAATTTTAGTTGCAGCTTTGGAAATCAAAGTGTAAAGTGGGGGTTTTTTATTTGCTGAGCTGGCATAGCTCAGTTGGTAGAGCAGCTGATTTGTAATCAGCAGGTCGGGGGTTCGAGTCCCTTTGCCAGCTCCAGTTTTAATTGTTTGTTTTGAAAAGGATTCTGACGCCCTGCGTTGGAGGTTTAGGTTGGGTGTTTGACCGACTTTTGAAAGTCGTGCTTTTCCCAAAATTTCGGGGAGGTTCCCGAGTGGCCAAAGGGAACAGACTGTAAATCTGTCGGCTCAGCCTTCGGAGGTTCGAATCCTCCCCTCCCCATCCTGAATTTTGAGGTTGGTTGAACTTGCGGGAATAGCTCAGTTGGCTAGAGCGTCAGCCTTCCAAGCTGAGGGTCGCGGGTTCGAGTCCCGTTTCCCGCTCCACCTTTTCGCGGGGTTGGATGAATGAGCTTTTTCTGCCCACGTAGCTCAGTGGTGGAGCACTTCCTTGGTAAGGAAGAGGTCATCGGTTCAATCCCGATCGTGGGCTTCGGGTTTTTTAGTTTAGGCTGTAAGAAGGTATTGTTGAATTTATGCGAGTTAGAAACCGGGGGGTTGGTCGCATTAGATAAATAAGGGCTGGTTGGTATTATGAGAGTAATCGTTCATTTCGCGTGTTCTGACTGTAATCGAAAAAACTATTCGAATACAAAAAATAAAAAGACCACCACGCAAAGGTTGGAATTTAAAAAATACTGTAGGTTTTGTGGAAAGCACACTCCCCATAAGGAAACAAAATAAAGAAAAATCAGATGGTTGGGAGTCGGGTGTCGATGTGCGGCATCGGGCGGGAATGTTTGTTCCCCTTCCTATGGCTGGCGCGGATTTCGCAATAGGCCAGTAGCTCTAATTGGTAGAGCATCGGATTCCAAATCCGAGGGTTGGGGGTTCGAATCCCTCCTGGCCTGTATTAACTTGTTTGAGGGTTATGTTTTCAAAGGCAATTGAGTTTCTGACTGAGGTAAGAGCGGAAGTAAAAAAAGTGACATGGCCTACTCGTAGGGAGGCTATGGGCGGCACTGCAGTGGTCGTGTTTGTGGTTTTGGTGATGGCTTTGTTTTTGGGGGTTGTTGATGCAATTCTCTCCAAGGTTGTTCAGGGTCTCATAAATATTTAAGCGGGTGAACATTGTCTAAACAATGGTTTGTTATTCACACCTATTCCGGATTTGAGCGGAAGGTGAAGTTAAGTATAGAAGAGCAATTCGGGCACTCCAATTTTGGTGACCGCTTTGGTGAGGTTATTATTCCCACTGAAGAGGTTGTTGAGGTTCGTAAGGGCAAGAAGAAGGTTTCTTCGAGAAAGTTTTTTCCAGGCTACATCCTGATTAGTGTCGAGATGAATCAGGATATTTGGTACATGATTAAGAATACTCCCAAAGTAACGGGTTTTCTGGGGGGTAGTTCTGAGCCGGTTCCTCTTTCTGAGGGTGAGGTTAAGACGATCATGGATCAGATAAAGGGAGAGTCTGCGAGGCCGAAGCCGAAATTCTCGTTTGAGAAGGGTGAGAGTATTCGGGTTATCGATGGGCCTTTCCTTAACTTTAATGGTGTGGTGGAAGAGGTTAATCACGATAAGGGTAAGGTTAAGGTGATGGTTTCGATTTTTGGTCGTGCCACTCCGGTGGAGCTTGAGTTTCCGCAGATCGAGCGTGTATAAGTTTTGGTTGAATAATCGAGTTGTAAAAAAAGAGGTATAGAGAGTGGCTACGAAAGAGGTGATGGGTCAGATAAAGCTTCAGATTCCTGCGGGGCAAGCAACGCCTTCTCCGCCTGTCGGGCCTGCGCTTGGACAGCATGGGGTGGCAATCATGGATTTTTGCAAGGCTTTTAATGCAAAAACCCAGGGGCAGGAAGGGAGTATCATTCCTGTAATAATTGATGTCTATAAGGACAGGAGTTTCTCTTTTATTACGAAGTCTCCCCCTGCATCGGCTTTGTTGAAGCAGGCGGCGGGAATTGCGAAAGGTTCCTCGAATCCCAGTAAGGAGTTTGTTGGGACGGTGACCTTGGAGCAGGTGACAGATATCGCGAAAGTTAAAATGGAAGATTTGAATGCCGAGAATGTAGAAATGGCTATCAATACTATTAAGGGTTCGGCGAAAAGTATGGGACTTAAAGTCGAAGGTTAACCGGGAATTAATTATGCCTAAGCACGGAAAAAAACACAGGGCTGCGGCCAAAAAGGTCGACGCTGATAAGAAGTATGAGTTGAAGGAGGCTCTCGGGCTCGCCAAAGATTCTAATTCTGAAAAATTTGACGAGTCGCTTGATGTTGCGGTTCGGTTGAGCGTTGATCCGAGAAAAGCGGATCAGAATATTCGAGGTAGCGTGGTATTGCCTAAGGGAACTGGGAAGAAGTTTCGTGTTCTGGTTTTTGCCAAGGGTGAAAAGGAAAAGGAAGCCAAAGACGCTGGCGCAGAAGTGGTTGGTGGAGATGATCTGGTTGCTAAGATTCAGGATGGCTGGACAGACTTTGACCGGGTGGTTGCCACTCCAGATATGATGGGTCAGGTCGGTAAGTTGGGTAAGGTTTTAGGTCCTAGAGGTTTGATGCCGAACCCTAAAACTGGAACAGTAACCTTTGATGTCAAGCAGGCTATTGAGCAGATCCAGGCGGGTAAGGTGGATTACCGTGTTGACAAGTCGGGGATTGTGCATGCTTCCTTGGGGAAAGCTAGTTTCTCGGTTGAAGATCTTGAGGAAAATTATAAGACCCTGATGACGGCGTTGGTTAAGGCTAAGCCGGCATCTAGTAAGGGGCATTATGTGAGAGGGGTATCGGTCTCGACCACAATGGGGGTTGGGGTTCGAGTGGTTTATACGCCCTGATTGAATTGAATTGATCCCCGGTTTCGGGGTTGTAAGTGAGAGGGGTGGCAAAAATGCCGAATGCAGAAAAAATAAAAAAAGTTGAAGAGCTGAATGGAATTTTCCTGAGAGCTAAATCGGCTGTTCTTGCGAATTATCAAGGTATCGAGGCGCCAGAGTTGACCCAGTTGCGTAGTCATATGCGTAGCAAGGCGGTTGACTTTCGTGTGATCAAAAATACTTTGGCTCGACAGGCTGCTAAGAATACTCCTTTTGAGTTGTTGGATGGGGAGTTTACGGGGCCCGTATCTCTGGTTGTTAGTTTTGATGATGCGGTGGCACCGGCAAAAGCGCTTGCGGAGTTTTCAAAATCTGGGGCTACAAAGAACCCTAAGGTGATTTGTGGTGTAGTTGAGGGGAAGAAGGTTTCTCCTGAGCAGATAAAGGCGTTGGCGGATTTGCCGTCGAAAGAAGTGTTGATTTCGCAGTTGCTTGCGACTATGAACGGCCCAACGACCAATTTTGTTGGGGCTCTTGGTGGAGTGCTGAGAAAGTTGGTGGGTACGTTAGACGCGATTAAAGAGAAAAAGGCATCCGAATAAACCGGTCTCTATGTATGGGGGTCGTTGTGAATAGATTATTGGATAAGAATTTTAGAAAAAACAATTTTTGAAAGGAGGGCTTAAATGGCCGCCACTAAGGAAGACGTAGTTTCTTTCATCGATAACATGACAGT
>JAJDAV010000123.1 GCA_029261695.1 Nitrospinaceae bacterium | reverse complement strand
TAACCTGACGACGAACGTTCGTGATGGTATGTACGGTGGTATCATCATCGGCCCACGTGGTTCGGTGTATCGCGATCCAGAAACCGGGAAAGATATTTCTCTCGGTAACTCTTGGAAAGCGGACGTTATCATCGACAAGTCTCATCCTGAAAATGCGCATCTCTCCAATTACAGAGATTTCGCACTGTACTTCCAAGATGAAGACAATATCATCGGTACATCTTTCATGCCTTATCTGCAAAACGTAGCGGGTCTGACAGGTGTTAACTATCGCCTTGAGCCTTGGACTTATCGAGAGGACGAGGGTTGTGAGCTTGGTAACATGTTCACAGCTTGTGTGGCTGCAGATCAGGATCCTGCTACACCGACTCTGAAAGCCCATGCAGGTGATAACGTTATGATCAACATCTTTGGTGCTCATAACGAGCAGAACCAGATGTTCAACCTGGATGGTCATCAGTGGAGACGTCATTTGAATCAGGAAAATTCTGATATGATCGACGTTGAAGAGTTTGGTGGAGGCGAGTACATTCAAGCCTTCTTCAATGCTGGTGGTACCTACAAAAACCCAGGTACATACCTCTGGTTGAACGCTCGAACGCCTTATCAACAAGCGGGTCAGTGGGGTTACTTCAAGGTTCTGCCTTCAGGTGACCGTTCCATCCTGCCTTTGGGTAAGGTTACACCAAAAGGTGTTAAAACTGCATCTCAGCCTTCTGAGGAAGAGAAATCTGCTTCAAAAGACAAGGATGATCGATTGTCGATGCGCTAAACGTCGATTTTTCGAGGTTTTATGAAAAAAGTGAAAGGGGCCCCTTGATGGGGCCCCTTTTTTACGTTATAAATACTTTTCTTTTGTGATAGAATCCCGCAGTCTTAAATAAGCGGTTTTTCAGTTAGTTTGTGTTCAATCACTTTAAATGTGTGAAGTGTATATTTTTTGATTTCCTAAATAGGAGGAACGAAAGAAATGAGAAAGATCGTATTGAGTGTAATGGTTGTTGCCTTTTCTTTGGCATTGGCATCTACCAGCTTTGCAAAAAAAGCGAAATACACTGAAGGTGCAGCGGGTGCTGGATCAATCAGTGGAACTGTTTCCCTGGATGGTGCTCCAATGGCTCCAATCATGGAAAACCTGTCTAAAGGGAAAAATGTAGAATTTTGTTCTAAGCATCCCGAAGCAAAAGACGGAATCCGTCCTCGGCATAAAGTTGTTGCAGCCGGTGGTAAATTGAAGGATGCGGTTATTTTTATCGAAGAGATTGCGGCCGGTAAGCCTTGGGGCGATGCTGGTAAAATGGATTTCACTTTCGAAAATTGTGATATCACCCAAAAAATGGGAATTATTCGCAAAGCTACCAAAGCAGAGAAAAAATCAGGTGGTTTGGTGAAAGTTACAAATGAGGATGATGGCGTTTTGCATAACCCGCATGGATATTCTGTGGTAGGTGCAAGCCGCAAAACCCTATTCAACAAGCCTCTACCTAGTAAAGGTGATGTTGCCGATGTAACCAAAACCTTGGGTCGTTTCAAGCAGAAAAAAGACAAACATTTCTTCTTGCAATGCGATCAGCACAACTACATGGAAGCAGATGGAAGAATCGTTTGGAATCCTTACTACGCTGTCACTGGCGCAGATGGATCTTTCAAAATCGATGGTATTCCTGATGGATCTTACAAAGTAACTGCTTGGCATCCATATGTGGGTGAGGTTACTTCTGACGTAAAAATAGCTGGTGGTGAAGCTAAAGCTGACTTTACCTTGAAAGCTAAATAAGCAAGATTTACAAAACCGCATCGGAACTTCGGTTCCGGTGCGGTTTTTTTTTTGCCCAATTTCAATTTGTTTTATGAACTTAGAGGGGGAGGGTGCCAGTAACTTTTCTAGGTAATTTTACCTTTTTAAAATGCTCTGGGAAAAATAGCGGGCAGGGATTTCTATGTCAAACTGGATAACATCGAATTTGTAGGTGGTTTTAGTGTTTTCTTTTAGTAGGTCCTTAAAAATCATGGTGTGTGGAAACAAGCGATCTTCAATTTTTTTATAATCTTTATACAAAATTCTTTTTAGAATTTTTCCACTCTTAGCAAAACGCTCTTCTTTAAGCACTATTTTGGTAATAGGGTTTACCCAGGCTTTTCTTGTTTGGTAGGTTGTTTTTTTATCATGAGCCACCAAATGCAAAACAGCGCATTGCACTCCTTCAAATTCTTCCATCTTTTCCACTGAGGCCGCATAGGCGTGGCTTAATTTGTGGTCTTCCATCATATCTTCGTAGGACAAATCACTGCCCATCATTGACTGCCTGAGCAAATGTCCCGCGATGAGGATTTTGCGATCGGTCCTTGGCGTATACATCCATAGCTTGCCACCAATCTTCAGCATTTTGGTTCCCTTCTCTCGGGCTGGTGATTTGTAGTGACTGTAGGAACGAGTAGCTCCTTCCATCCAGGAGTCTTGAGTCAGAGTCCGAATTTTTCTTCCATTGTCGATAATCAGCCGACCTGAAATAAATTTTTTATTCGCCCATAAATTTTCATCCAATTGCTCAAGAAGTTTCTGTGCATTGATTTCTTCTGCAACACATGGCGCTACTAAGGTTAATAAACAAACCAGTACGACACTCGTTTTAATAAATGCAGCTTTCATCCAGCCTCCAATTCTCGAAATAAATTTGCTTCAGATCTTTTGTAGATCGCAAGGCTTGCCACCAAAGTTCCTGCCACGCTCGCAAAAATTCCGGGTAAAACAGCCTGAACGAAACCACCTATCGTGAGTCTGGCTCGAACCACATCGTTGATCATCATCCCCGTCTGAGCAAAATTATCACCCATATTAAAACCCACTTCCTGGAGGAAATATGTATATGCACCTCCAAAAATGGAGCCCGCTATCGCTCCTAAAATTCCTACCATTAAACCTTCTATTCCTAATGTGAGTATCAGTTTCCAATGAGGTTCACCAAAAGCCAGGCGAAGTCCCATTTCTCCGTAACGATGGATTCCACTTAATATCCCTGCATTCCACAGAACCAGAATCATAAGAAAAGTAAAAATTCCAACTACAAAACTTTGAATGACGTAAAATTTATCAGCAATAGCTCCTATATTCTGTTGGTCGCGAACACTTAAGAGTAGGGGGTGGTCGTCTTTAGCCCAGCTTTCAGGGGGCGAGGCTATCCAGCGCTTTAAGGGTTCTTGCATGTCTTTCTTAACTACCTCATATTCCTCCAGAGAATACTGTGGAGGTAGAAACCCTAGCCAATCTGTAATCATATCTTCCATATAAAAACTGTTCTGCGCATCTGAAATATCTATTAAAACCATTTTTTTATCCATTGCAGAAACGCCAAATTTGACCAACCCAATAATCTTATAATTGTCCGCAACCATTCCTCCATCGAAAGACTGTCCTAGTACAGTAACAGACTGACCTAATCCCACACCGAGCGTTTCTGCCAGTTGATCCCCCATCAACATTTCATTTGGAGATTCTGGCAATCTTCCACTAACTAGAGACTCCTCCATTTTCATTCGCTTTAATTCCATGGAATTTTTGGTTTTCAAATCAAGGGCCATACCCACGACCGGGGTTTGGGAAAGAGTTTCGCCATTTTCATCAGGAACATCTAAAATAGCCCCCCATCGGATTCGGGGAAACCATTCAACCTGTTCGGGGGAATTTTTTTTCAACCAAACTCGGGTTTCTTTCTGACCAGCGAGGGATCGGTCTAGAGGACGAAGATGCTCCTCATCATAAAAGGGTTTGTTGACCAAGCGCAAATGCCCTGCATCCAGATTCGCAGTCATATCGATCATCCCCATAAAAACACCTTCCATAAAACCTACCAAAGAAACTACTAAGGCAACTCCTATGGTTACTACAGAAAACGGAAAAAGGAATCGAGATTTATCTCGTAAAACACCGCGAAGCAAAAAACCGATCATGTTATTGCCCTTCCGCGAAGAGCAAGAGTCGGGTCTAAGCGAATAATTTTTTTGACAGGCAACCATGCAGCCATCACAACTAAAAAAACAACAATGAGTAAGGAGTAAAAAATTTCTTTAGGTTGATAGTCGGGATAGATTGTTTCCCGGATGGGGAAACTGGCTTCGCTTAAATGGGAAACATCAAAGCCCACACCTTGAAACCAAATAAAAAAAGGAACTCCCAATAAAGCGGCAATAACTAAAGCCCAAATAGCTGCCAAAGCACCTTCTAAAGTAAATATTCTGACAATTCTCATGGGTTCCATACCTAACGCCATGAGAGTTCCAACTTCTTTTTGCCGTTTAAAAATATTCAGAATCTGTGTATTAAAAACACTGGTGCAAACTAAAATCATTAGTATCGCCCATAGGATTTTTGAATTCATCCTATCCTGTTTTAATAAGGCGAGAAGATCTGCCATAAGTATTTCCACGGTTTGGAATTCAACCCCATCAATAGGCCCCATATAATTCCGAACTGCTACCCAACTCACTTCGCCTTGCCTATCAGTCATTGACCGTAAATGGTCCAGACGCAACCACACGACACCATCGTCTACACGCGGATTGACCATATCTCCTACATCCACAATGAGGATATCTCGGGCATCGACTGCCCCCGACTTATCGCGCCATTTAAGCGTTAAAATATCTCCTTTTTTTAAATGTGCCTTCCGAGCCATTTTCACTCCTACCACTCCCGGAATAACGTCTTCAATTTGTTCACCATATTTTTTTAAGTTATCTAAAGGCAAACTCAAAAGAGACTGTTCCATTGAAACCCCACGAATTTGAACGGGATAAAGTCGTCGATTCGGATAAAGCTGCCCCTGTTGAACCAATACCTCTGCTTTGTCTTTATCAGATAACTTTAAAAGAGATTCGTCAGGTTTTAATGTGTGGTCCTCCCATTCAGTGGGAGAGAGAATATCAAACCCGGGGACCCGGTAATGCCCTCCACCTACGTCTGTAGCAACCAGGTTTCGAGTGGCTTGCGCTTGGAATCCATTCAACAGAGAGAGCATAAATATTAATGAAATGATTGAGAGAGCGGTCACCAGTACATTTAGGAATGCACGCATGCCCTGTCGATAAAAATTTTTCTTGGCAATGTCCCAATTCATTCTTACGCTATCCCGTTTATATTATTTTTGTCTGAAACAATTCGGCCATCTTCCAATTTTACCTCGCGGCGTACATAGCGAGTTACTTTTTCATCATGCGTTGAGAATACAACGGCGGCCTGATACTGTTGGTTCAGTTCTCGCATAAGCTCAAGAATTTGCAGCGAATTCTCCGAGTCGAGGTTTGCGGTAGGTTCATCAGCCAGGATTAAAAGCGGATCTTTCACTAAAGCTCTTGCAATAGCCACCCTTTGACATTGCCCTCCAGATAATTGTGAAGGTCGTTTTTTTGCCTGACTTTCTAGCCCGACTTTAGTGACAATGTCCATAACACGTTCTTGAACGTCTTTTTCCTTCTCTCCGTTTAATAGAAGAGGAAACAATACATTCTCGTAAACGGAATAAACAGGCAATAAATTATAAGTTTGGAATATGAAGCCAATATTTTCTCTTCGGTATCGAGCCATTTGCTCCCGGCTCATGGAAGAAAGCCCTTCCTCTTTAAAGTAAATGTCTCCTGTCGTGGGAACATCCAAGCCACCAATAAGGTTTAACAGGGTTGTTTTTCCAGAACCAGAAGGACCAACAAAAGACATAAAGGCCCCGCTATCAATTTCAAGGCTGACGTCATGCAATGCCGTAAAGTTCTCTTCTCCAACTTTAAAAACTTTTGAGACATGCTTTAATTTAATCAGATTTTTATTCATATTTATCATTGTTAAAAATAGTTAACCAGCGTTAACCCTATTAGGGATTCTGTTCCATTAAAAACTCCTGTCCGTCTATGCAACCTGCCATTTTTTTCACCTTCCTTGATGTTTCCACCCGCTCTTCCATGCAGATAAAGAAATAAAGTCTCTGTAATCGAATATTCAATTTGGGGAACCAGTTGAAAACTTTTATCGCGTAAATCGTAAAGTCCATAAATTTGCCATTGGATATCAATGCCCACCGGTTGATCCATTGAGAAACCTATTTGTTGAACGGTTCTTTGCCCCTTGGTATCGGTTAGAGTGAAATTCTTTTGACGGGTCGTGAGAAAATACTCCATTAGGAAATGTAGTCCTTCCCCCAAGTCAAAGGTGTAGTCTACTCCGAAAACAGAATCAAAACGTATAGGCGAAGAAGATTGCATTTCTATATCCAGCCGACTTTCATTCCAGAAGCCAATTTCATTTTCACCTTTAAGGTGATAACCAAGTTGCACCATTTCCTGATTAAAATCCGCTAGATTCTTCAGGTCTGACCTGGGATGGTATTGGGCTACTATTCCAACTTCAATATCACCAATCAGTGATTCGCCACGCACGCCTGTGATTATGGAGCCATCCTTCTTGGCGGGAACCAGCCAACCCTCAAGAAAAGATGATGGAGAAAGAAACCATGTGGAGCGAACGCCATCTACTCCTCTTGTTTCTGGTACCACCCCAGTAACATCTCGAGTATCAAATAACCCAAGAGGTCTATAAATAGTTCCAGAACCAAAAAGAATTTTTTGGCGGCCCCCTCGAATTTTAAAATCTCCATTGTCCAATCGAAGCCATGCACGAAAAAAATCTATATCCGTTTCTTCACGAAGTCTTGACTCAACACTTGGGCCATCTGCTTGCTTCGCATCAGCGGATAATTCGTAATCCAGTCTCCAAGTATCATTTTCCCAAGCGTTGCCTAATACTCCCAAGCGCAATTCTGCTTCGCTATCAAAATCTTCAAAGCCATTGGGGGAATCAAAAATATAAGAACTTCCCAGCTTGGCTCTACCTTCGAAGCTATAATCAAAAGCAAAAGCAGAGGATGCTGTTAAATATGAAATAAAACTAAGCCAACCCAAAAACCAAAATTTCATAATCTTAAGCATTCAATTTATGCCATTCCGATCGGCATTTAATCCATATAATTGTTCCAATTGGAAGAAATAGAAAAACCTGACTAG
>JAJDAV010000122.1 GCA_029261695.1 Nitrospinaceae bacterium | reverse complement strand
TTGTTCCATGTGTGGTCCGCATTTCTGCTCGATGAAAATCACTCAGGATGTTAGGGACTACGCCGCAGAAAAAGGTCTTGAAGAAGAAAAGGCACTCGATGAAGGCATGAAAGAAATGTCCGACACCTTCAAAGAAAAAGGCGGAGAGATCTACACGAAAGCTCAATAACCGTAACCACTGATTCACAAAGATAACTGCCCTTCCCTCCCTTCATAGGGAGGGATTGAGGGAGGGTTGGCTTTTAGATCGGTGTAAATTTCCTCCTGCGCTTAATACCTTCCTAAGCTTTCGTGATTTGAGGGATTGCTTATGTTGTCATTGAAACAATCCAAAAAAATAGAACACGACTACCTACCGCTAGAAGCGAATATTTATCTGCATTTTTTTATTTTCCTTCCCAGTTTTTCCAGAAAGTGCAATTTTTTAGGAAACCCAAAATAAAATTTTGGAATGACGAAATGTTTCTGGAAAACAAGGCTTGAAAGAGGTAAAATTTGAGTTAAATGGCCTCAATTGCAATACCTGCTTAGACTAAAGTCGACATTATCATAGTCGTAAAATCCAAATAACAGCTCATTAAATAATCACATTCAAGGGAGAATTGCATGGCAGATTCACATCCATATATTTCAGGGGTAAAAAATATTAGCGAAATGGTAAGACATTTAAGGAAAGCTTTCCCTGGAACCATTTCTTCTGACACTGTAAAAAAACTTGGGTTAGCCCCAAAAAACGAAAGCTATGTAATAAATGCTTTGCAATTTGTAGGAATTATTGATGCTGATGGAAAGAAAACTGATGAAGCTAAAAAGGTGTTTTCTATTCACAAAGATGAGGATTTTAACAATGGATTTTCTCAACTTGTGAAAAAAGCATATCAAACATTATTTGACTTGCATGGTGAGGATGCTTGGAAACTTGAAGCAGATGAGCTAATTACGTTTTTTCGCAATACTGACGAGACGAGTCATGCAATAGGCATACGACAAGCCAATACTTTTAAAGTTTTTGCCAGCTTATCGGGGCATCGAGAACTTCCAACCTCCAAAGCACCTAGCAGTAAGAAATCAACACCAAAAGCAAAAACACATAAAAAAGAAACAGCAAAAGGATCAAAAACGATTATAAACCCTACGGAGAAAGGTGAAACTAAAACAAAAGATTTTGGTTTGACTGTTAGGGTAGAAATTAATTTGCCGGCAGATGGAACAAAAGAGACTTACGACAATATTTTTAAAAGTATCAAAGAGAATTTAATTAATGAGTAAAGCTTTAAGTAAATTTCAAAGGATTATCAGAAAAGCACATAAGTTTAACGTTCCTGTACCTCGGGCAGAAGATATTGACAGGTTGCACCCTTTTGAAGAACGAAATGTTCATCCTGAAATTGACGATATCACCAGAAAGCTTTTTGATGATGGGCATTACTCGCAAGCCACTTTTGAGGCATTTAAATTTCTAGATAAAGAAGTGCAAAAAATTTCAAAGGTAAATGAGTCTGGCTATAAATTGATGATGAAAGCTTTTAATCAGGAGTCTCCTAAAATTAAACTCACTGACCTATCCAATACCAGTGAAAGGGATGAGCAAGAAGGATATAAGTTTTTATTTTCAGGTGTTGTCCTAGCTATTAGAAACCCAAGAGGCCATGAATTTGGTATACATGAAACCCCTGACCAATGCTTAGACCATATTAGCTTGGCATCATTGTTACTAAGGCGATTAAACCTAGCTATTTAATTAATAAGCACAAAAAATTATCCAAATTATGGACTTAATAAACAATTATGGAAAACAATTACTTGCAGTAATTTTATCGTTATTAGCCTTTGCTGGAGGCAGGATTTTTGAAAACAAAAAATTTAAAAAGCAATCTGACATAGAAAATTATAAATTTCTTGTTAGGAAATTGCCCAAATTTGAAGAAATTAAAAATTTCTTCACCGAATATAATCTTATTGGAGAATTCCCTAAAAAACCTTTTTTTGATTTTTATGAAGGGTTGGATGGCTTTTTAGCTAACCCAGAAAACCATTTTCATAATTCAAAATTACAAAAATCTCTTTTGGAGGTAATGGAAATAGCAAAATCAATGGAAGAAATAATTTTGCATGATACTTGGTCTGTTCCTAATTTCTCTGATCAATTAGTAATAAGAAGTAGAAAGTATGGTTCGGATTCTGATGATATTAAAACGGGGAAAAAATTAAATCAGTTTTCCTCTGATTTGTTCGAAAAATATACCGCATTTTTAAAAATGGCCAAAAAAACATTGATCGTTACCAACCTAGATTAGGAAAAAAGCCCAATAAAAGGAAAATCAAACAAGTTTCTAGAGCTATTTTTTTGCACTTAGCGGCTCGTCGGACTTGACCTATTGGGGTTCCCGATTTAGAATAGCAACTATCTGATTTTTCAGGCGCGTAGCTCAGGGGTAGAGTACTTGCTTGACATGCAAGGGGTCGGCGGTTCGAAACCGCCCGTGCCTATTCTTTCAAAGATTTTTCGCAGAGCCTCCACAATCTATAGTAGTAATGCGGAGCGGGATAAAAAACATTGCGAATATAAAATTAAAAGGCCGTTACGGCCTATAATCAGGCATCGTGCCGATGTGCATGGTGCTTTTTCATTTATAGAAACAAAGAAATGTAAATCACCCCAACCCCTCTTTGTGAAAGAGGGGCCAAGGAAGCTTGTAAGAAAATGATACCTAACGAAAATCCCAGCGAACTCGAAACTATTCGTCACAGTTGCGCGCATTTGATGGCGCAGGCCGTTCAGGAACTTTTTCCTGGAACCCAGGTCACTATCGGACCAGTGATAGAAGACGGATTCTTCTACGACTTTTCTCGCAAAGAAGCTTTTGTTCCTGAAGATTTGGAAAAAATCGAAAAGCGTATGAAAGAACTCGCCGCCGCGGATACCCCCATCGTGCGCAGTGAAATTTCTCGTGAAGAGGCGATAAAAAAATTCAGCGACATGGGCGAGAAGTTCAAAGTCGAGATCATTGAAGGTATCGACCCCAGCGAACCGATCACCCTTTACTCGCAGGGCGAATGGGGCGACCTTTGTGGTGGGCCGCATGTCGAGTCTACAAAAAAAATTAAAGCATTCAAGTTGCTTCATACTTCGTCTGCTTACTGGCGTGGTGATGAAAGAAATCCGGTACTGCAACGCATTTATGGAACGGCCTGGAACACTGAAAAAGAATTACGGCTTTACCTCAAAAGACTGGAAGAAGCGAAGAAACGCGATCACCGCAAGCTGGGTAAAGAGCTCGACTTGTTTTCAGTTTCGGATGATATTGGTCCGGGTCTTATTCTCTGGCATCCCAAGGGCGCGCGCATTCGTCACTTGATGGAAGACTTCTGGAAGAAGGAGCATTTCAAGCACGGATACGAAATGGTCATCAGTCCGCATGCGGCGAAAATAGATTTATGGAAGACCAGTGGTCACACGGAATTCTACAAAGACAACATGTTCTCGAATATGGATATTGAAGGTAGAGAATATGTGATGAAGCCGATGAACTGTCCTTTCCATATTCAGATATATAAAACCAAATTGAGAAGTTACCGCGACTTGCCGGTTCGATTCGGAGAGCTAGGCACTGTCTACCGTTACGAGCGTTCGGGTGTTTTGCATGGCCTGTTGCGCGTACGCGGATTCACTCAGGATGACGCGCATCTTTTCTGCCGACCTTCACAGATTGAAGAAGAGATCACCAAGGTTTTAGATCTCATTGTTTTTATTTTGCAATCGTTTGGATTTCACGAGTACAAAATTTATTTGAGCACACGGCCGGAAAAATATGTTGGCTCGGATGAAGGATGGGAGTCTGCAACGAAGGCTTTGGAAACGGCACTGAACAATAAGAAACTGGATTTCGAAGTGGACCCAGGCGAAGGTGTTTTTTACGGTCCCAAGATTGACATAAAAATTAAGGACAGTTTGAATCGTTATTGGCAGGTCTCAACGGTGCAGGTAGATTTTAATCTCCCTGAAAAGTTCGATATCAGTTATATTGAGGAAGATGGTCAGCGTCGCCAGCCGATAATGCTGCACCGCGCCCTAATGGGCTCGTTGGAGCGATTTTTTGGTTGTCTGATCGAACATTATGCAGGTGCTTTTCCGTTGTGGTTGGCTCCCGTTCAGGTCATTTTGTTGCCGATTACCGATAATCATGCCGAATATGCCAATAAAATAGCACAAGAGCTTGAAGAATCAGGCATTCGAGTAGAAAAAGACTTGCGTAATGAGAAGATTGGGTTCAAAATACGCGAGGCCCAATTACAGAAGATCCCTTATATGATTGTTTTAGGGGACAAAGAAGTGGAAGCGTCCACTTTGGGAGTTCGAAGACGACGATCCAAGGAAACACGGACTCTCGATTTGAAAACGTTTTTGGATGAAGTCAATGAAGCCGTAGAGAATCGGACGATTGACTCAGACGATTGATAAATATTTTTTAAGGGATGTTTTAAATTAACAAGAAACAGCGCATCAATAATATGATCCGGGTAAAGGAAGTGGCCGTCGTCTTAGATGATGGTGAGTCATTGGGTACCGTTCCAACCGAAGAAGCCATCGCAATGGCTGAAGACCGGAATCTGGACCTCGTGGAGGTAGCACCCAATTCCAATCCGCCTGTTTGCCGTATTATGGATTACGGTAAGCATAAATATAAGGCCAGTAAAAAGGCCCACGAAGCCAAAAAGAATCAAAAAATCGTTCATGTTAAGGAAGTCAAGTTTCGGCCCAACACCGATCAGCATGACTTCGATTTTAAATTAAAACATGTGCAACGATTTTTGGAAAATGGCGATAAAGCTAAAGTTGTCATTTTCTTTAAGGGTCGGGAGATTGTTCATCGTGAATTCGGTCAGAAAGTTTTAGAGCGAGTTGCCGAGCAAACCGAAGACATCGCTGTTATTGAGCAGACAGCAAAACAGGAAGGCCGTACCTTGGTTATGATACTGGCCCCTAAAAATGCTAAGTCGAAAAAAGGGAGTCCACCAAAATCCCCTAAACCGGCAGTAGAAAAAAAGAGTGTCGATAAGGCAACACCGGCACCAAAAGCGACAAGCACTGAAACAGTGGTGCCTGATAAAGAAAAACCGGCATCAGATGAGACGAGCACCGAAACTGTGGTGCCTAATAATGAATAAGTAGTAGACGGAGTTAAACAATGCCAAAGATGAAATCAAACAGTGGGGCTGCCAAAAGGTTTAAAAGAACGGGCAGTGGTAAAATTCGTAAAAATAGTGCTTTCACCAGCCATATTTTGACGACCAAAACTACCAAACGAAAAAGAAATTTGCGTAAATCCAGCATCATGGCTCCTGCCGATGCGAAACGCATTAAAGTATTAATACCCTATTAACCCTCTAGCGAGGGAGGCCGCTCTTCATTAGGTTAAGGAGCGATCGAAACTTATTGAGCGCATTACTGAGTAATTGCCGCTTTAACATTGAGAGAAGCAGCTGGCAAGGACGCAGTTAGCAAAAGGAGAATTTAGAAATGCCACGAGCAGTAAACGGGACTGTATCCCGAAAAAGACGAAAAAAAATATTAAAGATGGCCAAAGGCTATCGGAGTGTACGTAGCACCGCATTCCGAAAAGCTCGTGAAGCTGTTGAGCATGGCCTTTGTTATGCTTACCGTGACCGTAAAAATCGAAAGCGCGAATTTCGTCGACTTTGGATTGCCCGAATCAACGCAGCAGTTAGAGCAGAAGGAATGAACTATAGCCAATTCATGTATGGATTGAAAAAAGCAGATATCCAGTTGGACCGGAAAGTTTTATCTGACCTCGCTATTAATAATCAGGATACCTTTAAATCCTTGACCGAAACTGCCCGCGCTCAACTCGCATAAAATTTAGAATGCGCGAAACCCACTCCGCCCCCGATCGCGGGGCGTCGGCCGGAAACCTGAATGATTGAAATCATCAACAAGCTTCGTCAGGACTTCGATTCCCGCTTGGGTTCTATCTCAGACCCTAAACAACTCGAACAAATACGCATAGACTTTCTTGGAAAAAAAGGTCAGCTCCAGGGACTGATGAAAGAGTTGCGTAATGCTTCCCCCGAAGAAAAGCCCAAGCTTGGAAAAGATATCAACATTCTCAAGCAGCATGTTGAGCAGGAATTAAATAACAAAGGTCAGGGCCTCAGTTCAAAATCTTCGGGTAAATCAGAAGAAACTTTTGATACCACTTTACCGGGAAGGCGAGAGCTGACCGGAACCTTGCATCCTATCACTCAGGTAATGGAAGAAATTACTTCCATATTTTTTGGTTTGGGATTCCAGGTTGAAGAGGGTCCAGAAATAGAAACGGACTATTATAATTTTGAAGCTCTAAACATTCCTAAAGACCATCCCGCCAGAGACATGCAAGACACTTTTTATATAGAAGATGAAACTGTTTTGCGAACACATACATCTCCGGTTCAGATTCATGTAATGGAAAATCGCGAACCGCCTTTACGCATTATTGCACCGGGTAAGGTTTATCGCTGCGATTCAGATGTATCACACACACCGATGTTTCATCAGATAGAAGGTCTGATGGTTGACAAGGGAGTGTCTTTCAGTCACTTGAAAGGAATCATGAATATTTTTCTACAGGAGGTGTTTGGAAAGGATACGGAAGTTCGTTTTCGTCCCAGTTTTTTTCCGTTCACCTGTCCCAGTGCTGAAGTGGATATTCAATGTGTCATGTGCAGTGGTAAAGGGTGCCGGGTTTGTTCTCAAACCGGGTGGTTGGAAATTCTCGGTGCTGGAATGGTAGATCCCGCTGTGTTTCAGTCCGTGGGATATGATCCGGAAAAGTGGACGGGGTTTGCTTTCGGTCTCGGTATAGAACGTATTGCCATGCTTAAATTCGGCATTAACGACATCCGTTTATTTTTCGAAAACGATTTACGCTTCCTCAAACAATTCCCTCACTAGCGTGGGGCGCAATAGGTCGGTGTCCGCCAGACGAGAAGGGAACCGCCAAGCCTTTTACTTTAAGTTTGCTAACATTCCCTCCCACGGGAGTGGGCTTATCTTATGAAACGATCTTCCCGAATAATTGATCTTATAATTGGAGCAGGATTGATTGGAGTCTCTGCTCTGGCCCTACTCTATTTTGTTATTAACGAGCGCTTTGAATGGATTCCTGAACAAGCGCTGGAGTTGGTTCGTGATCCGGAAATCCTGAAAAGACCTGGATCTAAAAAATGTTCTGAATGTCATAAAGATATTTTTGATGCCTGGAAAGAAAGCCGACATTCGATTTCATGGACGAGTGAAACTTTTATAGAGGCTTCTGAAAACCGCACCAAAGAAAAATGCCTTCCCTGCCATGTGCCGCATTCAGTGCAAGGGGAAAAACCCAGCCCGCGGTTGGACCTACGTGATGAAGGTATCTATTGCGTGTCCTGCCATTTTATCGATAATAAAATGCAGGGGCCTTATGATTTACTGGCACCACCCCACCCTACTTTTCGTAACCCAGATTATGTACGCTCCAATTTTTGTGGCTCATGTCATCAGAAAACATTTAAAGAGTGGAAGGTAACCGCAGTTGAAGATACCTGTCAGGATTGCCATATGCCGAGAAAAAAAGGCAGATTGACTCAAAAAGCAGGACTCAACTTATTACATAAAAAAAGATGGGTGGGTGATCATCGCTTTCTGCATGGTAAAATTACAGAGAAGGATGTAATCATGGAAACGAAGTGGGAGGAAAAGTTTTTTAATGTCAGCCTATTGAATAAAACCGTACCGCACTTTGTGCCGACTGCTGACAATGGCGATCCGAGGCTTTATCTTTACATTAAATTTTTTGACGAAGCCGGAGAACAGGTTGATAGTGCAAAAGAAATTATTGCTCCACAACAAGAAACGGCTTTGCCTTACAATAAAAAAGTAGATTATCGATATCGACTGTTTGACCCTGTCGCAAAGGCAGAGGTCGATTTAAAATACCAGCCAGCCTGGTCAAAAGAAAAAACAAGGGTGTTTGCTAAGACAGTGCCCCGATAAAAAATATTGTTTAAATTTTAAGGAGACCTTCAATGAATATTTCACGAATCCTTTTTCTAACTATCGCATTAGTTATTTTCGTAGTCCTTCCAGTGCAAGCTAAGGACATGGTCGTTAAAGAGCCGCCCAAGTCTTTAAACAAATATTATCCTCCTGAAAGTGATCAGCCCAAATGGATTCAACAGATGCATAAGATGAGTACGCATTTCGGAGGAGTTTTCGTAAATTTAAAAGAAAAAGATTTTGCAAACGTCGATATTCATGCAGACAAATTGGTTGAAGAATATAAAAAGACTTCTGAGATGGTTCCAGAATGGGAAGAATATTTTGATATCCCAGCTGCAGAAGCTTTTGCCGCAGCCGCAAAAACTCATGACATAGCCAAGGCCGGTAAGGCATCGGGTGGACTTGGTAAGACCTGTGGCAAATGTCATGCAGAGCAGGAAGTCTCAGTTTGGGCAAAATATCATTGGCCCAGCTTTCATAAAATCAAAGTCATCGATCCCATTAATGAAAAGGAAGTAGAATTTGATGATTACATGGGAAGCATCTCCTCATCTTTTAAAGGTGTGACGGTCAATTTCGGTGAAGGACAGTATGATCGCGCTGCAAAAGCTTTAAAAACTTTTAAATCCCGATACATGGAACTCAAATCAACTTGTTCCAAATGCCATGCCACCCAAGATGTAAAACGTTTTTATGTGGGACCGGATGCGGATACCGCCTTCGCCGGGCTGGCCAAAGAACTCAATGCCGAAAAGCCAAACCCAGGAAAATTCTGGAAAAATGTTGGCCTGCTTGGAAAAACGGGATGCAAGCATTGCCATTTGGTGCACCGTACCAATTCGTTCATTCAGGAAATGTGGGAGAAGTAAGAAGGACTTGAGTTCAAGTCGGATATTTTTTTACTCAGGATATTTTGAGTAACAGTTTTGTAAATATTTGCAGTTTCAAGGCTGGTTGGTTTAATTTTGGGTATTTTCGGTGTAACATGTGGTTTTATAATTGTTAATTGGTTTTTTAGCAGGAGTAATTTATGGCGATTCGTCAAAAATTAAAGCTGGGAGACGTTCTGGTTCAAGCAGGTGCTATAACCGCAGAACAATTGAGCCAGGCGCTAGCTCAGCAGAAGCAGCAAAATATTCCGCTAGGCCAGGCTTTAGTTGAGTTGGGTTTTATCACAGAGGAAAAATTCCTGACGAGTTTGGCGAACCAGTTAAAAATTCCATATTTAGACATGCAGGGAGTCAAAATTTCCCAGGACGCTATTCGCAAGGTTCAGGAAAGTGTTGCGCGTAAGCACAAGGTGATTCCTATTTCCATTGAAAATGGATCTTTAAAATTAGCTATGACCGATCCACTAAACATTTTCGCAGTGGATGAAGTAACGATTCAATCTGGAATGGATGTGGTAACGGTTTTAGCGGCAGAGTCTGATATTGAACGCGCCATTCAGGAGCAATATGGTGTCGCGGCTTCAATTAAAGCAGCTGTAAAAAGTCTAGGCGTTCAGGAGGAAAAGAAAGAAGAAGCTGCGGCCCTTGTATCAGGGGGCGACATGCCCGCCACTCTCAATGCGACCGAAGCACCTGTTGCAAAATTGGTTGAAATGATTCTTAAGCAAGCATTGGATGATGGCGCCAGTGATATTCATATTGAACCCACAGAAACTTCACTAAATATTCGTTATCGTATTGATGGAGTTTTATTTGAAGCATCGAAGCCACCTAAATCGGTTGAGTCAGCTTTAATATCTCGGATCAAGGTCCTTGCGAAAATGGATATTGCGGAAACTCGGGCACCGCAAGATGGAGGATTCTCGGCTAAGCTCGGTCCAAAAGAAATTGAACTACGTGTTTCTACCTGTCCTACTATTTATGGCGAGAATATGGTTTTACGTATTCTCGATAAAACCAAACTGCTGGTTGATCTCCAAGGATCGGGTTTAATGGGAACTAGTTTAGAAAAATACCATTCCCTATTATCCAAACCGTATGGAGTTATTCTGGTAACCGGTCCCACCGGTAGTGGTAAAACGACAACACTTTATGGCTCATTGGCAAAAGTAAATTCACCAACGCGAAATATTAAAACCATTGAAGATCCGGTGGAGTATAGGCTGGATGGAATCCGCCAGACTCAGGTTAACCCCAAAGCCAATATTACTTTTGCAACAGGGCTCCGTTCTTTAATGCGTCAAGACCCGGATATTATTATGGTGGGTGAGATCCGGGATACAGAAACAGCCGAGATTGCTATTCAGGCCGCGTTAACCGGGCATTTGGTGTTGAGCACCTTGCATACAAATGATACCCCCGGTGCTCTTTCACGCCTTTCAGATTTGAAAATCGAACCTTTTCTTTTGGCATCTTCTATAGTGGGTGTATTGGCCCAGAGGTTGGTCCGTAAAATTTGTACAAAATGTAAGGTGCAGCATGAACCTACAGAAGAGGAATTAAAAGTCCTTTTTCCAAAAGGTGATCGTCAGCCAGTAACGCTTTATCATGGTGCAGGTTGTAAGGCTTGTAAAAAAAGTGGGTATGCGGGTCGAATGGGGATTTTTGAAGTGCTCGTTATTACTGATGAAATTCGTGAGTTGGTTTTAAAAAAGGCAGCTCCTATGGATATTCGTAAAAGGGCTGTAGAAACGCAGGGTATGAAATCGCTTCGCGAAGATGCTGTTTCAAAAGTCTTGGACGGGTATACAACCGTAGATGAAGTCAACCGTGTGACTTTTGCCGATTTGGAAACATAAAAGTATTTTTTCTTATTCTTATCTTGGCTAGCCAAACTTTTTGAAGCGAACCTCAGCCCGTCAATCGATGGTGTTTTATGGCCCAAAGCCAGAATATAAATAATCGATGGTTTTATTTCCTATTTAAAAAAAGACTCCCTGTCAGTCTTTATTTTATTGTTCCTCTTGTAGTTGCTCTTATTGCTTTTGCATCAGGGTTCATTGGTCTTGTCCTTTTAGAAGGATTCCTGCAAGACAATGCTATTTCTTCTATTTCACCCGCTTTAAATACCGAGGTAGATCGACTCTTAAAGTGGACTAGGTTTGAAGTCCTT
>JAJDAV010000121.1 GCA_029261695.1 Nitrospinaceae bacterium | reverse complement strand
CGGATCGGTTAAATTTACCCCAGTATGTCTTCGCGAAAATAACACGCTGGTAGTTCATTGCGAAGAATGCCATCTCGAGTTTGTTAATCCTTTGCCTACCGTAAAGGAGATGCAGGAAAATTACCAAAAAGAGATGACAGGAAGTGGCGTAAATTCCGGTCTTCACTCAAACTACATCCTAGAAAGACAAGAGAGAATCAAGTCGTACTCCAAACTTTATAATTCTCGCCTGAGCCTTATTGAAAATCTATATCCTGACAAAGGTAAATTACTTGATATTGGATGTGGCGCCGGTTTTTTTCTTAACTGTGCCAAAGAACGGGGTTGGGATTGCCATGGTCTGGAAATCTTACCTGAATATATAAATTATGCGCGAGACAATTTTGAATTGAACAACATTCGTCTGGAGTCTTTAGATGAGGCTCTTACCTATGGCCCAAATACCTTTGATGTCATCACTCTTTGGGATCTAATAGAACATTTACGAAACCCTCTGGTTTGCCTGAAAAGAATCCATGAAGTTATGAAGCCAGGAGGACTCTTGGTAATGTGGACACCTAATGTTAAAAACGCAGTCTTTCTAAAAGAAAATTGGACGGGTTACAAGATACTGCAACATTTCTATTTTTTTTCCGAGGGAAGTCTTAACAAAATGCTGGAAAAAGCAGGCTTCAAAACTGTTTATTTAAAAACAAACAAGGCGAGAAAAGGATTGTTCGAGGGAAAAGGTTTTAACTCTTATGACAATTCAGAAAAACCAAAAAATCCTGTAAAAAGAATACTGCGATCAGCGAAGAGGGATATGAAAAATACTCTTAACCCATTGACTTACTTAGGTCCCTTATTTGATATGGCGGGCTACGGGTTCAACTTATATGTCATTGCATCCAAGCAAGACAAATGATGGATGGCAGCAATCACAAAAGAGTTAAAGAAGAGACCCTATTAAGTTTCTTTGCAAAAAAAAACCGGCAGGGCAATTAAGCCCCACCGGCTATACAGATTCGCAAGAAATTTATTTTGGAATAACTTTTGAAGCTTGCGGCCCTTTTTGCCCCATACTTTTCTCAAATTCTACTTCCTGACCTTCTTTTAAAGTTTTGAAGCCATCTCCCTGAATTTCAGAAAAGTGCACAAAACAATCTTCCCCATCACTTGACTCGATGAAACCATAACCTTTGCTATCATTAAACCATTTTACTTTTCCTTCAGCCATACCCAATAACCTCCAACAATAAATAAATTGGAAAGGCACTCCACCTCTATACCTTTTCCATAATTTTAAGGGTCTGGGTCGCTGCCGGAACGAGTAATACGCATCCGAAAAAATTCGATTCAACTCCACACAGTGAAATTACTCTGACACCACGTTATATTGATTCTACTATTACGACACCTTCCCCCATTTTAACCCGCAAATGTTAACATAAAACCCGCTTCTCACCTAGCTTAAATCGATCAAATTTTTTATTGTTTCAACCTTTTATTTGGCTCGAATTAAGGCATTTAAATCAATCAAATCAAAGAGTTGAACCTAAAATTGTTTAGTACGGCTTAGCCTGCTCTTTATTTTTCCCTACAAATGATTTAAGTGATTGGATTAAAAGAACTATCCAGCCAGTTCCAGCCATAGGTATCAGAAAACAAATGTGTTGCAAAAATGCCAGGCTCAAGGCTATTTCTGCGGGTAGCCCTGAAAACTTATATATTATGAACGCCGTTGCCTCATAAACACCAAAGTTCCCCGGGGTTACAGGAAGTATAGTTGCAAGGTTTAATGCCGCCATGACCAGAATCGTAGTCCAAAAAGGGAGCTCTAGTCCCAAGCTCTTTTGTGCCGCCCATATTCCCAACGCCTGTAGCCCCATCATTGCCAACGCCAATACCAAACCAAGGCTAAATATTCGATAGTCTTTCAGCGTTTCCAAATGTCCGGCCCATTGCGAAATGAACTCTTTTAATCTACTCAAAAACGATGAGGAAATAACTTCATCCCCGGTTTTAGCAACGGGAACTTTATGAGCAACGTAAAACATTGCCGCCGAAAATATTACAATCAAAATAATAAATACCTGAATACCCTGTTGCATTTGGGGTGGCAAAGGAGAAAAGCTGGCAGCCATAGTAAGAACCACTACTTTAACGATTCCCTCCATCATTTGATCTAGAGCTAAAACTGATAGAGCCACCGAATGCTTTACTTTGGTTAACTTTGCCAACAATACCAGTCCCACAGCATGACCTCCTGGAAACGGGAGGGTATTACATGAAGTCGACATAAAAGAATTTGCCTGGAACAGCTTTGAAAATGAAACAGAAAGGTTTTTAGGAACAAGGACGCTCCATAAGGAAGTCCACACCAGCAGAATCGATAAATTAAACAATAAAGCCGCAACTAACCATTTACCATCCGCATTTTCAATTTCTCTCCAAGTACGATTAAAATCAACCGTTTTGAAGAATTCGTAAAAACAGAACGCGGCAATGGACCAGATTAAAGCCAAGAAGATTTTCTTTTTCAAAACAACAGGCCTGAATTTATAAACCGCGATGGATAGGATATTAGGATATTCAAAATCATTAGAGAAACCATTCTTCCACAAAAAAATTTAATTATAACCTCCGGCTTCTTAAAAGTGGTTGGATTTAATGTATTTCCAAATCCTTGATTCAGGGAGAAAAAAAGTTTCGAGTGGCAAATTCCCTTGGAAATCATTATCATCAAACTTTGCAGAGATGGCAGGATATATCTTACAAAATGATAATTGTCTTGCATACCAAGCCACTTCTTACCCGTTAGGCACACACGTCTTTTAAAATGGAAGATTCTACTTATCGTTTAATTTCGTTTTGCGGTTTTTTCCTTATTTGTAGTATCGCCTGGGTCACCGGCTCCCGCACCCGAATAAAAAAAGAAACTATTGGGGGAAGCATTTTTCTTGCTTGGGCTCTGGGCGCTTTAACATTCTGGTTCGCGGGTTCCAGGTCTGCCTTGGAATGGCTCAACGGTTTTCTAATTGCCCTGCTCAACGCATCGCATAAAGGCGCAATATTTTTATTCGGTCCTCTTGCTCTTGGCCCAGGCCAGGCATTGCCTGATGGCACTCCTTCCATTGGATTTGTTCTTGCCTTTCAAGTATTTCCTTCAGTGATTTTCTTTTCAGCACTATTAGGAGGATTGTATAAGCTGGGAATCATGCAAAAGGTGGTTCAATTTTTCTCAAAAGTTTTTTATCGTATTCTTTCTTTATCCGGGGCAGAATCTCTGGCTGCCTCGGCTAACTTATTTGTCGGCATTGAATCAAGCTTAACGGTGCGCCCTTATCTCGCAAAAATGACTCGATCTGAATTACTAACCTTAATGACCTGCATGATGGCAACCGTCGCCAGCACAGTTATGGGGATCTATGTCATTGCATTACACAATATCTTCCCGAATATTGCAGGGCATCTGGTTTCGGCATCATTAATATCCATTCCGTGCGCCATACTGATCAGCAAACTATTCTATCCCGAGCGGGAAGAACCCGAAACATTGGGCAAACCCGGAAAAGATGACAGCGAAACTTCAAATCAAGCAGGGTTAATGAGTGCCTTTGTGGAAGGGGGAAGCCAGGGAGTAAAAATGGCGGTAGGCATTGCAACGATTCTGATTATCGTGCTGGGTTTGGAAGCATTATTCGATCTCTTACTTAGTAACCTTCCAAATATCCAAGGCCAACCCCTGTCGGCGGTTAGATTACTTGGGTGGATCACATTTCCTTTTTCAATATTACTCGGATTAAGACCAGAAGAGTGGGAACTAGCCTCTCAGATTTTAGGCTCAAGGTTTATTGAAACAGAAGTATCGGCTTATTTTTCACTAGCCTCTATCCAGGCAACCGATTCCGCTCTCAGCCTACGATCCATGACCATAATGACATATGCTCTTTGCGGATTTGTTCATATTTCCAGCATGGGAATTTTTGTGGGTGGGCTTTCGGCTCTAGTCCCCGGCCGTGCAAATGAAATTTCGATAGTTGGACTGCAAGCGTTGTGGACCTCTTTCCTCGCCACTTTGCTCACAGGGTGCATTGCAGGCAGTCTGTTTCTTTCAGAAGGTGTAACCAGCTAAAAAAAGCTAGCTACTCGGAACCGGGACTGTCGCAAACTCTCCCAACTCCCATTTTTGATGCAATCGGCTAATCGTCCCATTTTTTAAAAGCCGATTCAAACTGGCATCAATTTTACTTTTTAACTGTGCATTTTCTTTGCGGATAACAATTCCATAAAATTCCGACGTCATTCTTGATCCCAAAAACCGGGCCTTTCCCATCAAGTCTTTATTTTTCTTAAAAAAATAATTTGCCTGAACCGAATCACCCACTACCGCATCCACGCCTTTATTCGCCAAATCAATCACAGCATGACCAAATTTTTCAAAAGTCTTAACTTTTATTCCCGGATATTTTTGCAGAAAATAATAGGAGGTCGTGTTTATTTGCGCTCCCACTATTGCACTATTTTTTTCTAAATCCTCCAGCGAATTAATCCCCTTAATATCATCCCGCGCCAGTACAGCCACACCACTTTGCAAATAAGGAATACTGAATGCCATCTTTTTCTTCCTCTCTTCAATAATCCCTACAGAACTTATAACAAGATCGAACTTTCTTGTGATCAATCCCCCGAATAATCCTCCCCACTCAACATTTACCAATTCATATTCTAAATTTGCATCCTCTGCCAATTCCTTAAGCAAATCTACTTCAAACCCGTCCAGCTGGTTTTCGCTGTTCATAAACGACATGGGAACAAACGTCGCATCCATAGCCACTACAATCCGGGTAATCTTTTCTCCACTGGATGAGGGCGCCTGTTCACATCCTCCCAGTGCCACCAAGAGCAGAATTAAAATCAGTGTTAAAATTGTATAGATAGGTCGCATGCTTTGAAATCTCGAAAAATGTTTGGGAATTTAAAAACCAGTTTAAAGCTTTAGGCGTACAAAGGCAAAGTTTGGAAAATTTTTTGATTTACTTTAAAGCTAATTCATGCAATTTTTTTAAAATTAATATATTATAGACAGCTGTATACTTTGATCCTGCAATTAAATTTATCACCTCCAATTATTCCATTGTCCTTACCCAATCCTTAGCCAAAAAGAAATTATTACCTCATGATCGAAAATAACCATGACTGGGCAGATGAAACCAGCGTTGAAGCTTTAAAAAAATCATTCGAATTCCATCTCAAATATTCTCTAGCAGATGACCATTTATCTGCTACTAAAAGAGACCTATACACCAGTCTCGCCCTGTCTGTCAGGGATCGCCTGATTAAAAAATGGCTATTATCCCAACATTCCTATTACGAAAATGATTCCAAGAGAGTTTATTACCTCTCTATGGAGTTTTTGATTGGACGTCTGCTGAATCATAGCCTGATCAACCTGGGGTTTTACGATGAGTTTTCTCGAGCTTTGAGCGAATTGGGTTATGACATCGGCGATCTGGAAGAAATGGAAATTGAAGCTGGATTAGGTAATGGGGGACTCGGCAGATTAGCCTCATGCTTTATGGAATCTCTAGCGTCATTGGGTGTGCCGGTTTGGGGATATGGAATTCGCTATGAATTCGGTATTTTTTACCAAAAAATTATAAACGGCTACCAAGTAGAATCTGCCGACAATTGGTTACGCAGTGGTAGCCCCTGGGAAATTCCTCGCCCTCGTTTTCTATATCCAGTTCAATTCGAAGGAAGGGTCGAAACAACTCTCAATGATCAAGGCGAACCCCAACACCAATGGGTAGACACGTCACGGGTGATGGCAATGCCTTACGACATTCCAGTTCCAGGCTATAAAAATAATACCGTCAACAACCTGCGGTTGTGGGGCGCGCGTTCTGACCTCGAACTCGATCTAAAGTTATTCAATGAAGGCGATTACTTTGAGGCCTTAAAAGATAAACATAATACCGAAATTATTTCAAAAGTCCTTTACCCCAGTGATGCGAATAAAAATGGAAAAAGGCTGAGATTAAAACAAGAATACTTTTTTGTTTCCGCTTCCTTACAAGACATCATTCGCCGATTTAAGAAATCGCATTCCGACTTTTCACTGTTTCCCACCAAGGTGGCAATACAAATGAACGACACCCACCCTGCCCTGGCAATTGCAGATTTCATGCGGATTCTCATAGATGAAGAGAGCTTGACCTGGAGCCAGGCTTGGGATATCACAGTTAAAACTTTTGGCTTCACCAACCACACCATTCTCCCAGAAGCATTGGAAAAATGGCCTCTCGAGTTAATGCAAGATTTACTACCTCGGCATTTGCAAATCATATTTAAGATCAACGACCTTCTTCTAAAAGAAGTGCGGGAAAAATTTCCAAATGACAACGAACGCCTCAGAAGAATGTCACTCGTCGAAGAAGGCTTTTCAAAATCAATCCGCATGGCTCATTTGGCAATTGTAGGCAGCCATTCTCTAAATGGAGTCGCTGAAATTCACTCAGAAATTCTTAAGAACGATGTGTTCAAAGATTTTTATGATATCTACCCTGAGCGATTCAACAATAAAACAAATGGCATCACCCAGCGTAGATGGTTAAAAGCATGTAATCCGAAACTATCAAATCTAATAAACAAAAATATCGGAGACAAATGGGTAAAAAACCTTTCCGAACTTCAAGCTCTAAAACCCAAATCTGAAGATCCTGAGTTTCGAAAAAAATGGCGTGAAGTAAAGCGCGAAAACAAAGTAAGACTCGCAAAACTTATTCTTGAGCGAGTTGGGATTGAAGTAAATCCTGAATCAATTTTCGACGTACATATCAAGCGGTTTCATGAATATAAAAGGCAGCTATTAAACCTCCTACACTGCATCATTCTCTATAACCGCTTAATTAAAAATCCTGATCAGGTCATAGGTTCCTACACCAAGATTTTTGCGGGAAAAGCAGCCCCAGGTTATGCGATGGCAAAATTGATAATCAAACTTGTCAATGCTATTGGCCAAAAAGCCAACAATGACCCAAGGATTAACAACAGACTAAAAATTATTTTTATTCCAAACTATTCTGTAACTGTGGCAGAAGTAATTATCCCAGGTTCAGATTTATCAGAACAAATCTCAACAGCAGGAATGGAAGCCTCGGGAACCGGGAACATGAAACTGGCTTTAAATGGGGCTTTAACCATTGGAACGTTGGATGGTGCAAATGTAGAAATATTGAGAGAAGTAGGAAAAGAAAATATTTTTATCTTCGGACTTACTTCAGAAGGAGTAAAAAAGAAAAAGCAGGAACATTTTGACCCAAGAGAGATATACCTCAATAATATAGAAATCAAAGAAGCCCTGGACCAAATCGGAAACGGTTTTTTCTCACCAGAAGCCCCAGAGCTGTTCCAACCTATTACCGATTATTTTTTCACACAAAGAGACCCCTATTTGATACTCGCAGATTTAGAGTCTTATATGGAAAGCCATGAACAGGTGGCAAAAGAATATCAAGATGTCGAGTCCTGGACTAGAAAATCCATTTTAAACACTGCAAATATGGGTTTCTTTTCAAGTGACCGGTCGGTTGCTGAATACTCAAAGGATATCTGGGGAATTGATCCTACTGCCCCATTAACCTCTCCTTCCAAACTCGTCAACCAGGAAAGCTAATTTATCGGACAATTCTCGCGTCATGGCTGATTCCTGCATACGCCACTGCCAATTAGATTCTTTAGTCCCCGGAAAATTAAATCTGGCTGATTCATCCAACCCAAGAACATCTTGCATGGGGAAAATAGATATATGGGCTGGTGACCCCAGAGCCTGCCTAATTAACTCTTCAGAAATTTTTTCTGCTGAAACCGGTTTTCCAAGATACTCAAATAAATTCGATTTTTGATGAGATGTCATATCGTTTTCAAACCATCCCTTAACCGTATTACAATCATGAGTGCCGGTATATACAACACAATTTCCAGAAAAATTATGCGGCAAATAAGGATTTGTTTTCAAATCAGAATCAAACGCGAAAACCAATATTTTCATCCCTGGAAATTCACAATGGTCCATCAATTCTCTAACTTCATCGGTAATCAGCCCAAGATCCTCGGCAACAATATTTGCATCAGAGAATTTTTCTAAAACCTTTGAAAAAAATTCAGCACCAGGAACCGGCTGCCAACAACCATTCTCAGCTGTTTTATCTCCCGCCGGCACTTCCCAAGCTGCTAAAAACCCCCTAAAATGATCAATCCTCGTAATATCCATTACCCCAAGAGTGAACTCTAATCGCTGCATCCACCATTCATAGGAGTTTTTTTTCAACACATCCCAATCATAAACGGGGTTGCCCCAGAGCTGCCCCGTTTTACTAAAATAATCAGGAGGAACTCCAGCTACTACCGTAGGTTTTCCATTCTCGTCTAGTTTGAAATTTTCAGGGTTCGCCCAAACATCTGAACTATCGTGGGTGACATAGATAGGTAAATC
>JAJDAV010000120.1 GCA_029261695.1 Nitrospinaceae bacterium | reverse complement strand
CCGTATCCTGAAATTTCTTTGCGGATTTTATCCAGTTTTCGTTCCAGAAGAATACTGCGTTTGGAACTGAAACTTTTTGCAATAGCACCTTTCAGACCTTCACCATCAAAATGTTTGGTGATTGCCATCAGCATGCGTTTTCGTGAGATGAATTTCTTGCCATTTTTCCAGTCTTCAATGGCTTGATACATTTCCTTTTCAATATTGTCCACGATAGCGTTGTAGTCGGTGGGGTCGGTCATGTCATGAATTTCACCGGGAACAGAAGCGGACTTGATATCGAAGTCAAAAGTCTGGTCTACACCTGTCAAGTCTGCCGAGCGGATATTATTTGCAACCTCGTCTGGGCTAAGCATAGGTGCCCAGACCTGCATGATGTAGCCTTCACTCTTAACACTTTTAAACTCGTACTCGCCATTTTTGTTTGGTTGAGTGTAGTAGCCGTTGGGAACAACGAAAATGGTTCCGATCATATCTTTATGCATGTTGCAGCGTAATACGATGGGACCCGGAGTACTGAACTCAATGGACTTGAAAGAACCGGAAGCCATAGCCCCCAAATTGAACTGGTTGCCTTGGGATTTAGAAAATATATTATGGACTTCTTTGTCATGATTCGAGAAAGTCACACTGGTACCCACTTGAACAATGGAATGACGCGGTTGAAAATTTAATCCATTCTGGTGGATAGTAATAGGTTGGCCTTTTGCTTGTCCCTTCACGCGCATTTTTGTTTTGGTTTCGAGGAAGACCAGCGTGTTTGGCGTAGGGGTTTTTCCGTTTATGAGAATCTTCCCTTTAACGAGAGTGGTTTCGTTGACTTTTTTGGAGCCTTCCATTTTATGGTCGGAGCCAGAACCTTCTTCTTTTTTCTCATCTTTAGGTGCTACTTCTGTGGCTTTAGCCTCTTTAACAACCGGCTCCGGTTTTTCTTCTTTTTTCACGGGCTTGGGTTGATTGATGGGTTTTCCCGCAGATGGGTTGTATTTTCCTAGTGCGGTCAGCATCTGAATAACAAACGGTTTCTCATATTGTTTATCCAGCTCGATGGCTTTTAGAAAATGCGGTGCTGCTGTTTCGAATTTTTTCTGAATGCCAAGAACAATCCCTAGGTTAAAATGAACTAAAGCGAAATTCGGTTCAATTTCAATGGCTTTTTTATAGGCGACCACTTCTTGGTCGTACATTTTTTTTCGACCATAAGATTTCCCCAACAGGTTGTAGGCCATCAAATTTTTTGGATCGAGGTCGATGGTTTTTTGGAAAAGGCGAATAGCATCGTCTGGAATATCACCTTCCAACTGAGTCATGGCCCAGTTGAATGTTATTTCGCTGTCATTGGGGGCCAGTTCGTGTGCTCGTGCGAATCTTTTGTTGGCACCTTTATATTTTTTTGCCATTCGAAGCGCCGCACCCCAGATAGAATAGAGGTCGGATGAGTCTGGGCTTAATACAGATGCTTTTTCAAATTCCATATTGCCGGCGTTAAATTCCCCTTTTTCAGTGAACTCCATGCCTTTTTGGATATGTTCCAATGTTTTTCGAGGCAGGGTTGATTGAGGAGAAGGAGTGGATGTTGCGGTTTTTATCAGATTTCCCAGATCGGTTTCAGGAGCCGATGCTATTTCCTCCTGAGATTTTGTTGTATCTTTAGGCTCTGTCTTTTTCGAGTTATTGGTCTTTTTATCAGTTATTTTTTGGGATTCCTGATAGGTTGCATAGGATTCAAGATTGCTGGGGGGAGCCGAATAGTACATTAGAGCCCAAAGCCCAGCTCCAACGACTGCCAGCCCTGCAACAGTAATGATGGAGTTTTTAACTAAATTTGTTGATTCTGTTTTTTTGTGTTTTGAATCCATGAGCGGTTTCTATAATCCTATAAACATTGTTAATAACCCGTTTGCTAAAGATCGCTGCTGTCGTATATTTATTCCCTGTTTCCCGAACCCTTAAACTAATTCACGATTTGATTCAGTTTAATTTAATACTCTCAAAGAGTTTTTAACTAATATAGGAATAATCAGGTTGAATTTTTTCGAGTAATACGATTAAATCATAGCCGCAAACGGCCTGTCAACTATACAGCTTCGTTTGGAAGAGTGATTACTTCTTTCCAACAGGGTTTTTCCGCTCTCTTTAATGCAAACTACTTTAGAAAACAGGTTCTTTTACCTGGCAAAAGCCGACAAATAATTAATGGAATCCACAAAAGAAATCGAAAATTCGGATCTGGCTACCTCTTTAAAAGGTAAGTCGGGCTACCTGCCCTGCCAGCATATAGAAATGGCTTTGAAGGAGGGGATGATTAGGTCTCAGACACCTATTGAATCTTCGCAGATTCAGCCAGTGAGCCTGGATTTGCGATTGGGGCAAAAAGCTTATCGAATCCAATGCAGTTTTTTGCCTGAGAATGATCCGGTAGAAACCAAGCTTAAAGAAGTAACGCTCTATGAATTTGATATCTCAAATGGCGGAATTTTAGAGAAGAACGCTATTTATCTGATTCCGCTGATGGAAGAATTGAATTTTCCTTCTGATTTTTATGGGCTTGCCAACCCAAAAAGTTCTACTGGCAGGTTGGATATGTTCACCCGCGTGATTGTGGATGGCGGTCATCGATTCGATGAAATTCCATCTGGGTATCAAGGTCGGCTCTATCTGGAAGTGATACCGCGATCTTTTCCGGTAAAAGTGCAAGCCGGGCTATCGTTGAACCAGTTAAGGGTTGCTCACCGCACCTCGAAATCTCTGGACAAAAAAAAGTTGGAGATTAAGTATAAGAAAAACCCTATCTTATTTCACAGAAATGGAATGATTATTCCTGTTGATGATGTGAAACTAGAGGAAGGTGTCTATGTCGGTGTCGATGTGGCAGGCGACTTGCCAGATTCTATTGTGGCTTACAAGGCCAAGACCAACTCCAATGTTATCGACCTCTCAAAAATTCACTATTATAAGGCGGAAGAGTTTTGGGAGCCTATTTACCGGCCTCCAAAAGACCGATTGATCCTGGAGCCGGAAAGTTTTTATATTATGATGTCGAAAGAAAAAATCTGCATCTGGCCAGACTGGCTTGCAGAAATGATTGCCTACGAACCCAATAGCGGTGAGTTGCGCACCCATTATGCGGGGTTTTTTGATTCGGGTTTCGGTTGGAACGGCACCGATAACGTGGTGGGCCAAGGGACTCGAGCCGTGATGGAAGTTCGCCCTCACGATGTGCCTTTCATGGTAGAACATGGACAAACCTTTTGCCGGTTAAAATTTGAAAGAGTGGTAGAAAGACCTGACAAGGTTTATGGAATTGAGCTGAAATCGAATTATCACTCTCAAGGATTAGCCTTGAGCAAGTACTTTGAATCCCACTAGGCCACGCGGCCCGTTTTAAGGATATTGAGATAAGCATGGAACGAGATGAATTAAAATCTATTGTTGAAAATGTTTTGCTGGCTGCTGACCAGCCGGTGCATGTTGATGAGCTTGAAAAAATTTTCCTCAATACTGCCGATAAAAATGTTTTGCAAACAATACTTGAAGAATTACGAGAAGAGTATCAATCTCGAAATCTTCAAATTTTGGAAGTGGCCGATGGATATCAGCTTTGCACCCGACACGAATTCAATGATTGGATTCGTAAATTCCTGAAGTTAGACAGATCTTCCCGATTGTCGCAACCCAGTCTGGATACTCTCTCGATTATTGCGTACAAGCAGCCCCTCACACGTCAGGAAGTAGATGATATTCGTGGTGTCGATTCGAGTGGGGTTATCAAAACCCTATTGGAAAAAAAAGTGATAGGACCCGCAGGGCGAAAGAAAGTAGCTGGGCGACCGATCATGTATCGCACCACTCAAAAGTTTCTGGAATATTTTGGTTTAAAAGATTTGAGTGATTTGCCTACTTTGGAAGATTTGAAAGAAGATATGGAAGGGGATGATCCTCCTATGCAGTCGCAAATAGAATTCGCAAATGCTGATGTAGGACTTGCTGAACCTGAAGTAGTTGAAGATGAGGAAGACGCCTCACCCGTATAGCGTCCCATCGGAGAAAAAATCTCCCATTGGTTTTACCATCCTTTCGTTTACAGATATGAAAATTCGTATACAAAAAATTATAGCAGATGCTGGCCTTGCTTCTCGAAGGGAAGCAGAAAGATGGATTGAAGAGGGCATAGTGAAGGTCAATGGTAACGTTGTTACCCAATTGGGTTCGCTGGCAGATCCAAGTATCGATCAAATAAAAGTTTCTGGGAAAGCTATTCCGCAAAAGCAGGATGAGGCTTATGTAGTATTAAATAAGCCCACGGGTTGTCTCACAACAATGGCCGAAGATAAGCGTGGAAGAGCTACCGTTATGGAATATGTGAAGATCACCAAGGTCCGAGTGTTCCCAGTAGGGCGCCTTGATTATAATACTCAAGGGGTGCTGTTGTTTACCAATGATGGGGCACTGGCCAAGAAACTTTTGTTGCCAAAATATAAGGTAGAACGTACTTATAAGGTTAAAGTTTCGGGGATGCCAAGCGAGAAAACACTCAAGAGATTGGCGCGTGGTGTTCATATCGATGGAGAAAAATTTAAACCGATTGAAGCGAAAGTTCAAAAGACCAGTGGGAAAAACTGTTTTCTTATAATGACCCTCGTAGAAGGCAAAAATAGACATATTAAAAAAGTCTGTGAGCATATTGGGCATCCGGTAATTAAATTGCAACGTACCCACTTTGCCGGGTTGAATTTGACAGGGCTTCCTCTCGGCGCGTGTCGGTTCTTAAGTATGAAAGAAGTAAAGTCCCTTAAAAAACTTGTGATCGATGAACCCATCCCCGCCCGATCAACAAAGAAAAAACGATGAAGAAGTGTTTTTCGAATAAATATTTGTTGGCTACAGGTCTTCTTGTCTGTTCGTTGTTACTATTCGGAATTCAATCTTTGTTGGCCCAACCTATTTTGAAGGATTCTTATGAAGGTGTTGCACGGGTTCCCGTAAGTAATGAAAATTATGTGGTCGCCCGCAAGAAGGCTGTATTTTTTGCTATGAAAAATGCGATGGAGCTGGCGTTTAAAGATTTGATGGGTGAAGAAGAGTTTGCCGCAAACCATAGGGGCCTCAATAAAATAATTAAACGCGCAAGTCGATACGTTAAAAGTTATCGATACTTGCAGGCGATAGATGACTTAGAGGGAAAGGCCAGCGAAGTTGTTTTAGAAGTTCGGTTTTTCCCTGGTGCGGTGAACCAGGCGCTAGCAGGTATGGGGGTTATCACTGGGCCTGTCAGCGAACATAAAGTCGTTGTTCTGATCAAGGAAAGTAGTTTTACTTCGGCGCCTCTTTCATCTTTTTGGGATGTCGTTCCAATTTCTGAAACACAGCTTACAAAAAACTTTATTGAATCAGGGGTGGGGGTGGTTGATCGAGACCTGATTCGTGATTCGGTTCGAGAGTCTATTGTTTTAAGCGCTATTAAGGGAAATGTAGAGGATGCAAGAAATATCGGGTTGAAAGCTGGAGCGGACATCGTTATCGTGGGGACAGCTTTTTCTAAGCCGAAAAAGACAAAAGAAAAAGGCATAAAAATGGTTCAAGTAAATATCAGTGTCAAAGCCGTTTCAGCTATAGACTCCTCATTGATTGCCGCGAAAAGTGATTTTGCTACTGTAAAAAATGAATTTGAATTGTCGGCAGAGCTGGAAGCTTTTGATGTGACTAGTAAGAAACTTGCTGATTTTTTGTTGCCTACTTTTTACCGTTATTGGGAGAGAGGCGTTCAAGCCCCTGCAAAAAAAGTCCCCAACGCTCCCCCAATGCCAATGGCAGATATGTAAACTATGAATCAAGAAAAAAATAAAAATCCCCTTCTGATTTCATTAGTACTTATTTTTCTGGTTTGCCTCTTTCTTTATTTTTCCCGCCGGGTGATTGCGCCCTTTTTAATTGCCTTTGCTCTAGCTTATCTTCTTGACCCGTTGGTAGATAAAATGGCATCGAAGGGTGTTTCAAGAACAGCATCGGTAATATTTTTAATGGTGGGATTTTTTATGCTGGTGGTTTTCGCCGGTATTTTTCTTGTTCCTATTCTGAGCATGCAGACAGAAAACCTGGTGCAAAATATTCCTGTTTATATCGGAATATTTCAGGATTGGATGCGCCCCTTGATAGAAATGGTGAAAGGTCTCGACCCGGTAAAAGTGGAAGAGTTGCTCAACGAAGGCTTATCCCGATTTGGTGAACTTCCTATGAAAGCGGTCCAATTTTCTGGGAAGCTGCTTTGGGGGTCCATATCCAATCTATTTAACATTATTTTGATGATTGCGAATCTGGTGATCATTCCTGTAGTGATGTTTTATCTATTAAGAGATTTTGATTCCATAACCGAAAGGCTTTTGGCTCTAGTCCCTCCAAGGTTTCAGGAAAAAACCAAGGAGACAGTGCATGAAATTGATCAGGTCTTGTCAAGTTTTGTACGAGGACAATTGATGGTGGTTGGGTTGATGGGAGTTATGTATGCCATCGGGTTATTTCTATGTGACACCCCAATGAGCCTTTCATTAGGGCTTATGGCAGGTTTGGTCAATCTTGTTCCTTATTTAGGATTGGTGTTGGGGTTTGCCCCTGCGGCAATTTTAACCTTCATGCACACCCAAGACTTGTTGGCCGTTGCAGGTGTCGCTGGCGTTTTTGCGTTTGTTCAGGCCATGGAGGGTATGGTAATTACGCCACGTGTCGTTGGCGAAAACATTGGCCTGCATCCTGTTGCTGTGATCTTCGCTGTTCTTCTCGGAGGTGAGTTGTTTGGCCTGGTGGGGATGATCCTCGGTGTTCCCGCTGTGGCAGTATTGAACGTTCTTTTTTCACGCGGTATCCTGCAATATAAAGAATCTCCTTTCTATAGTTGACCTCGCCCATAGAGTTTCTTCCAGCCTGCATGTATCTTATTGATTTTTTAGGTCTTTTCGCTTGACGTTTTATAACTTATTGATTATATTGACTTTTAGATAGCGGAATCCGGTGTTCCGGTATTCTGGAGTCAAAAAGTAGTTTATTATCAATTAGTTACCCCGCATAAGTCTAACGCGTTTCTTATCCCATTAGAGTTTTCAATTCTTCATATTCAAGCCAACCGTAGGAGAAATTATCATGAATAATGTCACCACGCATCCCTTATCATTATCTCGATTGTTTAGTGCTATTCAGGGAAATCTGGAGCAACGAGCTTACAGCCCACAGACTATCAAAGCTTATTTGGGGCAATTACGAAACTTTGTTCGTAATAAAAATTTAACAAATCCTCGTGAGGTAACGGATGTTGAAATTCGGCAATACCTTGCAGACCTAATCACACAGGGAAAGTCACGATCAACGGTGGACCAGGCATACAATGCGCTCAGTTATTTTCACAAGGCGGTTTATAACCAGGATCTTGTTTTGGAGGGATTCAAAAGACCGGGTAAGAAAAAATTAAAGCCGGTGGTTCTAACGATCAGTGAAGTTAAAAGAATTGCTACTTCTGCTGAAAACTTGAAACACCGTCTGATGATTGAGTTGGCTTACACGGCGGGACTAAGAGTGTCCGAATTGGTTGCAGTAAAAGTGAAGCATTTAAACTTGGATAAACTGAAAATGTTTGTTCCGGGAATCGGTAAATTTGGAGCTCGAACAACAATTTTTTCTCAGGGACTTAAAGATGCATTGCAAAGGCAGATAGGTAACAAAGGCCCTGATGACTTTCTTTTTCCCAGTGAGCG
>JAJDAV010000119.1 GCA_029261695.1 Nitrospinaceae bacterium | reverse complement strand
CCATTGTTTGCTCCGGAAAAATTTAATACCAGTTTAATCTTGACAGCTTTAAAAAGTGAATGATAGGGTATATCTCTTTTTTTACAAAGAACTTTTTTCACCCTAGAGGATTTTTATGGCCAGCAAAGACGGGAAAATTTTTGATACCATCGTTTACATAGGCCTCGGCGTTAATGCCTTGACCGCCTTATACCTCCTTCTTATGTACTTCGAAGTCATATAATTCCGCGAAATTTATCAGTTAATTCGGGAGGTGTCAAGAGTAAAACCCCTTATTCTAAAGAATTTCCCCTCTTTCGGGGAATTCCATCAGCCCTTCCCCGCACCAGCCGTCCATTATCAGGATTCTAGCGGATAGATAAAATATAGCATCAGGTAGGTTGCAGTACTTGTTACCAGAATTAGAGCATAAACAATCATGGTAAACCGCCCCAACACCCTGTGTCTATTAGCCCCATCAGGCCAGATTTTCTCAATTAATTTTTCCAAGCTAGCGACCAGAGCCACCGTTAAAAAAATCAATGCATAGGCAATGCTGGCTCCCATAGGATTGTCACGGGTGGCTAAAAGCAAGACCTGCATGGCCCCCCAACATCCCATAATGGTAAACATAACGATTTTGAATTTCCGGGGGCTTACTTTTAATTCACCATCTTTAAGAAGATATTCTCCTTCAACCCTTTTGCTGGCTCTGAAACCCTGTGAAAGCATATAAAAGGCAAGGATCATCCCCAAGACCACCAAGGTAAGATGGGTGATTAAAACTGGCTTGAAGACATTTTCATAGACATCATCGGGTCCGCCAAAACCTTCCCTACCTTCGAAAGAAAGAACCCCCAGAGATCGGGCATAGTAATAGCCCACAAAATATATGATCATCGACACCATGGAAACCAAAATCAGTTTATGGTGACGGGTGCCTTGAGCCTTTTTTGCCATGCCCCAGGCAACGAGGAAAAGAACCGTGAAAACGACAGCCAAAAGATAGCTGACATCAGCCCCTATCGTACCCGAAGGAGCTAGAAAACCAGGTTCACCGAGAAGCTCTTTCATAAAAATCCATTTTAGGGAGGGCTAGGTTTAAAAAACCAGAGATGGTTTTTATCAATAAAAGCGAAAAATAAGTTTTCAGGTCTGCCCTTCTTTACCTAAAAGCCAAGTTCCACCGTAAAACTCAGACGCACCTAAAAGCGACCAAATCAAAAGTGGCTCCATACTCATTTGGGTAAAAAACATGAAAACCACCAGGGAAATAGTAGCCAGGCCTATTAGTTGAAGTGTGCGACCTAAAAAGTAGCGAATATTTCTCATGAAAAAATTAACCTTTTAATGCAGTTTTTACCTGTTTATTCGCATCAATAAGATTATTCACATTATCCCTGCCAATATTTTGCATGGTGTCTCGAACGTCTGCCAAAACTACGTTTCCTGCGGTGGTAAATGCTCCCGCCGAATGAGGCACACCAGGGTCGTCTTGTCCCGCTCTAATACTTTCATGCCTTTTTGATACAGCATTATCATCAAATAAATCATCTAAAGGAAATTTGTAAAGAAGCTTTACGTAATCCCGTTTTTTTTCTGTTTCTTTTTTGGAATCCCAAATAATATTTTCCATTTCAACAGACTCAGGCTTCAGTTTTCCCTTAGAAAGGATTTTTTTGATTTGCTGGAAATAAGCCTGCATCTCCTTGGGTGTCTTTATTTCATCCTCGGGAATTTTTGAACTAATCTCATACTCGATAGTTCCATCCTTAAGGGAGGGACGACTGACTTCATAGGTAACATTATTATGATTAAACCTACGTCCCTTCTTAGCCGTATATTTTGATTGCATCTCCTCCACCAGCGAAGTGAGACCTTCTGCTGCAAATTGATTGAACAATAATCCCTTCAAAGTAGGCATTCTTTTCTTCTCCAAATCTTCATGTTTTAGTTCCTGATTAATCTTCCCCTCACAAAAACAAGTTTTGGGGAAGCTTTATATGTATCAAATAATATGGGTCTATGAAAGGGGAAACTAAGCCGTGCTTATTATAAACTCATCAAAACGAGGACGTGTCTGACTTTGCAACTGGAGCAACTTCAGCCGATGCAGTAGAAAAATTACCAGCCGATTTTAAAAAGCTGTTTGAGCCATTCCCTTGATAAACAAAGCGGATCGTAATGCATCCAACTTCTTTGTTATCACAATAAAAATCTAAAAACTGAAACTTGGCATATTTACTGTCTGCAGTTCGTGCTGCATATACGTTTTTCTTGGCGGTCAGTTTATGGGTCAGGTAATTATAGTTGTACGGCTTCAACACAACCGGATTTTCAGTATCCGTACGAGTGCTAACATCCAAAACATAATTTTCTTTAGGCACTTCGGTAACCTTATCAAACTCTATTGAACCCAAGTCTATCAAGCCTGCCTTCCCTAACTTGCTGGAAGCTCCCCCATTGGTGATAACCTTACTTCTTCGGAACGCCAGATCCCACTTCAAAGAAGACGGGTCGTGAATTTTTACGACTTTGCCACTTCGCAAATTAAAATACACGTAATCTTTTTCAGAAGACGCATTCACCGTAGTTACCCTTGAATTGAGCTGGTTCTTCGCTTGCACTGGCGCAGGTTCTGTTTTTTTCTTTTCTTTTTTTGCCATTTTCCCTTCCCCCGGCACATCCACACTGGGAGAGTCGAGAAATTTTTGCAGCTTCACTAATTTCTCGGGCAACCAAAATGAGCCTACCAAAGCAAGGGAGACACACAAATTAAGCCAGAAGAGCTTACGCCATAAACCGCGCTTCTTATCCGCCTCGGTTTCAGGCAATTTATCAAAAGATGAATTCATAGGGCTAATTATAAGTTAATATTTCAGTCTCTGTTGCGAAATTCCTTCAGAACATATTTCATAGCCACCCGGCTAAAACCTTCTTTACTCAGCCAGCGCCCCTTGTTACTACTTAAGTTTTGCAAACCAGGCTTTTGACTGCCTACAAAACGGGCGCCCCAGATGACTTCCTGTGTGCGCGGGTCCACCAAGAATGCTGTAAATTCGAGTCCACTAGCAACACTTTTTTGAATATTTCCACGCCGGTCGCGATATCTATCAGAATATTTTGTAACTGCCCCAACCATAACTGCATCAACTGCATCGGTTGCAATCAATTCTTTTCTCAATTGAGAATTATTAAAGTTATCCTGTTTGGGAGCAGAAGTTTTGCCCGGAGATTTAACAATTTTGAGACGCGCATCTTCCATCAATTGCGGTGATACGATGTTTGAATAATTTTTATTTACCTTTAATTCCTGATAAGCCTGCTGTGAAACAACTTCCCCTGCAGATTTATCTTCAAATGGAGCAAAAGTCTTGTTTTCAAATCCTAACACACCAATTCTCTGCAGAGCTTCAAAAAGTTTCTGGTTAAATATTCTACTTTGAACTTGATTCACCGGCTCAATATTCAATAATTGATTATAAGTTTCGCGATTGATATAAGCAGGCAGCGGATGCGGTTCGTTGAAACCCTCTGTCATATGAGGATTAAGATCATAATAGACAGGTGGAGCCTCATTCCAAGGGCGATGCATGCCCAGGTCATTTTTGGCCTGACCTTTATCTAACGCATTTCCCAGAGGAACCGCGAAGGATTGCGAAATCATTGAAACACAAAGAATCAAAGTCCCTAGAAATCCAAAATATAGACGAGAAACAAATTGCAAAATCTGCGCTCCTAAAAAATGGGAGAATTACTTCATTAATAATTATATATTACCCCGTCGGTGAATAAAATAGATATTCTGAATAAAAACAATACGCTAACCATCCTTTCTCCGTAAATACCAATAAAATAATGACTCTTAACGTTAATCGCGCCTTGGAATGGACATCACCAGAAACCCAACCTCTAATTTTAGGTGCTCTTTGCATCATTGGCCTTTGCATTTTTTTAGCCGCTGCCTGGCCCAAATTAAAACTATTATTGAGCGCCAAACCTTCTGAAAGATGCGATCAGGTCTTAAAAAGAATAGGTGTCACTTTTAAAATTGCCTTTGGCCAAACCAAGTTAATGCAGGAAAAAGGTGCTGGGTGGATGCATGCCCTGATTTTTTGGGGATTCCTAATCCTACTTCTTCGCGCCGCAGAATTTTTTATCATCGGTTTTTTTCCAGAAACAGACTTAACCTTTCAATCCAGCAATTCTTTTTATATTGCTTACCATTGGGTCAAAGACGGTGCGGTGCTATTAGTTACCTTGGCTGTCTTATTCGCACTATACCGAAGGCTGGTGCTCAAGCCGAAGCGCCTTACCTTGTCTGGAGAAGGCCTGGTCATACTGACTCTGATACTCGCAATAATGGTTAGCGACATGTTGTTTGACTCTGCATTCCGTGCTCTTCACCCAGAAGGTCATTCTGGCCCTATCGGTTTAGCGTTGGCTCCCCTTTTTGGAGTGTTTGAACAAAATTTTTTGGGGAACCTTCATAGTCTGGCCTATTGGGTGCATGTTTCATCCATTCTGATATTCTTAGTCCTTTTACCGCGCAGCAAACATTTTCATATTCTGACATCGATCCCAAATGTGTTTTTTTCGAAGCTGGATTCCGGCAACGGTCTAAAGCGAATCGATTTTGAAGGGGAATCTTTCGGACTGGTAAGCACCGATGACTTGAACTGGAAACAAATGCTCGATCTTCACACTTGCACCCAATGCGGGCGCTGCGACCGAGCCTGCCCTGCCTGGGCCACCGACAAACCTCTATCCCCACAACAATTGACTGTCGACCTGCGCGACCATCTTAACGGCCCACAAGGTTCCGATATCACACTTCCAGGCGGTGTTATTGATGACGAAGTCCTCTGGTCCTGCACCACTTGTGGAGCTTGCGAAGCGGCTTGCCCTGTGATGATCGAATATGTAGACAAAATCATAGGGTTGAGACAGGGACTGGTTTTGACCGAAGACCGCTATCCAAAAGAATTTACCGCTGCCTTCAAATCATTGGAGACCCAATCAAATCCTTGGGGATTCCCAAAATCCTCGCGATCCGATTGGGCAAAAGATTTGAACGTCCCCATCTGGGACAAAAGCAAACCCACCGAGTATCTTTATTTTGTAGGCTGCAATGGATCGTTCGATGCCCGCGGCAAAAAAATAACAGAGTCGGTTGTGCAAACATTAAGGCAAGCCGGTGTAGAGTTTTCCATTTTGGGAAATGATGAAGG
>JAJDAV010000118.1 GCA_029261695.1 Nitrospinaceae bacterium | reverse complement strand
TCCTATAGATGGCATTGTTGCCTTCGTTTCGACTCAGGAAGGCGAAACGGTAGTAGCCAGCATGAGTGCCCCTGAATTTATTACCTTGATCGACCTTAGAAAATTAGAAGTCACGGTCTTTGTGGATGAAACGGATATTGGCAGGATAAAGGTTGGGCAGAAAGCCTTGTTCACCGTCGATACTTATTCCGACAAATTTTTTAAGGGAAAGGTTCGTGAGATTCATCCGAAAGCGGTCATTAAAGATAATGTTGTGAATTATGAAGTCATTCTCGATATTGAAAAAAATAACATTGCCAAATTACGCCCAGAGATGACCGCTAATGTCGTTGTAACCACCGGAACCCGAAAGAAGGTTTTGACGATTCCTAAAGCTGCGGTCAAAAGAGAGGGCAAGAAAACTTTCACCGTAATGCTGATTGACGGTAAGCTTGTAGATAGACCCATTGAGTTGGGGTGGCGCGAAGATAAGGTCATCGAAGTGATTTCGGGTCTTGAAGAAGGTGAGCAGGTAGGAATTCCCAATAAACCAATTTCTAAAAAGAAAAAAAGGAGACGTCGCCGGTGAGTCTCATTGAAATGAATTCCATTTGCAAGAGCTACCGCAATATTGGTTTTGAGACACAGGTTTTAAAAAACATCACGCTTCACATCAAAGAAGGTGACTATGTAAGTATCATCGGTCCTTCTGGAGCGGGAAAAAGTACGCTCATGGCTATTGCGGGCTGTCTTTCGCAACCGACCAGCGGTGAGTATATTCTCGATGGAGAAGAGGTAGGAAAGTTGAGTGACCGAAAACTTTCACGAGTCCGAAACGAAAAAATAGGGTTTGTGTTTCAGGCCTTCCACTTGCTTCCGGGAGTGACCGCATTAGATAATGTCACTCTTCCTCTCGTTTATTCACGAAAAACCCCATCCAATATAAAAGACCGTGCGCGCGAAGTTCTCGCGAAAGTAGGATTAGAGCATAGGTTGCATCACACGCCGGGGCAATTGTCAGGAGGTGAGCAGCAACGAGTAACTATTGCCAGGTCTTTGATTAACAATCCACCCATCATTCTTGCTGACGAGCCTACTGGGAATCTGGATTCCAAAAATGGAATTGAGACAATGAAAACATTCGATAGTCTGGTGAAGGAAGGAAAAACCATAGTCCTCATCACCCACGACTCGGAAGTGGCCGAACATGCGGATCGTATCATTTCTATTCGTGATGGAGAAATAGCTTCTGATACTAAGAAGCCATCTTCCGAAACTTCTCCAACATAATCTAAAGAAAAGTTATGAGAATTTTTAAAAACTTTAGACAGGCTATAAGGGGATTGCGGCTCAACCGGGGAAACACTTTGCTCATGACGATCGGAGTAATGATCGGAATCGCATCACTTACGGTTATCGTGGCCATAGGTTTTGGAATCAAAGTGAAAGTGTTAGACCGGATTGCGAACCTGGGGTTTGGGCCGGAATCTTTTTCCGTTATGGCGGGAGCGGGCCAGATGTTTTTCAGTCGGTCTAAAAACACTACAAGTATGTCGTTGGAAGATGCGGAGGACCTGCTTGCTCTACCAACGGTGCGGCTGGTTGTTCCACGTCAAAGAAAACGTTTGCAGATCATCAATAAAAAAGAGTTCACCAATACTCGCGTTTATGGTGTGACACCCGACTGGCAGCGGGCGCGAGGATGGCATGTTGCTGACGGAGTGTTTTTATCCGATTCGGATCTGGACCGAAAAAAGAAGGTCGTAGTACTGGGTGCAACCCCTGCACGTAAATTATTTATAGATGAAGACCCCATTGGGAAAATGGTGCGACTACAAAATAATTTCTATGAAGTAATCGGGTTGCTTCAGGAAAAGGGTTTGACTGAAAGCGGTTATGACCCTGATGATCGGGCTTTGATTCCCCTTACCACCTCGATGGCTCGATTGACCCGTGAAGCACATCTGCACAGTATTAAAGTCGTGACGTTGGATGCCTCACAAGTTCCCGCAACTATGGAGGCTGTAAAACAGGTATTGCGGCGCAACCATAATCTTTCAATTTTCTCTGAAGATGATTTTCGTTTTGTGACTCCTGAAGGGATTATGGAATGGGTCACAGAGTCTGCTCAAGCCATGAACCGGATGCTGATTTTAATATCCACTGTTTCGCTCCTTGTGGGGGGTGTTGTGATTATGAATATTCTTCTGGTTTCTATTCGTGAGCGTGTACGGGAAATTGGAATACGCCGTTGTTTTGGGGCCAGAAAATCTGATATCACCTTGCAGTTTTTGTTTGAGTCGATTCTTGTTTCGTTGCTCGGAGGGATTCTGGGGATAGGGTTGGGGTTGAGTATATCTTTTGGATTAAAACGTTTCGATATTATCCCTACACAGGTAACCTGGGAACCTTTTGTGCTTTCGTTTGTTTTTTGTACATTGATCGGACTTATTTTTGGGATTCATCCTGCACGTAAAGCTGCAATGATGAGCCCTGAAGAATCAATTCGCGCCTAAAAATTGACATGAACCTTTTCTCTTCATTCGCAATTGCCATCACCGCACTCCTCGCACAAAAGACCCGCACCTTTCTTGCTTCTTTAGGAATTTTAATAGGCATTGCTTCTGTCATTGTTATGGTGGCAATCGGAAAAGGTTCGCAGCAAGAGGTAATGGATGTTATCGCCGGGATGGGTGAGAACTTGGTCACCATAAACGCGGGTGAAATGAAACGCCGCGGGGGTAGGTTGCGGTTGTCGGGAAACGTGATTACTCTTTCACCGCGTGACGCCACACTCATAGAAAATGAAATAGAAGAAGTTGAATTAGTTGCTCCCTTTGAAGAAAAGCGCATGAACGCAAAGTTTGATAACAATGCAGCTGAAACCAGCATCACCGGTTCCACATTAGATTTTCCCTTAATTAGGGGATACCGCATTGAACAAGGAGAGATGTTTTCTGAAACGGATTTGAAAACTGCCAGTCGGGTTGCGGTGATAGGGAAAACTGCGGTTAAAAATCTC
>JAJDAV010000117.1 GCA_029261695.1 Nitrospinaceae bacterium | reverse complement strand
TTAAAACTTTCCGAATTGGGGCTTCATTTTGGTTTTTCAAATTATAGGACTGTAGGAACCCATTGCTGGAGGTTTCGAAATAAATTGGATGACGACAAAGGGCTAAGAAAAAAATATAACACATTGATTAAGATATGTAGTTAAGAAAAGACTTGACCCCTTTATGACCCCTTTACTTTACTTTATGAATGCAAAGGATAAATATCACAGGGGCATGAAGTTTGAGGTGGGGATATAACACGGGCATGAAAGCTGATGAACTCAGGATGACAAAAGGAAAATCACCCCAACCCTCTTTGTTAAAGGGGGGGTTATTTTCGACTGCGGCTGGTTGGCCGCTTTCCGAATTTTGTTAAAGGGGGGGTTATTTTCGACTGCGGCTGGTTGGCCGCTTTCCGAATAGTGTTGTTATTCCCACATGGCGTATAGCAATGAAACTGCTACAAAAAGTCCTGCAAGTATCCTACCCCAAAAGCCCATCGCCCTATTCCTGAAATATGTTCGTTAATTTGAATTTAGACTCAGCAACCCCTTAAGCTTAGCCGGCTTGGTTGATCTTGCAGAGATTTAAAGGATCATTAAAATATGCCACTCGTCTCTGGATCGCCGCACTCCCGTTGGTTACCCCTCGGGGCATGAAGGCTAAGGTTAAAATGTAACACGTTCGCGATGACGCCCTTAGAGAGCTATCTTACGGTGTCGATGCCGACTTCCAGGTTGTCGTCCCATCCATCGGGTAATAAGGAATTAAGGCCTTTGTCGCGTCGGGTTTGAGTTAGGTTACTCATATAGTGGGAATTGCATTGGATGCAGAACCAGCCTTCTCCTGAAAAAATCCAGCATTCATCTTCCACCCATTCCTGGGCTTCTTCTTCTGAGTCGCACCACCCGCCATTTTCAGAACAGTCTTTTGCAACCCGAGCGCAGCACACCACTGAAAACTCTTTATTTTTCTCTACGATTAATTTGGGGTCCATTGAGCCGTGCAACCTCCTAATTCAATATAAACTCCATTATATAAAATTTTATTAGTCGCAATCAAGCCCTGCAACCACACAACGTCTTCAACGCATAATGGAAATAATCGATTTACCGATCAGCTTTCGAACAGGCAATCGAAGGCTAGCAGTCCAATTCTGGCTTGGTCCATAAAAAAGTCGAGTTGTTCTTGAGATAGTCCCGATTTCTTCATAAATTCTTCGCTGGTGATTTCCTTGTACTTGGTCATTACGGGATGTGAAATTTCATTTTCGTTGGCCAGTTTGTTTGCAGCGCTAAGAACTTCCACCAAAGTAATGTTTTTATTTGGATCGGTATAGTCTTCATGATGGGTGGTTACTGAGCCTGTCACGATGGCTGGCAATTCCCACCACTTTTTTAAAAACAGTGCGCCTAATTCTTGATGATTTATCCCGAAAGTTTCCATCTCCAATGACTCCAGAGGCTGGTCTGATCCGCTGATATCTTTTTTATGCAAAAAATCAAAATATTCATCGGGAACGAGGTAATCGAAAACCAGAATTCCGACATCGTGCATTAATCCTGCCAGAAAGCTTGCCTCCAGGGATGCCTCATCTTCAAGTAATTCATTTGCCAGCATGCGGGTTAAGTAACCTACTGCCAGTGAGTGCCTCCAGAATTGGGTTTGGTCAAACGATTTAATTTTACTAAAGGACTTGGGAACTTCAATGCTGTAACAAAGGTCGAGCACCATCTTTATGCCCAACCTTACGATGGCTTCTTCAATATCTTCGGCCTTTTCTCGGCCTGCGCTAAAGAAAACGTTATTAGAGAGTGTGACCAGTTTCCCTGTTAGCACCATATCTGCCTTTATCAATCGGGCGATATCATCGACATTACAATCGGGGTCGTTTTTTAGTTTTTGAAGTGCCAGAAGAACTTTTGGCAACGGTGGGAGGTCGCCTTTCTGCTGCAGGGACGCTAATATCTCTTCTCTCATGGCGTGACCTCTATTTGATTCCTAAATTACACAGGGAAATCCCATGTTATTTCAGGTTCGGGATATTGTCAAATCATGATCGTAAGAGAAGCTACTTCTTTATCCAGGGAGGACTCGGTCTTTTGGACCACTTGAGGATCTTACTTTTTTCCTCTTTGTAATACTTCCTATAGGCAGTGACAGGATTTTTATGCTGGTATTGTTCGGGCATCACTTGGGCAAAAGGGGTTAAACCCAAGTCTTTTATCTTCGGTGAAGGTAATGTTTGAATTAAATCAAAAGATTTATGGTTAACTTTTCTTTCAAAACGATAGCGATATTCTTTATTCAAGGCTTTTGCAAGTTCACGAAGCCATTTCCAGTTTGCAAGCGATTCACTCGCCCACAATGAGCAAGGGTGGTTCGGGTGAGTGATTTTGTAGCCAACATCCAACCCACTCAATCGAACACTGGTACTTAAAATTTGAGCGGACTCGAGGATCATTTTCACCACATGTTTATCACAATGAAACGTGGCGCACTTTTCGATATCTTTATCCAGAACAAAAATATTCACAGGTATATGCTGTCTATTCCTAAAAGCCCTATGGATTAAAAGTCATGAAACAAGCTAATTCTATCACCATCCATAACCTGCTCTTGGATCCTAATGCAGATGAAAATCGGGAGCCATGACAGGAGAACTGCATTTAATATCATATTTTACAATGAGTTATACTTACCCTTCAATGTAAAATAATTAATTCTTTTGAGTATTTTTTTCACTCTTAAAATGTAAGGATTTCCCCCATTAAACGACATTTCTTTCTAATATTTAAGGGTTTAACTGGCATGTTTTATTGAGGTACTATGGTGATAGAAATATCAGGCTGGCTGGGGCGGTTTTCCCCAACTGATTTTTAGATTCAAGGGGGTATAAGTTTTATAAATACTTTGGGAAGGTTTTTTAAAATAACCAATGCTTAAAAACATTGCATCTTATTATTTGAAGGAGTTACCGATGAAAAAATTATCTTTTGTTTTAGTTTTACTGTTTATAGCATCAGTTTCATCAATGGCATTTGCAGCTGACCCGGCATTAAAGTTCCCAAGTGGAGCTAATGCAGAGGCTAACAAACATAATGAAGAAGGTATTACCCATTATAATATGGGACATTTTGATGTCGCCTTAAAACATTTCCAAATGGCTTCTAAAATTGACTCCAGCATCGGCGAAGCTCATTACAACGAAGCGTTATCCCTGGATGCACTGGACAGACATGGAGAAGCGACAAACCATTTCTACGCTGCACGTAAACATGCGAATGGAAATGCAGCGATTCTTAAATCAGGAATCCTAAACGCTCATGCTCCAATGAAAAGAGAAGGCTCTTAAGCTTTTAGCTTTTTCTAATCTCAAGTAATTAAACCCGGATCATCTGATGATGATCCGGGTTTTTTATTTTAAGACGACAAGAAACAACCTCAAGTCCTAACCTTTATTTTCTTCAATACCCATTTTTTTCAATTGCTCTTTGGTCAGCCCTTTGGAGCCAGAATCATACCCACCGCTTGATGTTCCACCTGCTGGAGCACCTGCACATCCAACAGCTAATACTAATAAAAGTCCTACAATTAAATTCCACGCTTTCATATCTATCCTCCGTATTATTAAGAGTTATCACAAAAAACTAAATTCATTAATTTTCA
>JAJDAV010000116.1 GCA_029261695.1 Nitrospinaceae bacterium | reverse complement strand
GGTGAAAACAGAAAAATCAAATTTACGCGTTGTCAAAGGCGGCGGCTGGACCAGTTATATGGGGCAGTCTAAAATAGACTTCCGCAATGCCGTCGACCCAAAACTAAAAAACCCCACCTTCGGTTTCCGCTGCGCCCGCTAGCGCGGGGAGCTATAGGTCTATACTCTTTTGACCGGTCAAAATAATTGCGCTTCTAAAAATTGATTACAAATCTTTTGGAGTTATGTTTGGAAAGCAATCGGCGGCGTTCTCAACCGGTCGATGCAACACATGCGTTAAAACGTTCTGCGAGTGTAACGAAGCGGTTCTTGAATATATAGGGAAGACAACAGGGTAAATTTTTGTGGAAATCTACCGAGATTAATTTGGGTGATCAATCAAGCGAGATTCTTCACTGTGTTCAGAATGACAAATTAAGACCTTCTGAGGGTTAATCACCCCGGCCCTCCTTGGGAAGGAGGGAGCAAAACTTTGCCATCCTCGCTAGAGGGAAGAGAGGCCGGCGAAGAACTCGCCGGCCGAGCTCCTACAAACATTTCATTCAAACTAGGCGGGTTTGAATCAGGAACAACCTGAGGTTGCTCCGCAGGTCATGCATTTTAAACACGTGCCGTTTCGCACCAGCGTCAGGCTGCCGCATTCTTGACACGCATCTCCTTCATATCCTTTAAGTTTGGCGATCACTGCTGTGGTGGCCACCGCAGTGCCTTGCTGTGCGCTCAACTTCGCCGCACCGTTGCCGTTTCCATTACCATTACCGTTTCCATTTGAGGGAACAGCTTTGATGACCGGAGTCTCTTTCACCTTTGTATCTGCGGAAGGTGTCTCTTCTTCCAAAACCAGGGGCAGAGAATTATCGTCGTCTTCATCACTCGACTGTTGGTCCTTTTTTCCTATAGAGTCGGCGCGCAAATCATCTGGGGTTACCTGTGCCAAATCGTTACGGCCGAGATAGGTGATTGCCAATTCGCGGAAAATATAATCGATGGTGGAAGTGGACATGCTGATGGATTTATTGCCTGTGACCAGCCCATTAGGTTCGAAGCGGGTAAAGACAAATGCGTCTGCAAATTCTTCTAGAGGAACGCCGTGCTGCAACCCTAATGAAATGGCGATTGCGAAGCAGTTCATCAAGCTTCTATAAGCGGCGCCTTCTTTATGCATGTCGATAAAAATTTCGCCGAGAGTGCCATCATCATATTCCCCGGTTCTTAGATAAACTTTGTGTCCGCCAATCGATGCTTTCTGTGTGTAACCTTTTCGTCGATGCGGTAGAGCGCGTCGTTTGTGCTGAATTATCTGAATCACTTTTTCAGCAGCTTTCAGTGCAGGGGCAATTGCGGGTGCGGCAGGTGTCTGTTCGACGTCATCGTCTTCCATTTGCAATTGTTTGAAGCTTTCTGTGGCCACACTGTTTAGAGGCTGGCTGAGTTTTGATCCGTCTCGATAAACTGCGGTGCCTTTTAGCATCAGCTTCCAACTGAGCATATGTGCTTTTTCTACATCTTCAATGCTTGCATCATTTGGCATATTGATGGTTTTAGAAATGGCACCTGAAAGAAACGGTTGTGCTGCGGCCATCATTTGAATATGTGCTTCGGGTCGAATGTAACGTTCGCCATATCTTCCGCACTTGGTGGCACAATCAAAAACCGAGTAATGTCTTTCTTTAAGATGCGGAGCATTTTCAACTGTCATGCGACCGCAAATGAAATCGTTTGCAGCTTGAATTTCTTCGTCGGCATAACCCAAATGCGCCAACAAGTTGAAGGTAATAGAATCTAATTGTTCATCCGAAAGTTTTAGAACCTCTTTACAAAACTTTTCTCCCAACACGAATTTGTTGAATGCGAAACTGATATCAAAAACTCGTGGAAGTTCCAGTTGGATGCTATCTACCACCGCATCGGTGAAACCTTTGTTCTTTAGTGATGCGCGGTTGATGTATGGAGACGAGTCCAGACTTCCTGACCCTACACAATAGTTAACAATGTCTTTAACTTCTTCCGGCTTGTAACCCAACCGTCGTAGAGCGCCCGGAACCGATTGGTTGATGATTTTGAAATAACCACCGCCGGCAAGTTTTTTGTATTTGACCAATGCGTAGTCAGGCTCGATACCCGTTGTATCGCAGTCCATTAACAGGCCAATCGTGCCTGTTGGAGCAATGCAGGTGGTTTGCGCATTTCGATAACCGTATTGTTCGCCCAGAGCCAATGCGTCGGCCCATTCTTTTTGTGCCGAGTCCAGCAAATATGCCGGGCAATGTTCCGCTTGGATTCCTTGAGGGAAAATGGTGAGGCCATCGTAATCGTGAGCTTCAACGTTATGAGCTGCCCGCCAGTGGTTTTTCAACACACGCAGCATGGCAGATTTATTTTTCTCGTAGTGAGTGAATGTTCCCAACTCTTTAGCAATTTCTGCTGACATTGCATAAGAAGCTCCGGTTGTAATTGCAGAGATCGCTCCCGCAATGGCCCGGCCTTTTTCAGAGTCGTAAGGAATGCCCATGACCATGAGCATCGCGCCGAGATTTGCGTAACCCAAACCAAGTGTGCGGAACTCAAAACTCTTTTGCGCAATCGCTTTATTGGGGAATTGTGCCATTGACACTGAAGTTTCCAGAGTGAGTGTCCACAATCGGCAAGCGTGTCGATAATCTTCTACTTCGAATAACCCTTTTTCTTCGTTATAAAATTCCATCAAGTTGATTGAGGCCAAGTTGCAAGCCGTATCATCGAGAAACATATATTCTGAGCAGGGATTAGAAGCGCGGATTTCGCCATCTTCAGGGCAGGTATGCCATTCGTTGATGGTGGTGTGAAACTGCAGTCCCGGATCGGCACTGGACCAGGAAGAGAAATTTACTTTATCCCAGAGATCTCTTGCAGATATGGTTTTAGCAATTTCGCCATCGGTTCTGCGGATCAGGTTCCAATCGCCATCGCATTCAACATTTCTTAGAAACTCATTGGTCAAACGAACCGAGTTGTTTGAGTTTTGCCCCGAGACAGTCAAGTAACCTTCAGAAGTCCAACTGGTGTCATATTCTTCAAACTCAATGTCTTTAGTTCCCTGCTGTGCCAATTGGATAACCCGGTAAACATAATTTTCCGGGACAAAACAATCGAGAGCTTTACGAACCGATTTTTTGAGGGGTTTGTTTTTCTGCACATCAAAACGAGTTTCGTCTGTCAGACCTTCAGACCAGCAAGCTTTTAGAATTTCTTTCAGACAACGTCGGGTGATGCGACTTCCCGCAGATAGAGCAGCAACTTTTCGCTCTTCTTTGACTTTCCATTCGATATATTCTTCGATATCGGGATGATCCATATCGAGGGTGACCATTTTGGCAGCCCGTCTTGTGGTTCCGCCCGATTTAATGGCTCCAGCAGCTCGATCACCAATTTTCAAAAAGCTCATCAGGCCAGAAGATTTTCCACCTCCCGACAATCCCTCCCCGGAACCGCGAAGGTTGGAAAAGTTACTTCCCGTACCTGAGCCAAACTTAAACAGGCGAGCCTCTTGACGCCACAAATCCATAATTCCGCCGTCCCCTACCAGATCATCGTTTACCGAAAGAATGAAACAGGCATGTGGCTGTGGCCTTTCATAAGCGTTTGCAGATTTTTGTAATTTACCGGCAGCTTCATCGAAATAATAATGTCCCTGTGCCGGACCTTCCAGACCATAAGCCCAGTTAATTCCTGTATTGAACCATTGTGGAGAATTAGGAGCCGCAAGTTGGCGCATCAACATGAAGCGCATTTCGTCATAATAATTGCGCGCCACCTCTTCACTATTGAAACTATTGTTCTTCCACCCCCAGTAAGTCCAGCAACCGGCTAATCTGTGGATCACTTCCTGTGAGGTTGATTCACGAGTGTATTGAGCAGAAACAGGAAGTTGATTCAGTGCTTCTTCATCTGGCACGGAAGGGCAAAGCCATTCTGGCATTCCCGGTTCAAATTTCTTTTTCAATCGTGCAGGGACACCTGCCTTACGAAAATATTTTTGCGCGATGATGTCAACAGCCACTTGTGACCAGGTATCTGGAACAAGGACGTTCTTGATCTCCGCCACCAAAGAACCGTCAGCGTTATTGATTTTTGATACTCGCTCGACAAAATTTATCCCTTCAAAGGGATCTTGGTTTTCTCTGGTAAACTTCCGATCAATTCGCATAAAAACGCTCCGTCTTTCTCAATTCTAATAGGGTCAATAAAATTAATTACTTATATTGAATAAGGGGCATATCATTTTTTCCATCTCCCCGCCCTTACTTTGTTAGGTCCTTAAAAATCAAATACTACACAAAACATCTATATTTTGTGTTGCCAAACAAAATATATACAAGATGTGGTGTTGTCAACGAAATTCTGTGACCCCTTTGTAACTTTCGGCCAAGGCCATTTTTCATAAAGGTTTCGGCT
>JAJDAV010000115.1 GCA_029261695.1 Nitrospinaceae bacterium | reverse complement strand
CGAGACTTCCAGGGCATCATGGCGGTGCCTTTCCTTCCTTCGGTGACAGATTGAATCATGCGTTTTTCTGTCAGGTCCTGTTTTGATTTTTCTGAGGTGAAATCTTTCGGCCGGGGATTCAACACGTTCGCAGCGAAGGTTTTGCCATCGCCCTTATCTCCGTGACAGGCTTTACAATGCTTGAAGAAAATGTCGCGCCCGGTTTCAGAGTCTATCGTTTCTGCAAAAGCTAGCGAGACAGACAGTAATAAGACTCCGCCTAAGAGCACCCAAACAGATAAAAAGAAACGCAATTTATTAACCCCCTCAATCCCCCTTAACAGGGGGAGTTATTTAAAAATTTTCTCCAGAAGCTTTAAGGTAATTGTATCGCTGAAAAGGCACAGACCTATTAGCAGCAGGGCTTGCCCTGCTAGGGGACGTCTTCGAGTTTTTCTATCATTAATGTTTTGATCATATTTGCTTTGAACTGGCTCATCAGTTTATTGAAAGTCACGCGCTGATCTTTTAATGAGACATAGAAAACGTCGATACCCCGGTCGCCTTGGGTGGATATTTTAGCCCGGTGGATGAGAATTCCAAAGTCTGCAAATACGGAAGCGATTTTATATAGCATCCCCATATGATCGCGAGCTTCAACACGGATGGTGGTAAAGGTGTTTGCGGTTTCTCTTTCTACTTGGATTCTAGGCACGATTGCTTTGTCAGAATTTTTTTGTTCGCCTGCAAAGCGCGTACGCGACCGCATCATTTTTTGTAAATTTGTTTGCTTTGAGAATAGTTCCAAAAGGCTCTGCTTGACCTCTTTCCATAATTCAATGTTGTCTCCTGTAGCGACCTGGCTCACTTCAACTTGAACCGACACAATTACGAATCCATCTTTTTTGAGGAAGATATGAGCGCCAAGTATGTTCAGACTTTTGGCGGTTAAAACGCCTACCAATTTTTTAAACGAATCTTGTCCGGAAACGCAGAATAATGTGATGTTGTGATAGCCGCCGGGCTCGTTGAACTCGTGGTGCAATATGAAAGGATTGTCTTTAAGTGAACGCATCAATCGTATATGCAAAGCCACTTCTTCAGAATGTGCCGTCATGAGGTAATCTTCTGGCATGAGGCGAAGGTGCGATTCAATCTCAGCCACGGGTAGCTCACCGTGTAAGGCTTTAAAAACCCTGACTCGGGTTGCTTGTGGATGTCGGTCCAGTGATTCGGGTTCTTGTAAGAAATTTAAAGTGCGTTCGTAAAGCTCAGAGAGTAAAAGTTTTTTCCAGGCCGTTAAAGTGCCTGGCGCCACGGCACGCAACTCTGCGTAACTGAAAAGATACAATGCCGCCAGCCGTTCGGGACTGTTGACGGTGGTAGCGAATTTTTGGATTACTGTGGGGTGATGGATGTCCTGATGCAAAGCGGTTTCCACCATTTCAAAAACGTTCTTTATTAAGAACTCCAACAACTCTTTTTCATCCTGTTGTAGATGCAATCGCTCGCCGATGAATTTTAAGAATCCAGACAACCCCGATTCTCCATCCATATTGGAGAGAGTGCCTGCTGATTGCAGAAGGGCCGCAAACTTCAAGGTTTTCTTGTGTTCGTAACCTTCGTAGAGAGACACCAGATCGGTGGGGTTGTCTAAAGTAAATGATTCCAGCTCTTCTAAAAACCGGATGATCCGTAACGAATGCTCGTCTGCTGTGTAGTGGTGGTAGAAGTCGTGGTTTACCTTGCAGTGAGCCAGTCCAAACTCTGGCAATAATTGCTCAAGAATTTCAGTTTCGTGCATGAGTCTTAGAGTTTTTTGAGAATCACTATCTCCAAGAATTGCGAATAGAAATTTTCTAGTCTCTTCCCCCTTCATATGTTCTGCATTGATGAGCTTTTTGTGCAACCTCAATTGTCTTCGCAATTGGTAATCAGGTAAAACGGGGTGCAGGCGGCAAAGCTCCAAAGCTGTCAGTACTAAAGATTTGTCTTTTTTGAAATCATTTTTAGGGTCGCCCTTATACTTTAGCATCGAGCCGGAAATGCTGAATCCATTCCCCAATGATTTATTCGTTAAGTCGGTGAGTACCCGCATAAACTTTCGTCTGACCTGCAGACAGTGCTCAAAAATGTTTTCTGAGAAATTATAAATATTGGTGGCGTGCAAATAATAGTCGCGCATGAAATCTTCAACCGGTTGACCGTCAAAGGAAGCCAGATATCCCAGATGTGTTGCCAGATCTTTTTGGATCTCTCGCGACAAAACATCGGTCTTTTTTCCCGTCAAATAATGCAATTCATTGCGCACGCGCAAAGTAAAATCTATTGAGTTGTATAGCGATTCAATTTCCTGTGGTGAAATGATCTGGGTAGCCCCAATTTCCCTGAATGAGTGAACACCGAACCTAACCGCTGTTGCCCAGAGCGCATTATGGTAGTCTCGCAATCCCCCAGGACCATTTTTGATATCTGGTTCTGGGTGGCACACTACCCCCTCGTCGTTTCCGTAGCGGGTGTATTTTTCTTTTAGTTTTGAGTTTAGAAATTTTTTAACCCCTTTTTGCAGGACATTTTTGTTTATGGAATTCGTAAAACGGCCATAAAGGATCTGATCACCAATTAAGAACCGCGTTTCAATCATGGAGGTTTTTATAGTTAAATCTTCCTTGGCTAACTTAATGCAATCTTTGATTGTGCGTGAACTGTGCCCGATTTCCATGCCGAAACCCCAGAGCACAGATAAGGCATCTTGAATGAAGGTGCCAGTAAGCGATTTTGGTTTTGGAGGTAACAAAAAGAGCAGATCAATGTCAGAATTGGGATTGAGCTCTCCTCTCCCATAGCCGCCAACGGCAACCAGGCAGAAATCGTTTAATACCGAGGTCGACTGATAGCTTTTTAGTCGAGCCATTGAAAGAAGGACATGCCGGATTACTTCATCCATCAGGCTGGTTTGAGACTGGATAACTTCCCGTCCTCCCGCTCCAGAACGATGCCAGTTTTTGATCTTTTCTTTTTCGACTTGGATCAATTCTTTGAAAGCATTGAAATAAGACAATCGCTCCCTGGGGTCTTCAGGGATATCCTGAACACTGCTGAAATCAATTGCCAGTCGGTAATCGTTGATCGGTGTAATCATCAAAAAAGAATAAAATTATTAAGGTTAGTAAAGAGGATAAAGATTTATTTGTAAATTACAAGGTCAAGGACTTACAGAATTAGACATCCAGTGTCGATAAAAACTCAATAAGAGAGGGTCGAGATTAAGGGTAGTGCTCTTTTTTGTATGGTCGTAACTTGCTGAACAATCAAGCAGTTTTTCAATGGTTGGGAGATTTTTTAAAGAACTCAAACTAGCTGTTTTTTTTGGGTCACTTTTTCAATCCAAATTTGCTTGACAATATAAGGCTAATATTTTAGCTTAACCCCTTCTTACAATTGACATACTGGATAGAACTTCCCGGATTTTTTCTACCGATTCGCAATTTATAAATAATCACATTAATTCATTAAACGTAACTATTAGAGGTCAAGAAGATGTCAGAAGATATTATCTACACCAAAGTTGATGAAGCACCCGAATTAGCCAGTGGCTCTTTTTTACCCATCATCCAAGCTTTTACTGGAGTAGCAGGTATAAAAGTTGGTACCAAGGATATTTCACTTGCAGGACGAATCATTTCTCAGTTCCCTGAAAGGTTGAAACCGGAACAACAACAACCGGATGATCTTGCTCTTCTGGGTGAAATGGTCATGAAGCCTGATGCAAATATCATCAAGCTACCAAATATCAGTGCTTCGAATCCCCAGATTCAGGGCGTAGTTGCGGAACTTCAATCCCAAGGCTATGACTTGCCGGATTTTCCTGAAGACCCAAAGACAGACGAGGAAAAAGCAATTAAAGCTAAATATGATGTTTGTAAGGGTAGCGCGGTAAACCCTGTTTTGCGACAAGGAAATTCCGATCGTCGCGCAGCGGTTTCAGTTAAAAATTATGCCAAGAGCAATCCTCATTCTATGGGTAAATGGTCAAAGGACTCTAAAACCAATGTTGCTCAAATGAGCGGTAATGATTTTTGTTCCAATGAGAAAGCAACAACCATTTCAGACGCATCTGCTGGAAAAGGCCGGATAGAATTTGTTGGCGAAGATGGAAGCACGAAGGTCTTAAAAGATAATGTTCCTCTAGATAAATCAGCTGTGGTAGATGCTACAAAAATGAGTGTTAAGGCTTTGCGCCAATTCATTAAGGATGCTAAACAAAGAGCAAAAGACGAGGATGTTTTATTTTCTTTGCACATGAAAGCCACCATGATGAAAGTTTCGGATCCGATCATCTTTGGTCATGGCGTTACCGTGTTTTTTGAAGAAGTTTTCGAAAAACATGCAGACACTTTTAAGGAAATTGGTGTTAATCCCAATAACGGATTAGGCGACGTTTACGCAAAGATTAAAGGTTTGCCTGAAGATAAACAAAAAGAAATCGAAGCTGATATTAAAGCTTGTTTGGATAAGGGGCCTGCAATGGCAATGGTTGATTCAGATAAAGGAATCACCAATTTGCACGTTCCAAGCGATATTATCATCGATGCTTCTATGGCAGCAGCTATTCGGACTTCAGGGAAAATGTGGGGTCCTGATGGAAAAGAAGCCGACACTTTAGCTCTTATTCCAGACGGAAGTTACGCGGGTATTTATCAATCCGCTATTGATTTCTGCCGGGAAAACGGCGAGTTCGATCCAACCACAATGGGAACCGTACCCAATGTCGGTCTCATGGCGCAAAAAGCAGAAGAATATGGCTCGCACGATAAAACCTTTGAAGCTCCTGGTAACGGAACGATTAAAGTTATCGACGGCGCAGGTAATGCCTTGCTTGAGCAATCTGTTGAAACAGGAGATATTTTCAGAAGCTGTATTGTTAAAGATATTCCAATTCAGGATTGGGTTAAGCTTGCAGTAACAAGAGCTCGATTGTCTGAAACACCGGTTGTATTCTGGTTGAACAAAGACAGAGCGCATGACGCAGAGATAATTAAAAAATTAGACGTCTACTTGAAAGACCATGATACGAATGGACTGGATATTCAAGTTATGTCTCCTGACGATGCTATGAAACATTCTCTTCAACGCGCCAAAGAAGGTAAAGACACCATCAGCGCGACGGGCAATGTTCTTCGTGATTACTTGACCGACTTGTTCCCAATTTTGGAGTTGGGAACCAGCGCAAAAATGTTGTCTATCGTTCCGTTGATTGAAGGTGGCGGTCTTTTTGAAACCGGTGCGGGTGGGTCTGCTCCCAAGCATGTTCAACAGTTTGTTAAAGAAGGTCATTTAAGATGGGAATCTTTAGGTGAGTTTCTCGCGCTTTCTGAATCTCTTGCACACTTTAGTAGATTTAAAGGCAATGCCAAAGCACAGGTGTTGGCGGATACATTGGATCGCGCGACTGGGAAATTAATGGAAAACAAAAAATCCCCAGGCCGTAAGGTGGGCGAGTTGGATAATGCAGGCACCCATGTTTACGAGGCACTCTACTGGGCAAAAGAACTGGCAGCGCAAGATGATGATGCGGAACTTAAAGCAAAGTTCGCCCCAGTCGCTGAACAACTTGAAGCTAAACTGGATACGATTATAGGTGAATTGAATGCGACTAATGGGCAAGCCATGGATATTGGTGGCTATTTCCGCACTGATCCTGCTAAGGTCGCTAAAGCAATGCGTCGCAGTGCAACTTTCAATTCAATTTTGGACAGCTTGAATTAATCAACCCGCTGGACACGTTGGAGTTTTTGGAGCCCTCAAAAGAGGGCTCCAATAAAAACCTCGGCGAATAACAAGTCAAACCGAATTAGGGTTTGCTTTCTTTTGAGGAACTGCTATGTCAAGCGCAAGAAAAAAAATTACAGTGGTGGGCGCGGGTCAAGTTGGGTCTACTGTTGCCCAATTGGCTGCTTATAAAAATCTCGGCGATGTGGTGATTATTGATATTGTTGAGGGCGTCCCACAAGGGAAAGCACTGGATTTGCAAGAGTCAAGTTGTCTCCAAGTATTTGATAGTCTAGTGACGGGAACCAATGACTATAAAGATACAGCAAACTCAGATATCGTTGTCATCACCGCTGGCTTGCCTCGCAAACCGGGGATGAGTCGCGAAGATCTTCTCGCTACCAATGCCAAAATTGTGCAAACGGTGACCGAACAGATCATGAAACATTCGCGTGACCCTATTGTCATCGTTGTGTCCAATCCACTGGATGCGATGGTTTATATGGCCAAGAAAACTGGCAACTTGCCAAAGAATAAAATCATTGGGATGGCCGGCGTGCTCGATGCTGCACGTTTGCGAACATTCGTCTCACTGGAACTGGATTGCTCTCTGGTTGATGTCGATGCAATGGTGCTTGGCGGACATGGTGACTCCATGGTTCCTATGCCTCGCTACACTTCTGTGTCTGGCATATCGATCACCGAATTGATGACTGAAGAACAAATAGCCCGGGTGGTAGAACGCACACGAAAAGGTGGCGCGGAAATTGTTTCACTGTTAAAAACCGGCAGTGCATTCTATGCGCCAGGTGCTTCGGTTGTGCAAATGATAGAAGCCATCTTGCAAGACAAACGGCGTATTCTACCTTGCACCGCTTACCTCGAAGGAGAGTATGGGTGGAGTGGAATTTTCTTCGGCGTGCCCGTTATGATGGGCATTCATGGAATAGAAAAGGTTATTGAATTAAAATTGACAGAAGAAGAAATGGCTGCTCTGGACAAATCGGCACAGGATGTTAAAAAGACCTGCGATGAAATAGAT
>JAJDAV010000114.1 GCA_029261695.1 Nitrospinaceae bacterium | reverse complement strand
AAAACCTATTTTACTGACAACAATAATTCCAAAAGAAATTGGTTTCTTAAACCAACTGATAGCAGTTGCAACGATTTCTTTCGGATCCATCCCTTGTTCAATGAGTTGATAAGCTCGGAAGGCTGTCATTTGCATTGCGATGTATTCTCCATCTCCTGTTGCTGCAACCGCACCGTCAGGACCGGCATAAAGGCCACAGCCAATTAATGGAACATCACCAACGCGACCTGGTATTGCTTCATTTATTCCTCCGGTACTTAGAGCCGCAGCAAACTGGTCTCCATCCCGAACCACGCAACCTACTGTGTCGGTTGTAGAAAAATCTTTTCCCGTATTTGCGATTTCATCTGCAGAAACTGTTTTGCATCCCTGATTCATTGCAAACTCTGCGGCCCCAGCGCCAGCCAAAATCCGGTATTCAGACTGACTTACAATCCGAGCCACTTGAACAGGGTTTCTAAACCCTTCCAATGCCGCAACAGCCCCGAATGTTCCGGAACTATCCATACACGAGGCGTCCATTTGTACGGAACCATCGCTTCGCCTATGAGATCCCACCCCGGCATTGAACCGTCCATCGTCCTCCAAATTGACGACTGCATTACAAGCCGCATCCAGAGCAGATTCCCCTGTTTGCAGACCCATTATTCCCATCTGGCCGGCGATGGCAGTGCCATCCGCATGTGCCGGGTCTGACCCTGCGCCACCATGCGTTAAAATTACGATCCTTTTTTTATCTGTCATTTCTATTTCGCTTAAAGAAGTAGCAATAGTTGTAGGGTCATTATAAATGAGGTATCCTAAAGGCCAATCAAAAAACACGAAATATCTTATGGTCAAGTTTTGTCTACAGTGTAAAAATGCTTTTTGGGGAGGTCAATATTGCCCGATATGTAAAGGGGAAATTGAGCTGCTCGATGCAGCCTTGCCTGAAAATAAAAAATACCTTACAGACCTCAATATTGATGTACGCCCAAAATATTATGCGCGTAGTTCGATGTTGTTGTCCTGTTTCGGCTTTGTAATGGCCCTTCCTCTCGGCGCATTTATCTTTCTTCGCGGTGTGTCTTCCAGTGATAACCTGATGTTATGGTCCTCTATAGGAATCGGCACTGTGGTAATCGTATCCTGGGGTTGTTGGTATCTCGCCCACCGATTGTTCGACAAGCAAATGGAAGACGTCGAAACCGAAAATAAAGAACCGCAACTCGACTAGCCAGTGTTGTTCCTGTAATATTTCCCCATAAAATTTGTCCGGCTCAATTTAACCTTGGCTTTCTTGGTTCTGACCACAAGTTATCTCGGCTAAAAGACTCGTTGCCGAAATAGTCCCCTGGTATAAAGACGGGTTGCTGTTAATAGTAAGTTCATTTTTGCAAAGTTAATCTCCCTCCTCCGGTTTTTTCGCTAAATCCTTCACATTGCTTTCTCTGACCATTTTTTAGCCCTTAAGCACCCCCCAAATCACGAGAAAATGGAAATAAAACCTGTCGCAGTTGGGTTTTCGCATGGAATTATATAAAAATTATTCTAAGTTTTTTCCTTTATCTTTCAACTATTTACAATAAAATCTATACAAAATTTATTTTTTTGTCTAGATATTAGTTGACAAATCTAACATATTGTCTAATATTAAACTTATACAAGGTTATAATTTTTTAACTATAATAATTTTCAGGGGGACAAAATAATGAAACCAGCAAACACAATATTAAAAACATTGGCAATCGCTTCTATGGCTTTAATCACTTCCGGTTCTGCATTTGCCCACTCCAATCACGATCATTCTACCGTTCCATTTAAATGGCATTTTTCAGAAAAGCTAAATTCTAAAGTTGAAAGAAACCTGAACTCTGCAAAACCTACTGGAGTTATTGGTTTGAATCCATTTGAGCAAAAAAAATTCAATCACTATGGAATTAAGGTTGGAAATAAATTCAGTTCCATCGTTCGCAACATTGATGTCACGTTCGAAAGAACTTCTGCTGGTATCAAAATTACCGATGCCTCTATTTTTAATAAAATGACGAATGACGACATTCTACCTTTGAAGAAAGTTGCAACCCCTTCCAAAGTTTCCATGAAAAATCCTTTTCATATTGGACATGATCATAAACTTCTATCTATTGAATGGATATTTGGAAATGCCACAAATTCAAAAATTGTAAAGCATATGTTTGAAGGCAAGGGAACGCTTTCTGTGGGTTTGACCAACCTTGAACAAAATTTGTTAAATGAGTATGGAATCAAAACTGGAAACAAATTTCAACTTTCGATTTCTGGACACAGTTTTCTTGTTGAAAGAACTTCCAGTGGACTAAAAATTCTTAACCATAAAGAAAACCCAAATCTTGCTAAGGCAGATTTAAATAAAAAAATGGTTAAGGATAATATTTAACCCTCGTTCCAATTAAATAGAGATCACAATTCCTATGAATGCTGAAAACAAAATGGAAGATTTAATTTCAATAGGAGAACTGGCACGGCTGACCGGAATAACTACCCATACATTGAGAATGTGGGAAAAGCGCTATGGCACCCCCCTCTCTCAACGGTTACCTTCCGGTCACCGCCGCTATCCCAAGGAAGATGTACCAAGACTAAGAGCAATTTCCAAAGCTTTAGAGTCGGGATATCGAGCAAGCAAAGTGGTCTCTGGGACTTTGGAAGAGTTGCATGGGCTGATGGGGTTAAAACCTTTAATAGATTCAAACCCCACATCACCTCAAGAGCTTGAAAGCTCCTCTAACGAAATGTTGGTTGAGCGTTGGATTAAAGGTATTCATGAATACGAAGACGACTGTCTTCTTCAAGGATTTCACGAACAATGGAACAAAGTCGGCCCTCTTAAATTCATAGTCGATTGTATGGTTCCCTTTATTGAGCGAGTTGGCAATGGATGGGAATCTGGAGAACTATCAATTTCCAATGAACATTTTGCCACGGAATGCGTTGATAGCTTTCTGACCAGCAAATGGAGGCAACTGAATAGCAGAAAAGAGGGTTGGAGCATCTTGATGGCAACCCTCCCTGGGGAGACTCATAACCTGGGACTGCTTATGTCTTCGGTCGTCGCTAGTCTTTCAGGTGGAAAAATAATCTATCTTGGATTAAATACCCCTTTGGAAGATATTATTTCAACAGCAAATAAAAATGAACCCGAGCTTCTTTGTTTGAGTATTTCCCTCGGCGAGAAGATTTTGGATCCAGAAGATTGTCTTCTAAAAATAAGAAGTGAATTAAAAAAAGAAGTAACCATTATTTCAGGTGGAAAAGGTACACCAGATAATTTACCCAAGATAAATAAAATAGAAGATTTTAATACCTTCAACCAATGGTTGGAAAAATTTGAAAAACAATTACCAGTCGCTAATTAAAATTAATTTTAAAATATAGGTTAACTAACAAAATGGAAACTTTTAAACAAGCAGTAATACTTATTGGCCATGGTGGCTTGCCCAGTGATATTCCCAGAGAAATCGTGGAAGATTTCATGAAAATACATAAACACAGGTTACGCACAGGCACACACATTACCTCCAAAGAAATGGAACTGGATTCAGTAATCAGAAACTGGGAAAGAACGCCTGAGTCAGATCCTTATAAATTTGGATTAGAAAGTTTAGCTACCCATCTTGCTCCTCGCCTGGACGGTTATATATTAAAAACCGCCTATAACGAGTTTTGTTATCCATCAATAGAGCAAGCAGCAGATGAACTGGCAGAGGAAAATGTTTCAGAAGTTATATTGATAACCACCATGATCACTCCTGGCGGATCACATTCTGAAAGAGAAATACCCGAGGAAGTAGAAGCTCTTCGCCTTAAATATCCAAAAATTAATTTTCAGTATGCCTGGCCTTATAATTTGGATATTTTTTCAAAACTTTTATCAGAACATATTACTAATTTTAAAAATACCGTATCCATTTAAATTTATAAGGGAAAATATGTCTGACCAAAAATATTTTTATAAAGGGCGCGATTTAATCCAGCTGCGCAAATTTTTATTAAATATCTTAATTACAATTATTTTTTCGCTTGTGGGTATTTTATCTTTCTTTGTTTCTACCAGCTCTGCTCTTTCTTGGAAAGATGAAGAATGGCTTAATTCAGGTTGCCCTAAATCAGTGGCGGGGAAATGGATTTCGGATAATCCTTCCACAGCAAAAATAAAATCGCTCTCTATAAATAAGGATGAAGTTACATTTTTGTCCCAAGACGATCAGGCACAACATTTTAGAATTAGTAAATCTTCTTTTGTTTCAGAAAACCAATACGTAGAAATAAAGCTGAACCAAAATAATAATGAAAAAGTTATTAAAATTCGTCCACATTTGGTCCATATGGAATCCCAAAAACAGGAAAAGAGTTCCACCTGTTTAATTAAGGTGTTTGATTTTAAAAATCAAAGTCACGCAAGAACGGATAAATATTCTGGATGGGGAATTTTCCGATTAATAAAATAGTCAGAGGTTTAGAACTGCCTTAGAAATGGAAGCCACGTTATGGCTTATGAATGTAAGGTTTACGACAAAAATGGAAAACTCAAAAAAATATTACGAGAGAGTCAGCTAACAAATGCTAGCAAGGAATTTTTTAACCAACCTTCAACCAAAAAAGTTCGCTCACTTATAAATAGTTTTAAAGAACCTCCCATCGAGGAGAATACGGATACCAAGTTTTACAACAAAATATGTGTAGTGTGCAAGAAGGAGTTTCATCCCAGGCATCCCAATTCTAAATACTGTTCACATGAGTGCCAGAAGAAATTGTATTTGGAAAAGAAAAAGATGAAGACGAATAGATTAAAGAAATAAAAGGGGAATCCCGGTTGAAACTTTCGGGATTGGAGGTTTCTCCGATTTTCAATTTAACCACTAGCCGAAAGTGTGAAAATCGGAAAACCGGGATTTCCCGCCTTTTGCATTATCCAACAATCAACCGCCAGCTCGGTGGCCGATATCTTTTCTAAAATGGATGCCCTCCCACTTTATTTTATCTACAGCGTCATAAGCTCTAGCAATTGCTGTAGCTGTATCTTTTCCGGTAGCTGTCACACCTAGAACTCGCCCTCCGCAGGTCAACACTTTGTCCTCTTGTTTTTTGGTACCTGCATGGAAAACCACGACGCCGGAAAGAGCGTTAGCCTCTTTTAATCCACTTATAGGTTTTCCTTTTTCATAGGATTCGGGATAGCCTTCGGCAGCCATCACAACGCATACCGATGTTTCATCTTTCCATTTCAGCGGGCATTGGTCCAATGTTCCATCAACACATGCTTCAAACAAGGGAATAATATCGCTTTCCATTCGGACCAACAGAGGTTGAGTTTCTGGATCACCAAAACGAGCATTGAATTCCAAAATTTGCGGACCCGTTTTGGTCAACATCAATCCCGCATAAAGAATTCCTTTATAGGGACGGCCTTCCTGTTGCATGGCCCGTACCATTGGCAACATAATTTTATCGCGAACCTTTTGTCGCATTATCTCAGTGAAAACCGGTGCGGGGGAATAAGCTCCCATACCTCCGGTATTGGGGCCTTTGTCACCATCATAGGCTGCTTTGTGATCTTGAGCCGAGTCCATCATTAAAACTGTTTGTCCATCGCAAAAGGCAAGGACCGAAACTTCCTGTCCCTCAAGAAACTCTTCAACAACAATTTGGTTGCCCGCATCGCCAAAAGATTTTTCTCCCATGATTGTTTCTACTGCGGCCAGTGCTTCCTCATTTGTTTGGCAAAGTAACACCCCTTTCCCAGCCGCAAGACCATCGGCCTTGACAACCAGTGGATGATTTTTTGTTTTAATATATTCAGCAGCACTTTCAGCAGAGGTGAAGGTTTTATACTCTGCCGTCGGAAGCCCATATTTTTTCATTATGTCTTTTGAAAAAGCTTTGCTTCCTTCCAATTCCGCTGCTTTAGCATTGGGACCAAAAATTCGCAGACCTTTTTCCTCAAAGCGGTCCACAATTCCCAACACCAGAGGCTGCTCGGGACCCACAACGGTCAGTCCAATATCATTCTCTGACGCAAATTCCAATAGACTATTAATATCATCTGCTGCGATAGGAATATTTTCAGCAATCTCTGCAGTACCTGCATTTCCCGGCGCACAGTATATTTTTTCGACCTTCGAACTTTGCATTATCTTCCAAACGAGTGCATGTTCGCGTCCACCACCCCCTATTACCAAAACCTGCATATTCTCTCCCTAGAAACCTTGTATAATTCCTTAGAGAATTTATATAAAATGCCTGCATGTTGCAACTCTGTTTCCTCAAAAAGATCTTAAATGTTGAAGCTTGATTCAATTTCAAAATCATTTAACGGAAAACCTATTCTAAAAGAGATTTCTCTGGAAATCGGAGAGGGGGAAAGGTTCACTCTGTTAGGCCAAAGCGGTTGTGGTAAATCCACCCTTTTACGAATAATTGCGGGGTTTGAATCTCCCGACAAAGGCAAAATATGGATAGAGGGTAAGGAGGTAAGCTCCCTTCCTGTTGAAAAAAGGCCGGTTGGGTTGATTTTTCAAAACTACGCTTTATTCCAGCATATGACTGTTTATGACAATATCGCTGTGGGGCCGCGAATAAGAAAACTCCCTGAACCAGAAATTGCCAAACAAATTGATGAGCTTTTGGAAATCACCCATTTAATGGATCTTAAAAGTTCATACCCTCAGCATATTAGTGGCGGCGAAGCCCAGCGTGTCGCTTTAGCAAGAGCCGTAATTAATAGACCAAAAATTCTTTTGCTAGATGAACCACTGTCAGCTCTTGACCCCAGCCTTAGGCAGCATCTTCGCGAGGAACTTGTAGAAATGCAAAGAACTCTTGGAATCACATTTCTATTCGTAACCCATGATCAAGAAGAAGCAATGAGCGTGGGCACCAAAATGTGCATTATGGAAAATGGGTGCATCAAGCAATCTGGGACACCGGCAGATTTATATGATAGACCAAAGTCTTCTTTTGTAGCCACGTTTCTTGGGGACATCAATTGCCTTTCTGGAACAGTAGAACAAAAAAATGAAAATCTTGTAATGCTTTCATTGGGAGATAATGGAAAAATTCAATTGGCATCCAAAACAACAGATACCAAGGAGCAGCGGTGTTATGTACGGCCTGAAAAAGTATATTTTGATTCGGGGCAAGGACAAATAGAACCCGTAAACAGTCTTGAAGGAACTCTTTTCAGCATTGATTTTTTTGGGAACCACACCCGATACCAGATTAAACTTAAGGATGGAACTCATTTTAAAATATCTCTGCAACATAGAAAATCCAAACAACATCAATATTCCATTGGAGAATCAGTCCGAGTTCTTTTCGCAGTCTCTGACGTATTTCAAATTAATGAAAATTAAAATTTTTAAGTCTACCGTCGTTTTAGTATCCATTTTCCTTTGCTTCCTGTTTCTCATTAGTTGTGAAAGTAAAAACGATGGAGAAACCTATATCGTTGCTACAGATGCTACCCTGGCGCCTATGTCTTTTATGAGTGTGGGTAACGATATAATCGGATTCGAACCAGATTTAATACGTGCTATAGCCAAAAAAGCAGGATTCAATATTCAATTGGTCAACGTAGAATGGGCCGGACTTTTTGGCGGTTTAATCACAAAAAAATTTGATATGGTGATTAGTTCTGTAACTGTTATGGAAGAAAGAAAACAGCGAATGGACTTCAGCATTCCATATCTAAAAAGCGGACTAGCTCTCGTTGTTAAAAGAGATCAAAAAAACATATCTTCTTTCGAAGATGCCAAGAATATGAATGCATTGATTGGAGCTCAGATAGGGACCACATCTTATTTCTTCCTGGAAAAACAAGCGTCAATAAGAATTAAAGGCTATCAAATGTACGGCCATGCAGTTTCTGATCTTATTAATGGAAAAGTAGATGCGGTACTGGGTGAAAGTTCTGGCACATTGTTTTTTAAAAACAAACCTCTATTTCAAGAAATTAAAATGATTGAAGAAATACTATCGGATGAATTTTACGCGGTGGTTTTGAGAAAAGATGAAAATAAACTTATGGCTCAAGTAAATTCCGCACTAAAAGAATTGATTGCCGATGGAACCGTCGCTCAATTCCATAAAAAATGGGACTTAGGCCAAGCCGCTAATGTTCCTTAATTTTTTCACATGTCATTTAATGATCCATGGAAAAAACCATCTCCACTAAAGATAAAATAAACTCCCAAAAATGGGCTTGGAATATTGCTGTATTCGCAAGTATTTTTTTTCTGATTTATCTTCCTGCAAAGGAAGCTTTTTCAACTAGCGAACATTCCGGCGGTTATCTTGAGCTCATATCACTTTTGCCTGCGGGGATTTTTTATACGCTACTCGTTACTTTTTTGGGTAGCTCAGCTGCTATTCTAGTCGGGTTACTGGTCGGCCTGGGGAAGCTTTCTAAAAACCCAACCATTCGGCTTTCGGTTTCCATATATACCGAGATACTTCGCGGCGTGCCGCTACTCGTTCTTTTATTTTATATCTATTACGCCTTGGGTGAGTTTGTACAAATGCCTGCTTTAGTGGCAGCAGTCATTGGGTTTGGGTTCAGCTATGGTGCTTACATGGCAGATGTTTTCCGTGCAGGAATCGAAGCCATCCCAAAAGAGCAAGGGGAAGCGGCTCGTAGTTTAGGTATGAATGAAAACCAGGCTCTAATTCAGATCATTCTGCCGCAATCCATGCGAACCATTATTCCGGCTATAGGCAATCAAACGCTGGGAATGTTAAAAGATACAAGCCTTGTTTCTGTTCTGGCGATTTCAGATATTTTACGTGTTGGAAATGAATATGCCACTAAACATTTTAATTTCTTCGAAACATACACCTATGTAGCTCTTACCTATTTGTTGCTCACCCTTTTACTTTCCCGATTGGTTCATAAACTGGAATATCGCTATCGAGTTGAAATTAATTAGTTTCTAACTCGTCACCATTGGGTCCCGGTCCCCGTTGAAATAACGGACAACATCTATAGCATCCAAGATTAGGGATATCGTGTTTACCCCTACTATCAAAAGAAACCAAATTTCAAGAGGAGTTGAAAATGAAAATTCCGGTAGCCTGTAGCCCAACCAAATAACAATCGGAATCCAAAATATATGGCCCAAGCCCAACAAACGCACAAAACCATACTTATTGAATAACAGCATCATTAACCCGGCTCCTGCAAAAGCAGATATCAAAATAGCTTTTGCCTCTGGAGTTTCGATGAAAAATAGCGGCACAATCATATTTAATGCTAACAATAAACCAACCCAAACTGGCCAAGGGGACTTCATCCCAAAAATACATCTCATGAATTGAAATATTGTTTTCATTATTCTCTGTGAAATTAAAAATTTTCCAAGGTAACTTAATAAAGTCGCCTTAGCATTAAATTACTTACAGAGAATATTTTTATAATGCTCCAAAAAAAAAGCCGCAATCAGAAAATGGAATTTCATGATTGCGGCTAATAACGAATGCTAACTAAAAATTTTACTTCATGGGTTTCAACTCACAGGCTTCGTTTAATGTTACAACTCGAACCGGCCCTGGAAAATGAGACCATTGCTCACGGTTTAACTGATTGATCTCCGCCTCAATAGCATCAACCCCATCTTTATCTATAATGTCTCCATAAAATAATTTTCCAGCTGCCCAGCAATCGGCATTACCCACCCGGTCGTAGTGATCGTAAATATTATCCACACTCCGTACTAAGTGACCCAACACAAGATTGGCGCACACATGATTAATAGCAAAGGCTCTTGTTTTCGGCGACAATTCCTTTAATTGGGTTGGGTTAACTCGAATTTGAGGCACCCCAAAGGTGCTAATGCCAGCTTCGGCCATCTGCCTTGCCGATGAGTCTGGAATTACTTGAACCCGATTCCCATGATAATCACTACAATATAGATTCTCAAAGGAATTTTGAGCCCCCGCTGAAAAGGGAAATAGTGAGAGGAAAATTGCCGTTAAAATTAGTTTTTTCATAGATCACCTGTATAAAAATAATTGAATTCCAAATAAAACATTTTAAACACTAAAGCATTGATTTATAGCATATTAAATATTTTTAGATTTCTACCCTATTTACCAAAGAAGAGTCTTTTTGTAAGACTCCAATACTAGCTATTTTATTCATTTTTATGCGAAATGGAATCATCAAAACCGTGACTTTATATAATGAAAACATTATAGTAACTAAATAAAAAATTTGGGCTTTTGAATTTAGGAGAATTGCAATGAACTCAATATTGGATAATAAAAAAAATGTGGATATCGATGACTACTTTCTTCTAGCAGCAAGAAACTGGAATAGCCAAAATGAAGACTATTCCGCTATTGAAGACTCTGCCACGTCCATAAAATATTTTGATAATTATCCTGATGCCGAGCAATTATTTCAAAATGGCGGGTTATCTGCATTCCCTGAATTGAAAGGCAAGGACATCAAACTTGATTTAATTCATGTACGATTCGGCGTCAACCGTTTAGTACTTAGCCGGATGGTAGTTTAAATCTGGCTTTCTTTTCTTCGCAAAATGTTATACAAGAAAACACAAACTCCTACCATAAAAATATCTTCTAATACTGTGACATAAGTTAATGGCCTGGCCCAAAAAACTCCAAAACACCCACAATTAGGAACATCAATCCCACGAACGAGAGTAATAGTCGCTAGAAAGGTAAAACCGACATGCAATCCGGTGGCTGCCAAGGCAGTTAGTTTTAAATTTATTTTTCGAAATAAATTTTCTGCGATTTTAAGCTCGGTCACCACAAGAGTTACTGCGATAACGGGTTGCATAAAAACTGGGATTATTTGGTAAGTTTCTATAACCTTTATAAAACCCGGCACATCGAGTAATTTCCCTAATCCAGTTAATAATAAAACCGAGGCGATAAAATATCTTAAGCTTCGTTCCAACGTTTCACTGGCTATTAATCGTCCAATCATACTTAAAGAATCCTATGCTATATGAGGAGGGTATTTTTTCCTTCCTGAATCGATTTATATATTCCAAAAGTGTTGCTGCTTGATTTGGGTTTACAAAATCTTCTTCATAAAATTTTAGTATTTCAGAAACCATTACCTTTTTCTTAGAATGGTCCACAAATACTTTTTGGGGATCATTTAAAAACTCCACAGACGCCTCATTTAATTGAGCATCCAACATTTCTGGAGTAAACGGTTTTTTGGGCAACCGAGGGCAATCAATCACCATACAATTTAGCGCAAAATGTACTCGCGGGTCACCCATCGGACGAATGATTTTGTTTTCATAATCATAAAGAGAGATATGCCTACCCCCTATATTATATTCCGTGAACTTAAAAAATTTTGCACGATCAATGAACTTATTTAGATCCTTGGGAATCTTATAATATACAACCCCATACATGGCCAACGCATTATATGAGTTTATATAAAATGCCAATTTTTGCTCACTACTACTAAAGCTTTGTGGATTTAATTCAGGGCTTGTTTTCGCTATATAGTCCAAATAGAAAAGAAGATCTACGTAATCTTCGGCTAATTTATTGAATGCAATTTTTCCTTTTAGATCGACATTTTTATCCAGAGTTTTTTTCCAAGAACGTGAGCCATTAAATTCGCCTACTTGTTTTTCGGTCGATGAAATAAATTCAGGGGAGTACACCTTAGTGGCGCAAGCTGGAAGAAGCACAATAAGTAGGGCAAAAAGTTTTGAGTATTTTAATAATTGATTCAACATATTTAATTTTTCAATATTTCAGCCTCAATAACGACTGGTTTCGATTCATTAACAGAGGAAAGAGGATGAAATAATTTTCTCTTATCTCCATCTGAATATTCAATAGTTTGCAAAATAAAATCATCCCGACTTGCATTATGCTTGCACATAGATACAGGGCCCTCTTTGGTCATTACCATGAATGAACATGCATCAATCCGTTCAGAATCTAAATTATTCTCATCCATGAAATTTTGAATAAAAAATGAGATCTTATGAATTTTTCCTCTTGCAGAAAAAATATCTTCTTTAATTCTCCATATTCGAGGAATAAAATAAATCAGCGCACGAATTATCCATTTAGGATGCTTGATTGAATTCTTTAAATACGTCCAGGATATTTTCAAAGGGCCCTCGCGCCGGTCATGAGTTACATTACCGAAATCCTTCAGAAAGTCTGAGAATATGAGTGCGTCATCAATTATCCCGAAAGCTTTTCCATTCACAGCCAAGGTAGGAACATAGGTATGACATTTTGGATGACCCACCAAAATAGTATCCCAAGGCAAAGGACTTCCTGCTCCTTTTGAAACTTTATCCTGTACCGATTCTAAACTGATAGGATCTGGTCGCTGGTGTAGAGTCCCTCTGCCGGTATCTGCCTGCAATTGAAATGAGGCCATTCCCACCACGTCAGAGTTTATGGTGAAGAAACGGACCAGATCTGGAATTTCATTGAAATTGGTTTCATGAACAGTCGTATTAAAAATTACCAACAGTGGTAGGCCACGGGCCATTTCAATCAATTTCAATCTTAACTCATTTAATTCTTTCTCCGTGTCGTAGCCTATTCTTTTTTGCGTTAAATCGACATGGAAAGCAACATCGCTTAATCCAGCTTCAGAAAGTTCCTCCAACAACTTTCTCGAGCATTTAATTCCATTAGTAAACAGCGCGGGATTTAAACCAATTTTCCGGGCATAACTAACGATAGCCAGCAGCTCATCTTTATCTCGCAAAGTCGGCTCACCACCACTTACCTGGACATTTGTTCCCGGACCATAGGTATTAAGAACCACATCTAATCTTCTAAACAATTCTTCAATAGGCATATCCTTAACCATTGCAGAAGATTCTGATAAATAACAGAGTGAGCAATCCAAATTGCAACGTTGGCTTATTTCAAGAGAGACACAACCAATGGCCCCTTTTCTTCCCAAAATCTGATTTCCTTTAAAAAATTTACCCATACGTTTTCGAGCATTTTCAAGGGCGTCATGGATATTGAAAACAGCATCAGAGCCCGGAATTTTGCTTTTCCCTGGCTCCATCGTAGAAAATATATTTCTTTTAATATTCATAATTTTTTGAGTTATAAATTTTTAAATTTATCCTTTTGTTGGAACAACTCATTTGTGCTTAAAGTTCCAAAAAGAGATTTTTTTATTAGTATGCTTTACTTTTAAAACCTAACAAAAGGAATAAATATAATTGGCAGGATATTTTGAATAGATAAAACAATTATTATGCAGGTTGTTTATTTTCAAGCTCTCTAATAAGGGAGCGAACTCGTGCTGCTCCCGGTTGATTGGGGTTTAAACGAAGAGCTTCTTTTAAATAAGTAAGAGCTTTTGGTACATCGTTCTTAAACTGATAGTAAATCATACCCAAACTCAAATGGATTGCTGCCATCCCTGGATTAACCTCAAGAGCCTTTTTATAATTTTCTATAGCTGCAGATATATTTTTGGTCTGCATCTGAATATTCGCCATATTCATATAAGGAAGAGCGAAAGTAGGATCAAGCTCCCCTGAAATTCGGTACTCTGACATTGCAATATCTAATTGACCTTTCATCATCAAAGCATTACCCAACCCGAAATGTGCTTTGGAATGGTTAGGCTGCATCTTCAAAAATTTATTAAAGTTTTCAATTGCCTCGTCAAAATTGCTTAATTCCATAGCCAAATAGGCAAGGTTGTAAAATGCCTGCTCAAAATAAGGATTAAATTGAATTGCCTTACGATAGGAATCTGC
>JAJDAV010000113.1 GCA_029261695.1 Nitrospinaceae bacterium | reverse complement strand
ATTGAAATAACGGGGTTTCAAGGTATACTGTTAGCTTCAACCATTAAAATTCAATAACTGTATGTCGCAACCTATTAAACTTTCCATACCAAGTCACCCAAAGTATCTGGGGTTGATTCGAAAAGTTCTTCAGGAACTTCTGGACTACCATGAAGTTCCGGACGAAACAGCAAGACGTCTCATTCTTTGCGTGGACGAAGCCTGTTCCAACGTCATAAAGCATGGTTACGGTGGGCCTTGTGAGGAACCTATCGAAGCTACCTTTTTCATCGATGAGGATGACTTCAAAGTCCAGATAAGAGATTACGGCAAGCAATGTGATAGCAGCCAAATCAAGCCGCGCTGTCTCGACCAGATAAAACCTGGTGGATTGGGTACACATTTCATTAACGAGATCATGGATGAAGTGAGCTATTGCACCGAAAGGGCAAAAGGCACTTTGTTGACAATGGTTAAAAAATTAAAAAGCGAGTTAACGTCGGTTCAGGAGAAGAATAAAGAATGAGCATTGAGTTGAAGTTAGAGCATCTCGCGGAAAACACAGTCACCGTATCAGTCAATGGCGACATCGATATGAGTTCGTCGACAAAAGTCCGCGATATTCTAGCTCCCTTGTTTAAGGAAAATAATAAAGCCATTATTGTGGATTTATCAGGGGTCTCCTATATCGATAGTTCAGGCATTGCCACACTGGTCGAAGGGCTGCAATGGAGTCACAGCAGTCAGAATAAATTTCGACTGGTCTCTCTAACTCCTGGAGTTAAAGATGTCTTTGAGATTGCGCGCCTGTTAACCGTTTTTGAAGTTTTCGATACAAAAGAGCAAGCCTTAGTGGAGTAGCCTCCACACGCAGTAGGTCAAAACGTAATTGAGCAGACGATAACCGTTGCGCTTCTGGTTACTAGTTTGTGTGCTTTTATCTGGCCTGCGCATAGTTACGCCTCAGGAATAATTATGGTCAGGTCATTTTTTGGATTCATAGGTAGAAGAGGTTTCAATCTTGTAGATTCCTCTACAGATTTCTTCAGGGAAATAAGTGGCCTGTATTATCTGACCCGAGCCACCCTATATTGCACATTCATAGAACCGCTAAAAGGCAAGCCGAATAAATGGCGTCCCGTATGGACACAAATGGAAGAGGTCGGCGTTAAGTCCACCACCATTGTATTTTTGGTTTCGTTTTTGATCGGTGTCATCCTCGCTTTTCAGTCTGCGCATCAATTGAGCCGACTGGGTGCTTTGGAATTTGTGGGTGCGCTGGTGGGAGTTGCCATACTGAGAGAACTGGGACCTTTAATGACCGCTCTTGTTATGGCGGGTCGCGTGGGAGCAGCGTTCACCGCCGAGATGGGAACCATGAAAGTTTCCGATGAAGTTCTGGCTTTGGAAACCATGGCTCTGAATCCAGTCAAGTTTTTGATCACTCCCCGGTTTCTGGCGCTATTGATCATGTTGCCCTGCCTGACTATTATGGCAGACCTCATGGGGATTTTAGGGGGCTTCCTCATTGGCACGACCACTCTGGGTATCGACCCGGTGGTTTATGTCAACAATTCCCTCGATGCAATGGTAGTGAAGGACGTTATAACCGGGTTAGTAAAAAGCGTTGTGTTTGCAGTTATCATTGTAATGGTGGGTAGCTACATGGCATTCATCATTGAAGGTGGAGCTGAAAAAGTAGGACAAAATACACGCACCGCAGTGGTGGTCTCCATGATCCTGGTGATCATCGCAGATTTAGTATTTACATCTTTATTTTTCTTTGTATTCTGATGATAGAAATCAAACATCTCAGGAAATCTTTTGGTGAAGGCGATAAGCGGGTGGTCGTGCTCGATGATTTCAATGCAGAGATGGAAAAAGGTCAAATCACTTCTATCATCGGTGGAAGCGGTAGCGGAAAAAGTACGGTGCTGAAACACCTCATCGGTGCTTACACCCCGGACTCAGGAGAAATTTGGATCGATGGTGAAGAAGTAAGTCTGTTGCAAGGTGAAGCGGCGAATGGCGTAAGAAAAAAATTTGGCATCATGTTTCAGAGCGGTGCTTTGTTCAATTCGTTAACGGTTGAAGATAATGTCGCCCTTCCTATGCGGGAACATACGGAGCTAAACGAAAGCACCATTCAAATAATGGTGAAAATGAAATTGGAGATGGTGGGGTTAAGAGGTGCGGAGCATCTCAAACCAGCGCAACTGTCAGGAGGCATGATTAAGCGCATTGCTTTGGCGCGGGCCATTGCGCTGGACCCAAAAATTGTTTTTTATGACGAGCCTTCAGCAGGGCTTGACCCCATTTCCATAGGCGTTATTGACAAGTTAATCATCGACCTCAGCCGTAAAATGGGAATCACATCGGTTGTGGTCACCCATGAAATTCCCAGCGCTATGAGAATTTCTGATAAAATTATTATGCTGTTCAAGGGAAAGATCGTTGCTTCGGGTTCTCCAGAAGAGATCAGGAATAGTGACGACCCAAGAGTGCAACAGTTCATACAGGGAAGCCCTGATGGACCGATTCCCTTTAGCAAAAGCCTGACCAATTATGGAGACGAACTCAAAAACATGAGTCATATATAATTATGGAATACCGTTCCTCAGAAGTTAAAGCCGGGTTATTTATTTTCATCAGCATGATTGGGCTGGTTGCCATGATTTTTATGATGGGAAATATTCAGGACTATTTCAAACCTCGTAAAATGTTAAAAGTTGTTTTTAATTTTACAGGTGGAATGGAAGTGGGTGCTCCGGTCCGTTATGCAGGTCTTGATATTGGGTCTGTAAAAGATATCGAATTGCTCGGCTCAAAAGATGAAAAGGGCAGTGATAGGGTAACGGTTATTGCAGAGATTAATCCCGCTATTATCATTAAGAAAAATTCAGTCGCTATGATTAAAACCGCCGGTTTAATGGGTGGCCTTTATATCGATATCCGACCAGGAACACAAGGCTCACCTGAATTGGCTGCAAATGAAAAATTGATTGGTCAGGATTCTTTTGAGATTGCAAAAATTGGCGACATGGCCACAGAAGTGATTTTGGAAATCCGACGATTTACCAAACTTACCGAAGACCTGGTAACAGATGTTCGAAATACGTTAGAAGGCGTACGGCTATCTGTTTCGCATATGGATTCAGTCGTTATGGAAAACCGACCGGCAATTAAAGCAAATATGGATAATGCTTTAAAGGTGTCGGGAAAACTTTCAAATTTTCTGGATAAAAATAGCGGCAAGCTAGGCTCGACCTTCGAGCACGTGGCCTCTGTTTCAGAAAAAGCCGATAAACTGTTAACAGATAAAGATACCGAGATTAGAGAGATCATAAGCCAGCTACATAACATGTCGCGCGAAATGGAAATTTTAATGGCTGATACGCGACCGGGTGTAACCAGTTTGATCAATAGCATGGAAACGAACGCTCAAGAAATAACTCTAGATATAGACCGCACTGCAACCAGCGTTGCGCAAACTCTGGATCAGGGAAACTCTATTATGGTTGAGAATCGACGGAGCTTACTCGAACTCGTCAAAAACATGAACGAAACTTCTCGAAACTTGAAATCGTTAACCGAAGATTTGAAACGGAACCCTTGGAAACTGGTACGCAAGTCCGATGATGTTCCCGTGGCATCGGATGAAGTTTCCACTTCAGGAAAGCCGGATACTCGTATGAAACGGCTCGATAAGGTGTCAGCCAGATAACTATGCTGAATTTTCTAAAATTTCCTGTAAAACTTTTTTTGTACTGCCAGGTGATTTTCTTTGTTGGCTGCACCAATACGCCCGCTCCCATCGACAGCCATTTTAATCGGGGGGTTGAGCATTACGACAATAAGGATTATGCCAAAGCCATTGAAGAGTACAAGCTGGCTTTAAGAAAAAATCCGAAAGACACTTTCGCGTTATACAATCTGGGTGTGGTTTATCAGGATCAGGGCAAGCATGATCGTGCGGCAGAACTCTATCAAGATGTGTTAAAGCACACAGAAGATACTTTTAGCCGAATCAATTTGGCATCCATCCATTATTTACAGGGAAAAAAAGAAGACGCCTTTTCTCAGCTAAATACGGCGGCAAATAAAAATCCAGACTCGGCGCACCCTCTAAGCGTGTTGGGAGAGTTTCAGGAATTAGAAGGTCAACTTGCAGAAGCCGAACAAACCTATTTAAAAGCTATAAATATTGATAATAAGCATTCTGCCAGCCATTATCGATTAGGCAGGCTTCTCCTTAAAAAACAAAATTACGATCATGGAATCGAGCATATTTTAAAAGCAGTGGATATCGAACCTGAAAACCCCACATACCTTGAGGCATTGGGTACCGAGTTCGAAAGATCAGGAAAGCTTCTGGAAGCTGCGAATAGTATGGAGCGGGTCTCTGTGCTTGAGCCAGACCGGTTTGATTTGTTCGTCCGACTTGGAGATATATACAAAAAGAAAAAAATGTATCAGGAGGCGCTAACCCGATATTGGTCTGCCCTTGCAATTAAGAATGATGACCCCTACACCCACCGCAGTGTTCTAGAGATTTACAAAACCCTTTCCGACATGGAAATTGAAAAACTGAAAAAGCTGGAAGGGCAAAGCTCCTTCGCACAAACGCATTAACTCAGGATGCGCCCACGTCTCCAGGTCATTTTCCTGGGAATTGTTAGTCTACTCCTTTATTTCTTCCTTACTAAAATTTCTAAAGAGTTCAATTGGGGTGAAGGCTATGCCGATCGACCAATTCTCACCTATCTGGTAATTTATTTTTCGCTCTCCTTGGTTTTCTTTGCCGCTTGCGCTTTTGTTTTAAAGAAACCGGAAGATCGATTTACCTTTTGGGCCCTTATTGTTTTCGGCTTGCTGTTCAGGCTGGCTATCTTGCCAGCGCAGCAGATCCAGGAAGACGATGTTTATCGCTATCTATGGGATGGGAAAGTTTTTTCCAACGGCATCAATCCTTTCAAATACTCTCCCTCAGAAGTTCATGACTTTAAAGAGTTGCGAATCCAAAATCCCGAAACTTATTATGAGATTTATACCGAAACAAATGAGCGAGAACTGGAAAAACTATCGGCGTTGAAATGGGAGACTCCTAAATCCCTAAAATATCTCGAGAGGGTAAACCATCCAACAGTGCCGACCATATACCCTCCCATGGCTCAGTTTGTGTTCACAGCGGTTCACCTTATTCAAGCGGACAGTATTCTTGCCATGCGTTTGGCTTTTCTGTTCTTCGATGTTTTAACTTTGTTTTTCATTGTTGGAATTCTGAGCAAGTTGGGATTAAATAAAAATTGGAGTGTGATTTATTTCTGGTGCCCACTCATAATCAAAGAAACTCTCAACTCCACTCATCTGGATATTATTGGAATTTCATTTTTATGTGGCTCTATTTATTTTCTGATCCGCCACCGCCATAGTCTGGCAACAATTTTTCTTGCGTTGGGTTTTTTGGGAAAACTTTATCCAGCAATATTATTTCCCCTTTATTTCCAATCTTGTCTTGAGAAGTCTCGTGAAAATGAAGGGAATCCGTGGGGGGCGCCCATCTTAAACTCGTTGCTCTTTATTGGGATAATAATTCTTGGGTATCTCCCTTTTATGGGGATTGGCTTGCAAATGTTTGACGGGTTAAAAGCTTATTCTCTCTATTGGCAAAGTAATGACAGTATTTTTGCCTGTCTGGTTTTTATCTTCAAAAGCTTACCGGGAGATTTAAATAGTGTGTCTTTTTTGTCTAACCCATTACCCATTTTTCTTAGCAAACTAACCGTGGTTTGTATATTGATGGCGGTTCTAATTTGGATTCTGTTGAAAAACACTTCATTGATTAACGAACCTCAAAAGTTCATAAAACATTTCTTCGTTCTGATGGCTCTGGTATTTTTGCTTAGCCCCATACAAAATCCTTGGTACCTTTGCTGGGTAGTACCATTTTTATGTTTGTTCCCAAATCGGTCATGGATTTTGCTTACCGGTTTGGTTGGGCTTTATTACCTAGATTTTTATTTTGACTATCAGGAGATTCAAACGTGGAGTCAATGGACACCCTGGGTGGAATATCTACCTTTTTATTTATTGTTGCTTTGGGATTTTCGCAATAAAAAGAGGGAGTTAGAAACGGTCACAAATAATGCTATTCAATAAAAAATTATTGCTTGTTTAGAAGAGGGGGAATGGTTATAGTCAAAGGGATATAAAACTCGCCTTTTCAATAGTAAATCCTATGGCTAACATAACAACAGAAGAAGTTAGAAGGTTACTCATTACCAAAAGTATTGAGCATTCCAACCAAATGGATTTTTCCGGCTTGGATCTTTCGGGTTTGGACTTTAGTGGATTAACTCTGGCTTCGGCAAACTTCAGCAATACCCTATTGATAAAAACTAAATTCGTCAGGACTTTTCTGTCTAAATGTAATTTTAAAAATTCAAATATGACAGAAGCAGATTTAACCACCGCTAACCTTAGAGAAGCCGATTTAAGCCGGGCTACTCTAGAGAATACCACCTTAAGTCGAGCCAATTTAACGAAAGCAAATTTGGCCGGAGCCAAATGCATAAAGGCCAGTCTTACTTTCGCGAACTTAACGGGTTGCGACCTCAGTAGAGCAAACCTGACCTCTGCATCTCTTCACGGAGCGGATCTTACCAAAGCTAATTTGACATCCGCAACAACTCGCGACACGAGCTTCAAAAACGCCAAACTCATTGGTACGATAGGTTACAAGCCCTAGCCCCTCTTCAAACCAGTTCTAAAAAAGATCGAACCTTGGGTTGGGTGGAATCATCGAATCTGTTTTCCCGGTCCAATAATATGGCGTGAATACCCATACTTTGGGCACCCTTGATATCTGTTTTTACCTCATCCCCGATATGACAGGCTTCGTGAGGAGCAACACCGCTAAGCCGAAGTGCTTCTTCGAATATTTTTTTATCCGGCTTGGCAGATCCCACCACCGCAGACGGCAGAATAAATTTAAAATGACCGGCCAGCTTTAGGTTTTCCAGAGTTGAGGTCAGCCGCGAATCCCAATTTGAAATGACACCTAAAGTGATATCTTGCTGCTTAAGTTTTTCAAAGATATTCGACTCGATGACATCTTCTTGAATTTTCCAATTGGAACCATCGCGGAAAACTTCGAAAATCAGTTTGAAATATTCATCAAAACGATCCAATCCCCCCAAAGGATGAAAGACTTGAAACACCAAATCTTTCCAGAATTTTTCTTCTGCCTCAGGGCCAGACTTATTTCCCAGTGATTCGATGCCGCCCATTATTTTCCATTGCGAACGGAATCCCTCGTTCAGCTCTTCCGCAGTTCCAGAAAAGCCAAAATCCCGGGCGTGCCTGGCATAGACATCACCGACGGAAGGATGAACACGAATCAAAGTTCCTCCGACATCGAAGAACACTGCTTTAAAATTTGAAAGCGGCACGACTCAATTTCCTAATTATATTTTTATAATCGTTAAGTACTGTAATCAAGAATTGCTATAGCGTAACAAGACGAAAACCGTAATCCCTATTATAACCAATAGGCCATAGAGCCATGAGCGACAGTTACTTTCCATTCAAGCTTCCTAAAAATGAAGAAAGGATTTTGGCAACGTAGCAGAAAATATTAAATATGCCGAATAAAATATTTAAACGGAGAATAAGGTAAATAACCCCAGTCCTCTTTGGGAAAGAGGGGGTTATTAAAAGAGCCCCCTTCACGAAGGGGGTTGGGGGATTTGCTTCTCAAAAAAATGAAAATCCCCGGCCCTACTCCGAAAACTTTTTAACGATTAAAACGGAGTTGATGCCGAACATACCGAAGGAGTTGTTCATAATGTAATTTACTTCGGGAAGTTTTTCAGGTTTGTTGGCGACGAGATGGTTCAAAGCGCATTCCGGGTCGAGGTCGTCGAGATTGATGGTCGGATGCACCCAATTATCTTCAAAAGCGGGTAAGTTACCGGACAATTCCAATGTGCCTGCTGCACCCATGGTGTGACCGATAAAACTTTTTGTGTTATTGAATCGAGTTTTGCATTCGTTACCGAACACATCGCGAAGAGCTTTGGTTTCTTGAATATCTCCCATTTGCGTTGCGGTTGCATGGGCGTTCAGAATATCAATGTCGTTTGGTGTGAGTCCGGCCCGGTCTAGAGCCATTCTCATGCATTGGGTCTGTCTACCTGGATCGGGTAAAATAAAATCGATGGCATCGGAGTTAATTGCATATCCGACAATTTCCCCATAAATTTTTGCCCCGCGTTTCTGAGCATCTTCCAATCGTTCAAGAGTGTAGACGCATCCGCCTTCTGAGCAAACAATTCCATTTCGGTTTTTATCAAACGGACGACTGGCTTTTGTGGGGTCTTCATGCTCGGCGAGTGCACCTTCACTTTTAAAACTGGCAAAAATACCGAAGGTATGGATGCTTTCAGAAACACCCCCGGCAAGCGCAAGATCCACTTCTCCAAGTCGCAACATTTGCAGTCCCTGAATGACCCCCATGTTACCGGCAGCGCAGGCGGCACCGATAGTGTAATGCGGACCGGTGATTTTCATATTCAAGGTGACTTCGCCGGCGGGATTGTTTGAAACTGTTCGGGGATTATGATGATGCGACCAGAATTTCACATCGTAATCGTATTTGCTGATATTGTAGACTTCGTTTTCGGTTTCTACATTTCCATGTTCTGTAGTTCCCAGATAAACCCCTACTCGTGATCGGTCGATCGATTCCAAGTTGAGACCTGCATCGGCAAAGGCTTCACGCGAACAGTAAATTGCAACGGACCCAACACGTGTGCCACGACGACGTTCTTTTTTCTTTTGGTATTTTAGTTCGTCAAAATCGCACACCCCGGCATGCACTTTGCCCATATATCGGGTTTCGAACTCTTGCACTCCCGAAACTCCATTGAGAAGATTATGACGAAACTCTTTCAGGTTATTTCCGTTGGGAGCTGTTAGCCCAATACCAGTTATGACGATGCGTGAATTGATCATTTTTAGTTTACCGTCTTAGATAACAAGGCGACTGCGTATGCAGCAATGCCTTCTTCTTTGCCGGCGAATCCCAATTTTTCTGTTGTTGTGGCTTTTATATTTATTTGGCCGATGTCTATTGTCATCGCTTGTGAAATATTCTTTTTCATATCCGGTAAAAACGATGCCAGCTTGGGTTTTTGCGCCACGATGATGGTATCTATATTGGAAACTTCGAATCCTTTATCTCTACAGAGAGCCGTGACTTGCTCAAGCAAGATCAGGCTAGAAATTCCTTTCCATTTGGAATCCGTGTCTGGAAAATGCGAGCCGATATCTCCCGCTCCTACCGCGCCCAATAGAGCGTCACATAATGCGTGCAGCAGAACATCGGCATCGGAGTGCCCATCGAGTCCTGTTGAATGTGGAATATCAACACCACCTAGTATCAGCTTCCTTCCTTCTACGAGGCGGTGTACATCGTAACCGTTACCAATGCGAATTATAGGTGAATTCATCTTATGGAAAGTTTTTCTTTTAAAGGGGAATCAGCGTTCATTCTGAAGCTTATGTATTTTGATATCGCAGGAAAAGCTCTGGCCTATACCCCTCACTTCAGTGGGTAACGGTGATTAGCTTAGTGGTTTCATCGCGAGCCCATTGATCGGCATTCAATACATCTTGCAAATCGTTTAACGGAGACGGGCTATGATTTTGCATCACCGTACGAATGATTTCTGCGATATCTTTGTAAGGGATAAGTTCATCAAGAAACGCCTGCACAGCAATTTCATTTGCAGCATTTAGTATGGCAGGCATGGTCTGCCCCATTTCCATTGCATCGATAGCCAGTTGTAAACAAGGGAATCGTTTAAAATCTGGTGCCTCAAAAGTCAGGTCGCCCATCGTTGCTAAATCTAGTGAAGGTAAATCGCATTCATATCGGTCAGGATAAGTCAGTGCATAAGCAATGGGCACGCGCATATCTGGAATGCCTAACTGTGCCATGATAGAAGTGTCTACAAACTCTATCATTGAATGGATGATGCTTTGGGCGTGCACAATAATTTCAACAGGAGTGTCGACACCAAATAACCATTTAGCTTCAATGTATTCCAATCCTTTATTCATCATAGTAGATGAATCGATGGTAATTTTTGCTCCCATATCCCAGTTCGGGTGCTTGAGTGCGTCTTTTACCGTTATGCCTTCCATTTGATCCAGACTGTAGGTGCGGAAAGGTCCCCCCGATGCTGTCAGGATAATTTTTTTGATTCGTTCTTTCTTTTCGCCATTCAATGCTTGAAAAATAGCACTGTGTTCGCTGTCGATGGGAATGATTTGTGTGTTATTTTTTTCTGCTTCTTTTAGGACCAACTCACCCGCTATGACGAGAGTTTCTTTGTTTGCCAAAGCAAGAGTTTTTCCAGCCTTTAAAGCTTGTATGGCAGGTACGAGTCCGGCGCTCCCTACAACACCCGAAACAACTACATCTACCTCGGGTAGGGTGGCAACCGCGATGGAACCTTCTTCACCGGGGATGACTTCAACATCAAGATCGGCAACCTGTTCCTTGAGAATGGCAATTTTACTGGTATCAAATAAGGAGGCTACTTTGGGTTTAAATTTTCTGACTTGCTCTGCGAATAAATCCACATTGCTTCCTGCTGACATGGCTAAGACCTGGAAGCTTTCTGGATTGCGTTCAACAACGTCTAGTGTATTTACTCCAATTGAGCCTGTAGAACCAAGAAGGGATATTTTTTTCATATTTATTAAACTGCCAGAATAAACTTGTAGTAACAATAAAAGGCTGGGCCAGCAAACAGAAGGCTATCAATACGATCTAATACCCCTCCATGCCCTGGAATCAGGGTTCCAGAATCTTTAACGCGACAATTTCTTTTTATCAACGATTCTGCTAAATCCCCAAACTGTCCGATGATACCGCAAATAAAAGCCACAATCAAACAATGGATTAGAGGTACCTCATTGAAGAACAGGTTGCCGGCCAACAAGGCCGCCAGCAACGTTCCGAAAACATTGGATACCGCTCCAGCAATTGTTTTATTTGGGCTAACAACTTCAAGTAACCTGCGTTCTCCAAATTTACGGCCGCCATAATAAGCCAGGGTATCGCCTAACCAGATAAACAACAAAATAAACACCACCATTTCCCGACCACCTTCCAGATTTGCAATTAACAGAAAGTAGCCTCCCAGCCCAGCCGTATAGAGAATGCCGAAGAGAGTGTAGCCAATTGAGTCGAGAGCAAAACGTACATTTGATTCTCTAAAGCACCAAACCAAAAATAATGTGACAGGAATTATGACAGCGAAAACTGGTAAATAATGTGGCGCAAAAAAATATGCAGCAAGCAGTAGAAAACTTAGAACCAAACCTTCAATAGGAAATCCGCTAATCCCGGCATTCGCTGTCATAGAAAAGTATTCGTGAGTAGCAACCAGAACCAGAGATGCGATCAAAATAAAATATAACAAAGGGTGCCCATATAGAATAATTCCAAGCACTATGGGAATTGCTATGATCCCACTGATAACTCGTTCCAAAGTTGTCTCCTAGACGGATTTAAAATTTATTAAAGTGGAATTAAAGAGGGGAAAATGAAATTACATTTATGATTATTAAAAATTTTACTCAGGCCTTTGCAATTTGTTCCTGGGTCAATCCAAACCGGCGTTCTCGACTTTGATAGTCAATGATTGCATTTAAAAAATCATCTTCAGTAAAGTCTGGCCACAAAACATTATTATAATGCAATTCTGTATAGGCGCTTTGATATAAAAGAAAATTACTAATTCTTCTTTCTCCACTGGTTCTTATTAATAGATCAGGGTCAGGAATGGGATGGGTCGAAAGAAAAGATTCGAATAGCGGCGAGTCAATATCTTCAGCTAAAACTTTTCCCTCTTTTACCATCTCGGCCACTTTTTTTACAGCATCTATAATTTCCTGCCTCCCCCCATAGCTCAATGCCAGAGTGAGAATCATGCCAGTGTTATTTTTCGTTTCTTCAATGGAGTATTGGATCAGCTTTTGTATAGGGGCTGGCAAATCTTCAATATGCCCAATGGTGTTGAACTGAATATTTTCTTCCTTCATTCGGTTCAATTCTTTTTTGAGATAATAGTCCAGAATTTTCATTAATGTGCCGATTTCGGCAGAGGGGCGGTTCCAATTTTCATCGGAGAAAGAATACAGGGTCAGAGCTTCCAGGTTCAGTTTTCGGCCGAGGGTAACAATTCGGTCCACAACTTTGACGCCGGCCCAATGGCCTTCGACTCGGGGAAGGGAATGCTTTTGCGCCCATCGGCCATTACCATCCATAATAACGGCAATATGCCTGGGCAATCGATGCGGGTCGATTTTTTCCTTTAACTTTGATTCGACCAAGAAGAAAACTCCTGATAAGCAACCGGGCAACGGCAAAAACTTACCATCAAAAATATGATAGATAAGAAGCTAAACTTCGAGAATGGCTTTCTCTTTTGTCTGAATTATTTTATCTACTTCCGCTACAAATTTGTCAGTAATTTTTTGAGTTTCGTCGTGTCCTTTGCGGCCTTCATCCTCAGAGATATCATGATTTTTTTCAGATTGCTTAAGCTTTTCGTTGATATCCCTTCTGACATTTCGGATAGACACTTTACATTCTTCCGATTGTTTTTTGACCAGTTTCACCAGTTGCTGCCTTCTTTCACTCGTGAGTGGTGGAATGGTCAATCGAATTACTTTGCCATCATTATTAGGAGTCAAGCCCAAGTCGGAAGCTTGAATGGCTTTTTCAACATCTTTCAAAATGGATGCTTCCCAAGGTTGTACTGTTAATGTCTGGTTGTCGGGTGCGCCCAAAGTTGCAACCTGATTTAATGGTGTAGGGTTACCATAATAATCCACCATCAGGTCATCGAGCAGTGCCACCGATGCTTGTCCTGTCCTTAATTTTCCCAGCTCGTGAAGTAAATGTTCGATCGAGCTTTTCATTTTTTGCTCTGCGTCTTGAATTATTTCTTTTGGCATCTTTTAGGCCCCCACAGTTGTTCCAATTTTTTCGCCTAATAAAGCTCTTTTGATGCTATGCGTCTGGCGAAAATTAAATATTACCATAGGTAACTTGTTATCCATGCAAAGGGATACTGAGGTTGAGTCCATCACCTTCAGTCCTTTGTTTAGCACATCAATGTAACTTAGTTCCTCAAATTTGACGGCATCCTTGTCAATTCTGGGATCAGAACTATAAATTCCGTCTACTTTTGTGGCCTTAAAAATAACCTCCGCCCCAATTTCCATAGCTCTTAACGAGGCTGCGGTATCGGTGGTGAAATAGGGATTCCCAGTTCCACCTGCAAAAATAACGACACGACCTTTTTCTAGGTGACGGACAGCCCTTCGACGAACATAGGCTTCAGCTACTGCCTGGATTTCGATTGCGGTTTGAACGCGAGTAGGTATGCCTGCTTGCTCCAATGCAGCCTGAAGAGCTAATGCATTAATAACAGTCGCCAACATACCCATATAGTCGCCGGTAGTTCGCTCGATACCAATTGCGCTTAACGAAGCACCTCGAAGAATATTGCCTCCGCCAATGACAATGGCAATTTCCACTCCAAGATCTTTTGCTGCCCTGATTTCTTCAGTAATATTTTTTAGGGCGTCTTCGTGAAGGCCGAAATCTCCTTCTTCTTCAACCAGGCTTTCGCCGCCTAATTTTAACAGTACTCTTTTATAAATGGCTTCTGACATTAAACTTCAAACCTTGCAAATTTACCGATATTGATGTTTTCACCCAGCAGAGCAATTTTTTGTTTGATCAGCTCATCAACTGTAATATTGGTATCTTTTATATAGGGTTGCTCCAACACGCAGTTTTCTTCGTAAAACTTTTCCATTTTCCCGGAAACAATTTTTTCAATAATATTTTCGGGTTTGCCAGATTCTTTGGCCTGATGTGCAGCAATTTCTTTTTCTTTGTCCAGAATTTCCTGTGTTACTTCATCTCGTGTTGCAAATCGAGGTTTGGCAGCTGCAATATGCATTGCGACATCACGAACCAACTCTTGAAAGTCTGGAGTGTTTGCGACGAAATCTGTTTCACAATTCAGTACCACCATTACACCCAGTTTGTTGCCAGCGTGGATATAGGTGCCTATTGAACCATCACCCGTTTGTCGATCAGATTTTTTATCTGCTTTTGCCAACCCTTTTTTACGCAGAAAGGTGATAGCAGCTTCTACATCTCCGTCCGTTTCTTTTAATGCAGACTTGCATTCCATTATTCCCGCGCCAGATTGAGAGCGCAGGTCCTTAACCATCGCAGCAGTTATTTCCATTCCTAAACATCCTTACAAAAAAAGTTAATCGTAAAATTAATAGAACATGACAAATTGCTTTGTCTGTAAATTTATTTTGAGTTACTTCGGTTGGTTGTTTCGCAGAGCAAACCTCTGCGGAAACAATTCCAGCCTGGGCTTTTAAACCCGGATTTAATTCAGATCAGGCAGGCACTACAGTTTCGCTTTTGCCCTTATCATCAGGAACCGAGGGTGTTTCCTCTTTTTTACCGGGGCTTGGCTTTTTATCAGCCGCATCTTTTTCCTGACTGGCCTTTTTCATTTCCTGGCCTTCCAGGTAAACATCGGCGATTCTGTGAGCAAACAGCTTAATAGACCGCATTGCGTCATCATTTGCTGGAATGGGGAAGTCAATGCCATCTGGGTCGGAATTTGTATCGACCATAGCTACGATTTTAATTCCCAGTTTTCTTCCTTCTGCCAGTGCAATTTTTTCTTTACGGGTATCAACAATAAATAAAACGTCTGGTAAATCTTTCATTGTTTTGATTCCGCCGAAAAATTTATTCAGCTTTACGATTTCTTTGCGCAAATCCAGAGCTTCTTTTTTATGCAAGCGATCAAACTGGTTTTCCTCGTCCATTTTTTCTAATTCTAAAAGACGAGCGATACTTTTTCGAATTGTAGCGAAATTGGTAAGAGTTCCACCTAACCATCTTTGGTTGATATAGTGCATTCCGCATCGGCTTGCTTCTTCAGCGATCAATTCTTGTGCTTGTTTTTTTGTAGCAACAAATAGTATTTTCTTACCGGCACGGGCACTTTCTCTAATGTATTTTTCTGCCGCTTGAAAACCTGTCAGGGTTTTTTGTAGATCGATGATATAAATTCCGCTACGTGCCCCGTATATATAAGGTTTCATTTTGGGGTTCCACCGGTTGGTTTGGTGGCCAAAGTGAACACCGGATTCAAGTAAGCTTTTCATAGTGATTTCAGACATTCTATCTCCTTAATATTGAATGGGTTATACCACCGCCTCCATCGACTCGCATCAGGAACCCGCAGGCCACCCCTGATTTGATCCGGAAACGTGCGTGATTTAATTTTCTGGAATTCTTCCCAAAAGGAAGCCAAATTGTGGCTTAGACTAACATATTCAAGCTGTGGAGACAATATGGAACCGTCTAAATTTGAGCGAAAATGCAGGTTTTTCCTTAAATTTCAGCCCAATAACGGGTGCTGTCTACGAATGGGTGGGCGGACACTCGCTTTTTTTAAGTTGCCAAATCTGCTACCTTTGGTTCCGATTAATAGTTATTACCCTTTTTTCTCTTATTTTTAACTTTTATGACCGTTCAAAAATTTTTAGTGGTCTCAACAACAGGGATGGGGGATTGCCTGTGGGGAACTCCAGGGCTACGGGAATTGAAAAAAGCATTTCCCGATGCTCAAATCGATTTAATTGTAAATAATGCCTGGAGTGATCTTTTTAAAGACAACCCCCACCTGCAAAAAATTTATCCTTATCAAAACAGATGGTATGCGCAGCTTCTATTGGGAATAAAACTCCTTCTCAGGCCAAAATACGATCACATTTTTATTTTTCACGCCAACACAGATTTTGGCAGAATGAAAACTTTTCTAAAATCATCGCCCATCTGGAACCACCAAGGGCATAAATGGTGCTCATCAGAATTTAATGTCAAACCGGAAAAAAAACCTCAGGAGGTTTCGAACTTCCACGCCATCGAACGTAGGGCGCTAATGCTTAAAGAAATAAACGTTGAGCTTGAACAATCTCAAATGGAATTATTTTTTGGTGATTGCGAAAAAAAGGCATTTCATGATTACTCGGATAAGACCGGATTGAAAAAACCTTTCGTGGTTTGCCATATAGGCGCCAGCTCAGTGGATCGACTTTGGGAGTCAAAGAATTTTTTTGATCTGGCAAACTTAATATTGAAAGAAACTTCTTTGAATATTGTTTTTGGTGGCAATAAAAAAGAGTTGGAAATATTAAAAGCGCTCAACCTTCCGGATAGCGAAAGAATATTTTTTGCTTTTGATATGACCATCATCAATTATGCCTATCTGTTGAGCCAGGCCAGCATTTTAGTGTCAAACAATACTGGCCCCATGCATATCGGCTATGCGGTCAACACGCCTACAATAGGGATTTTTCAGCATGTAGGGAATGGCCGCCCCGATTTGGTCGGCCCTTTTAAACTGGATAAAACTTTTTTTCCGGTGGTGAGTTATTTGGATGGAAATACTAGTGTTGAGGAAGTCTGGAAAAAATTTCTAGCCATTTATCAAGCAACGGAACAAGGCCAAAAACCCACTCCCGTGGGGGGGAGCAAGGACGAGTCACAGCAAAAGGCTTGACGGTGCTCGTTTGTTTTACAAGTATTGACCTTCAGAGTCCAGCGTCACGCTGGCTACCGGCCTAAGCAAACGCCGATTGATTCTGCGGTGCGAATCAATTGCGAATCGGATGGAACTTGACGCACAATTCCCGCCAAGGATTTTAGTGGCACGAGAACAATTTCGCGGGCTTGCAGGGCGACCATGTTGCCAAACTTTCCCTCGGATGCGGCCTGCACTGCTTCAGTTCCAAGCCGGGTTCCTAAAACGCGATCGAATGCCAATGGAGTTCCACCTCTTTGGGTATGACCTAAAACTGTGCATCTTACTTCCAGGTCGATTTGTTCACCAATTTCGCGTGCAACGTGATAACCCACTCCACCCAGTTGCGCCACTCCTTGAAGACGATTGGAAGCTAATTCATTAGTGATGGCTTCTTTTCCAACTTCTTTTGCGCCTTCTGCAACCACGATCACGCTAAAGGGACTTCCCCCTTCTATTCGCAAACGAATTTTCTCTAAAACTTTTTCCATTTTATAAGGAATTTCTGGAATCAGGATAGCGTGCGCCCTGCCTGCAAGGCCGGCTTCAAGTGCAATCCAACCCGCATCACGTCCCATTACTTCTAAAATCATCACACGTTGGTGGCTCTCCCCAGTGGTATGCAGTCGGTCTAAAGCATCGCTGGCAACTTGCACTGCTGTTTGATAGCCAAAGGTATAATCGGTTCCCACTAAATCATTATCGATTGTTTTTGGGATGCCTATTAGAGGAAGACCCATTTCACAAAAGCGGTGAGCCAGTTGCAGTGTGCCGTCTCCACCGACAACAAAAAGGCAGTCGAGTTTCAGGTTTTTAAAGTTTTCAACCGTTTGTTTGGAGTAATCTTTGACGGTGACACCGCCTTCTTTGTCAAACTCGCGATATTCAAAGGGATGCCCTTTGTTGGTTGTGCCAAGAATGGTACCGCCTAGAGGTAGAATTTCTTTGGTGTCTGCTACAGTGAGCTTTCGATGGCGATCAAATATCAACCCTTCAAAACCATCTTCAATACCTACCACCTCTGCATCATGTTCGATGATAGCTGACCGAGTGACAGCTCGAATCACGGCATTGAGACCTGAACAATCGCCTCCACCTGTTAATATGCCAATCCGTTTTAGTCCCATGTTCTTAATTATTCAACCAGTTCAACTGGTTGTGAGGTGGGTTCTGCGACCAGGTCATAATCGGCCGCCGCGGTTATTCGAACAGGAATTATTTCTCCAGGTTCTGCTTCACATTTTTCCAGAATAACCTGCCCATCAATATCAGGAGCCTGAGAGGTTAACCGCCCCGTCATAATATAATTTTCCTGTGCGTCAAACCCTTCCACGAGAACGGGGAGGATTTGCCCCACTTTTTCCTGGTTTTTTCGTAGCGCAATTTCTTTTTGAAATTCCATCAGAATATTTTTTCTTTCCTCTTTTACTTCCTCAGGAACCCGATTGGGATAATCGAAAGCAGTGGTTCCTTCTTCATCGGAATAAGTAAAAATACCGACATGGTCGAACTCCATTTCGCAAAGGAAGCGGAGCATGTGTTTAAAATGTTCGTCTGTTTCTCCAGGAAAGCCAGTGATAAAAGTGGTTCGCAAGGCGGCTTTTGGAATTTTTAAACGCAGTTCCTCAAGCATTTTTCTAACACCGCCTTCGGTCTCCTGGCGTTTCATGCTTTTCAACATTTCATCATGGGTATGCTGTAAGGGAACATCAATGTAGCGGCACACTTTTTCTTCGGAAGCAATAAAGTCGATCACATTTGAATTGAGAAAAGTGGGATAGCAATATAAAAGTCGCATCCATTCAACACCATCAATCTTAGCCATGTCTTTTAATAATCTGGCCAGACCGTCCTTCATAGCCAGATCGAATCCGTACATCGTAGTGTCTTGTGAAATTATATTGAATTCTTTTACACCTCTTTTGGCCAGGTTTTCAGCTTCTGCCAAGATTGATTCTGGCGACCGGCTACGCATCGGACCACGCATTTTGGGGATAATACAAAATGCGCAACGGTTGGAACAACCTTCTGAGATTTTCACATAGGCGGTATAAAACGCCGTGGTCATCAAGCGATCCGTGTACGACTCATAAAACTCAGCCGGAGTTGCAACATGGTTGCGATTGTCAAAGTTGGAACCATCATCTGTGTCGAGAATATTTTTTAGCTGAGGATATTGGCCCACACCCAGCAAATGATCTATTTCAGGGATTTCATCGAGTAGCTCTTGAGTGTGACGCTCTGCCAAGCACCCTGTAACGATAAGTTGCTTACATTTTCCATCGGTTTTCTGACGCGCCATTTCGAGAATGGTGTCGATGGATTCTTTTTTTGCCGATTCAATGAATCCACAAGTGTTGACGATTAAAATTTCAGCATCTTCTTCATTCTGAGTGAGGTCATATCCTGAAGACACGAGATCTCCCAACACCCGCTCTGAATCAACGGTGTTTTTTGGGCAACCTAAACTAACCATTCCAACTTTTTTCATATTTTTCCGTTTCTATATAATAAATTCAGATAGAAAAAAATCAGCTTTTAGCTTCTTTTAATTTTTTTTCCATCTTATGAACCAAATGATTAAAATCTTTTTTCTTTAAAATTTTGTAAAATTGGCTTCGCAAATTATTGCGCATGCTGACCCCATCGAGAATAACATCAACTACCAACCACCTTTCTTCTGATGGTTTCATTCTAAAATCTATGTCTACTTCGCCTTCTTTTTCATGGATAACGGTAATTGGCACAACCATCATATCCTTTTTACTTTTTGTTTTGCCATACACCAAATCCAAATTTGCAAAAAACTTCGCCGAACTGGGGAAAGCAACGTGCACAAATAAATCAGCCAATAAATTCTGAAATTGATTTTGCTGTTCCACACTATGTTTGGCCCAGTATTTCCCCAGAGCTTTCTCGCTGATCTCTTGCACTTTTAAATTGCTTAAGGCTTGGTCGGAATGTTTTTTGTTTGCTGAGATGTCAGCGTCCGACAAGTTATCCCCTTCAACTATTTGCTTGATCTCGTTTAAAAGAATTTTGACAGCATCTTGCGGTTTGCTTTTCTCTGAATCTGCCCAAGACAGGCCTGTTAGAAAAAAGCACAGCAGAAGTGACGCAAAAGCAATTATTTTTGGATTTTTCATTTATGGTACATTTTATAGGTAATATTTTTCTTGGGTGCGGGTATTACGATGAGAAGCTCTACCCGGTAAATTTATCTTTGTTTCTTTGTTCTATAATTATAACGGAATCTAACCTGTGTTATGAACACCATTTTCAATAAATTATTGATTCCCATTTCTATCCTTTTTTTATGGATATTCTTTCTTAATATTTCAGTAGCTTTTGCCCAAAGCTCGACACTGAATGAAATTGATGAACTTCATAAAATTAGTGAGTCGGAGTTGGAGTTTAAAAGCGTCGCTGCTAAAATTGAAAAAGTTTTGGAAGAAAACCCTGGCCTTTATGAGTGGCAATGGCGCCAGGCCAGAACCCATTACGCTCTTGCAAAAATATCGGAGGAAACAAGTATTCATCATTATGAACAATGTATCCATTTTAGCTCTCGTGCCATTGAACTGCACCCGGAATCCTCAAACAGCTATTTTTATCGAGGCCTTTGCCGAGGAAAACTAGGGGAAAGCAAAGGAGTTTGGGCCAGTTTAGGAATCATCGATCCTTTTAGGGATGACATGGAGAAAGCGGTGAGCCTGGATCCGACTGTCAACCGTGCCGGCCCGCACCGCGCCCTTGGGAATTTATATATGGAATTGCCCTTCTTTTTGGGGGGAGATATGGATAAATCAATATTCCATCTAAAAGAAGCCGTTCGGTTAGCCCCAAACTTCCCAGAAAACCACCTGGGGCTGGCAAAAGGCCTAATTGGAAAAAATAATTTCAAAGAAGCGCGAGAATCTCTTCACAAACTCATGCAACTTACAGATAATACGCTAGATGAAAAATTTCTTTCTCTAAGGGAAGAGGGAAAGGATTTGTTGGATGAAATTTCTCCTTAAAAAAATGCCATGCTAAAAGAAATCAGAATTCAGAATTTTGCCATTATTGAAAATCTCGTGGTGAATTTTGAGAAAGGGTTGAATGTATTGACCGGTGAAACTGGAGCCGGTAAATCTATCATCATAGATGCGCTAAATTTACTTCTTGGAGGCAGGGCAGATACCGATTCCATTCGCACCGGTGAAACCACAGCATTGGTCGAAGGCATTTTCCAAATATCGAATAAAGATATCCTGGCAATGGCGCAAGAAATTGGCGTTGAGGCAGAAGAAGGTGAGTTTCATATAAAAAGACAAATTTCCAATTCCGACAAGAACCGCTGTTTCCTTAACGATAGCCAGATCACCGTTTCCACTCTCGCAAAAATTGGCAATCGATTGGTAGATCTTCACGGGCAACACGACCATCAAACTCTTTTACACCCTGAAATTCATGTGGATTTGTTGGACTTGTTTGGCAAATCGAAACCTTATCGCGATAAGTTCTCTAAGGAATTTTTGGAATACCAGAAACTGGTGAATACCCTGCAATCGTTAAATACTGATGAACAAGAACGTCTGCAAAGGGAAGAGTTTTTGGGATTTCAAATTTCAGAAATTGATGCCGCAAATCTTTCCAAAGAAGAGGAAGAAGAAATCAAAGCTGAAAAAAACAAGCTACGTCATTCAGAAAAAATTCGCTCAGCTTTACAGCAAAGCCAATCTTTATTGTCAGAGCAAAGCGGTTCGATTTTGGAAAGTTTACGACAAGTACTAAAAGAGCTAGAGCCTTTAGTAGATGTGGATAAGGACCTTGCATCGCCCTTTGAAAGGTCTCAGTCAGCCTTTTATGAACTGGAAGAAGTTGAAGATGCTTTGAGATCGCATGATCGAACTCTAAATTTTGACCCGGCAAGACTGGAGGAGATAGAAGACCGGCTAGCTGAAATCAACGGGCTTAAAAGAAAATATGGGAACGATGTTTCGGAAATTCTTGCCAAGCGTGATCAATTTGCCTCTGAATTGGAACAGTTAGCTGGCAACGAAGAGAGCGTGAAACAGCTAGCAGCGGATATTGTGAGTAAAGAAAAAATTGTATCTGAGTTGGCGGTCGAACTTGCTGATAAGCGTGAGGCTGGCGCCAAATCTTTGAAGCAGGGCGTTGAAAAAGAGTTAAAAGAACTGCATATGAATGGCGTTCGTTTTGGAGTAGATTTTAAATACCCGCCCGACCCAAAAGGATTCGTTGAGTACCGAAAAGAAAAATTAAAACCCACATCTATTGGTTTGGGAAATTTGGAGTTTTTATTTTCTCCTAATCCCGGTGAAGAACTGCGTCCGCTTGCCAAAATTGCTTCGGGTGGAGAGCTGTCGCGAATAATGCTGGCATTAAAATCTATTTTAAATAAACAGGATACTGTTCCCGTAATGATCTTCGATGAAGTCGATACCGGAATAGGAGGGCGCGTAGCTGAAAAAGTCGGCGACAAGCTCAAAAAAGTCGCAAAAACCAAACAAGTGTTTTGCATAACCCACCTCCCGCAAATTGCAGGCATGGCATCCACCCATTATCGTGTTGAAAAACAAGTCGAGGGAAAACGGACACGGTCGGGAATTCGGCAACTGGATTTTGAAGAACGTGTGGAAGAGTTGGCTAGAATGTCGAGCGGGGAAAAAATCACCGAAGCGTCATTAAAGCACGCACGGGAACTCATCCAGCCTGACTAGCCCCCTTTGCAGGGGGAGATTTAAAAGAAGAAAAAAATATTTCTAGAAGTTTTACGCTCTGCCAGGTTATTTGTTACCGCTGGCTGCTTGGTTGGCGACGGCATCGGCAGCTTTTTTGGCGGCTTCTGGATCACCCAAATAATAGTGCTTAATGGCTTTTAAATTTTCATCGAGTTCGTAAACCAGAGGGATTCCTGTTGGAATATTTAATTCGGTGATATCTTCATCGCTCACCCCATCGAGATGTTTGACCAGTGCCCGCAAACTGTTTCCATGTGCGCAAATCAAAACATTTTTACCTGCTTTAATTGAAGGGACAATTTCTTCTGACCAATAAGGAATGAAACGATCCACCGTGTGTTTCAAGGCTTCGGTTTTGGGAAGTTGGTTTTCAGGAACCCCGGCGTAGCGGCTATCTTTAGAGGGAAGTCGTTCGTCATCATCAGGCAAGGGAGGCGGAGGAGTTGCATAGCTGCGACGCCAAATTTTTACCTGTTCAGCGCTATGTTTCTCGGCGGTTTCGGATTTATCAAGTCCCTGCAAATTCCCATAATGTCTTTCATTAAGTTGCCAGGAGCGAATGACAGGAATCCACATCAAGTCCATTTTATCGAGCACGATCCACAGGGTTCGAATCGCACGTTTTAAAACAGAAGTGTAGGCCAAATCAAATGTAATATTCTCTTTTAGAAAAAGCTCCCCTGCCGCTTTGGCCTCATTTCTTCCTTGATCGGTAAGGTCGACATCTGTCCAGCCGGTAAACCGGTTTTCAAGATTCCATTGACTTTGGCCATGCCTTAATAAAACCAATTTATACATAATTTCTTTCTCTCCTGTATCCAAATACTGTGAAAATTTGCCCCAAATTTTTTCTATTTTACCTACGATTGAGAATTTAATTGTAATATTTTTGAAAAAATATCCGAATTAGAAAAAGGACCCTAAATCTCTAATTTTATACGGTTTTGAAAATTCAGGTTTTAACCCTCTAAATGAGGAGGATTTGTTCCTGATTTCGAAATCATAAAACAATTAGGTTTTTTTCGTAACCTATTGACTTTTTAAGGGTTATTAATTATATTGTATGTAATCACAAATTGGAATAATATAGAATAGTCGGCGAAGTTGAAATTTATGCGCCTGTCAATTTAAAAGCTGGCTTATTCTGGGGAGAAGTAAGCAACGAATGGACTCTATTGCTCATTTTTACCGCGAAATAAATAGCGGTTTTCTGAATAAATCCTGTGGGCAGGGTTTCGAGATCTCGTATTTAGCTGAATACGATGATAACGACCAGCCTTTATTCAGAAAGTTTGTCCAGTACACTCCCGAAAATCACGAAAAAATTAAAAAGATGATGGATGGGGACGATTGCATGGAGTTTTTTATCCATGAAACGGACCTGATCAAGTATTACAAAAATTTTAGGGTTAAAACTTTATCAGAAGCTCTAAAAAATGGTGAGCCTCCCAAGCAAGTATTGAAGTCTGCCTACCTGTTAAACGAGCAAATTATAAAAGAATATTTTGAGAATATAGGTTCTTCTCGAATTTTACGTACCCTTGAAGACCTCATCGCAGTTATTCAGGACTGCCTGGCACAAGGCCAACTCGAATTTATTGATGTTTTTTTAATAACAAAGAAAGATTTTCATTCTTATACCCATAGCACTAACACGGGGATGTACTGCATGGCTTTAGCTAATAAATTAAAAATGAAGCCTGAAGCTGTTCGGGAAATTGGTTTAGGTGGAATGCTTTTCTCTATAGGTAAGAAGTCCATTCCCTACGAATTGCTCCAAAAAGAAGGCCAGTTATCGCCCGAAGATTTTCAAGTGATTCGTAAAATTCCTTCTGCTACAAAAAAAATACTTAATGATATGAAATGCTACAGTGACAATATTTTGAAAATGGCTGTAGAACATCGTGAAAGATTTGATGGCACTGGGTATCCTTTCCAGTTAAAGGGAGAAAAGATTTCTTTGTTTGCTCGAGTGGTGAGCATTATGGATGTGTTTGGAGCGTTGACTGCATTACGAGTGAACCGCAAAGCACTCACCCCATTTGCGGCAGTTAATGAAATGAAAAATAACATGACAGGCCATTTTGATACCCGGATTCTTGTCAATTTCATTAAGATCCTTGCTGATGCGGCCGCGGCAAAAGTAGCTCCCCAAAAAGCAGACCTTGCCAAAACAGGGGCCAAACGAGCTGCTGCCAGCCATTAAAGCTTCGGTTTTTATCTCTGTATTTACAAGCATCCTTCACTTTTAAAATTTCCCGCTCTCCTTTACCCTGCTGTAATAAAAATAGTAAAATAGTACATATCGACTAATGGAGAATTATTTTGTTTCTTGAAATTGAATCCAATCCCAATATTGAGCGAAGCTTCGACATGGTTTATAGGGATGTTAGCCCTGTCCGAGAATTGTACTGCATCAAATATAATATCAATGACGAAGAACAGCCTGTGCAAATTACGGGTTGGAATGCAGAAACCAATTTGCCTTGCGCTGCCTATGCCTGCAAAGTTGAAGAATCGGGCGATGGAATCGCCTTGCTTATTTACGGAGGATCAGGCGGAGTGCGCATGAAATTGCTTGAAGACGAAAGCCAGTGGGATACTCAATCAAAAAATCAATGGGGCGACACTCACCTTGTTTATCCTGTCGATAGTTTTACAGTCTATAAAGATGAGCTTTAGTCAACAACCACTTGCCTGATATCTTCTTCATTTAATGCAGCGCCTGTAGAAGTGCAGTGAATAAGGTATTCGTGGTTGCCTTTTTGCCCCTGTATTGGGGATTCCACAATGTGACGTAGAGACCAGGATTTTTCGGAAATAAATTTGTGCAGTCGTAAAAGAACATTGATGCGTTTAACGGGATCTTTAATTATTCCTTTATTCTCGACTTCCTCTTTCCCGACCTCGAACTGAGGCTTTACCAAGGCGATCAAGTCGTCGTTCTGTTTTAGAATTTTAAAAAGGGGTGGGAGAATCAAACGCAGGGATATAAATGAAACGTCGATCACCGCCAATTGTGGGTCATCGTTTAAATCTTCGCGTGTTATATTTCGCGCGTTCATTCGATCAAGGCAAACAACACGCGGGTCTTTTCTTAATTTCCAATCCAGTTGCCCATAACCAACATCTACCGCATAAACCTTTGCCGCACCTTTTTGTAGAAGGCAATCGGTGAATCCACCCGTCGATGCACCAATATCCAAGGCAGTTTTATCCTTAACGTCAATATTGAAATGTTCTAAGGCGCGTTCGAGTTTTAGGCCACCGCGACTGGCAAAAGGGTGCTCCTCGCCTGCCACGAATATTTCGATATTTTCATCAAAAATCTTTCCGGGTTTGTCCGCGATGGCATTTTGAATCCTTACTTTGCCAGCAAGAATAATGGCACGAGCTTTTTCTCTCGTGCTCGCGAGTTTTTTTTTACCAATAACTGATCCAGGCGGATTTTAATTTTTTTATTGGTCATTTTCATCTTCCACAGGAAAAAGCTCAGAGACTAACTCTCCTTTTTGATCTCGGGTGAGTTTTTCAATTTTTGCTTCTGCCTCATTTAGTTTTTTGGAGCAAATACGGGACATTTTAATCCCTTCCTCAAAAATTTCTAGAGATTTGTCAATATCTAGCTCACCTTTCTCAAGGTCATCGACAATTTTTTCTAATCTTTGAATGGCTTTTTCAAATTTCACTTCACCCATAGTAGGCCTCTTTAAAAGCAGGTTTATATTGACAACAAATAAAGGTTAAACTTATATTTGTTATTATTTAGTTTGATAAACTTCTGTTGGTGCAATTTTGGAAACAATTAAAACACGAATGACCAGTCCGGTTCTTTCCATTGATCTGGACAAAACAGTTAATAATGCTGCCGAGATTATTTATGAAAATAAAGTCGGTTCCCTTCTTATTACTGAAAAGGGGGAATTTATTGGCATTGTAACTAAAACCGATTTAATGAAACGTGTTCTCATTAAAAACCTGGATGCCAAATCGCTCAAGGTTTCCGAAGTAATGTCTCAACCTCTATATACCATTGATTCTGGAGAATCCCTTGAGGCTGCCCGCGAAATGTTGCGCGAGAAGTCTGTTCGTCATCTTACGGTTACTCAAAATAATGAAGTTGTCGGGATCTTATCCATTAAAGATCTTTAGCGAAACCGAGAGCAGCATTAGTTTTCCTTTGTAATTTCCTTCACTGTGCAATCCAGCTTTCCACGGAAAAGCCTAACTTCGATAGAGTCTCCCGTATTAATTCCTTCTGCGCTTTTCAATGATTTGTTATCTTTCGAACAAATACTATATCCTCTTTCTAAAATGGAAAGCGGATTAAAGGCATTCAGGTTTTTTATTGTTCCTTCAAACCGTTCTTTTTTAATGAGCAATTTTGATTGAATAATATGAAACATTCTTTTTTGCAGCATAGCCAGACTCTCTTTCAAATGCGGAATGCTTTTTTCTGGAGAGGCTTGAAATAGCCGATGAATTTTATCCTGCAATTTTTGCTGCTGGCTTAGAAGGCTTTGTTCCAGCCCTCTAAGGAGTCGAGAATGCAGTTCATCAACTCGCTGGGTTTGTGGATTGAATATTTCTCTAGGCTGGTGAAAAAATCTTCTATCCATTAACCTCTTTAACAAATCATAATAATATTGCAGTTTTTGTTGTAAAGAATTAATGAGTGTTTCATTCAGCGTTGAGATTTCTCGTAATGTTTCACTAAGAAGAGGCACTGTTAGCTCGGCCGCTGCTGATGGGGTTGGCGCACGTAAGTCCGCCACGAAATCTGATATTGTAAAATCTATTTCATGCCCGACAGCCGAAACTATTGGAATGTGCGAAGCGGCAATGGCTCTGGCAACTTCCTCTTCGTTGAAAGCCCATAGATCTTCCAATGAACCACCACCTCGTCCAATAATTATCACTTCTATATCTTTTCTTTGGTTTAGATCATGGATGCCTCGTGCAATTTCTTCTGCGGCGCCTTCGCCCTGAACCTTTGCTGGGCATAGCAAAACAGAAACTTTTGAGTTTCTTCTTCTAATAATATTTAGGATGTCTCTCACCGCAGCACCCGTTGATGATGTAACTACACCGATTTTCCATGGAAACTCTGGTAGAGGCTTCTTTTTTTCTTCATCGAATAGTCCTTCTTTTTCAAGCTTGACCTTCAGCTGTTCAAATGCTTTTTGCAAAGCACCTAAGCCTCGTGGTTCCATGCTTTCTGTGACTATCTGGTATTCCCCGCGCGCATCATAAACGGTAATTCTCCCAAACAATAAAACCTGGTCTCCATCTTCGGGTTGGAATTTTATTCCTGCTCTATGCCCTTTAAACAACACGCAACGAATTTGGGATTTATCGTCCTTTAGAACAAAATAACTATGGCCTGAAGCTACCGTTCTGAAATTTGAAATTTCCCCTTCTACCCAGATAGAGTCAAACGCCGCTTCCATGATCGCTTTGATATCGCGAGTCAATTGGCTTACCTGGTATACCTGCGGTTGTCCTTCCTGACTAATGGCTTCTGAGTCGACAGAAATTTCACCCGTGTTTTTTTCCAAACCAGGCTGCTTTTTTGTCCGTGCTTGTCTGTTTTGTATCATTGAGTCTTAAGGAGATTGTAAATTAGGATTCTTCTTCAATAGATTTTTTAAAAGCCTTTAATGTGTTTTCCATAAGAAGGGCAATGGTCATGGGTCCGACTCCCCCTGGTACGGGGGTGATATGTGAAGCTTTTTTTGAAACTGGTTCGAAATCAACATCGCCAGTTAACTTTCCATCAACGCGATTGATGCCGACATCAATTACTACAGTGTCTTCGCTCACCATTTCTGCGGTGACAAAATTAGCTCGACCCACTGCTGCCACTAAGATATCAGCGCAACGTGTAACCTCTTCCAAATTTTTAGTGCGTGAATGGCAGATGGTGATTGTGGCATTGCGTTGCAGCAGTAGCATGGATACGGGTTTCCCCACGATATTACTTCTTCCCATAATGACAGCGTGTTTCCCGGAAATTTCGATGCCATAGTGGTCGAGTAATTCAATGATTCCTGTTGGAGTGCATGGCGTTAATAGAGCATTGCCTACTACCAACCTACCAACATTTATCGGATGAAAACCATCAACATCTTTATCGGGATCGATTGCTTGAAGAATTTTTTCAGAGTCAATTTGGTCGGGCAAAGGAAGCTGAACCAAAATACCATGAACATCTTCATTGGAATTTAATTCTTTTATCAACTGTAACAATTGAGTTTCTGAGATATCGGAAGATAATTTTTTTTCAAAAGATTGATAACCCAATTCAAGGCATGTCTTATTTTTGTTTCTAACGTAAACAGCGGATGCGGGATCATCACCAACAAGAACTGTTGCCAGGCCAGGTATTTTTCCGGTTTTTTTCTTTAGTTCCTGTGTCTCTTCGGCCAAGCGGTTACGAATCTCTATGGATACTTTTTTACCATCAATCAGGACCATCTGCTTCCTTTCAAGTTGTGTGGATGAATCTTATTTTACGCGGATTATATTAACAGAATTTAAAAAGGATATAATTAATCGATTTCCAGTTCTTTTATCAGGCGAGAAAGGTAGGAGCGTTGAACGTCAAGGATTTTAGCTGCTTTTGTGCGATTGCCTGAGGTAGATTTTAGAGTATTGGTAATGAAGGTTTTTCGAAAAGAATCTCCTGCCTCTTTTAAGGTGGACCCTACATTTAATTCAATCGGTAAATGCGAAGTTTCAAAGGGAAAGGCCTCTGGAGTAAGCTCTGCGTCATCACTTAAAACAATGGCGCGCTCTACGGAGTTTTCCAATTCCCTGATGTTTCCGGGCCAGGAATAACTCATTAGATGGGGGATCAGGCTTTTGGATGTCTTTTTTACCGGCTGGTTTTCGGGAGTGTGTTTTTTCATAAAAAAGGAAACCAGATCCGGTAAATCTTCCATTTTTTCTCTTAGAGGAGGAAGAGTAATTTTTATTACATTAATCCTATAAAAAAGATCTTGCCTGAAATTTCCTTCTCTTACTTCCTTTTCTAAGTCACGATTGGTTGCGGTGACCAGCCTGACATCAACTTCAATGGTTTTAGTGCCACCCAAACGGATAAAAGATTCTTCTTGAATTACCCGGAGTAGCTTTACTTGCATATCCATGGGTAATTCACCTATCTCATCAAGAAACAATGTTCCGGTATCGGCAGCTTCAAAAAGCCCAATCTTTTGTGAGTCGGCGCCAGTAAAAGCACCTTTTTCATGACCAAATAATTCGCGTTCGAGTATGGATGCTGGCAGTGCACCGCAGCTTACAGATACAAAAGGCTTGGTCTGCCTTTCGCCTCGATCATGGATCAGGTGGGCGAATAATTCTTTGCCCGTCCCGCTTTCACCAGTTAACAAAACTGCAGCTTTAGAGTCTGCAACTTTTTCGGCAATACTTATGCATTTTCTAATGGCTGCGCTTTCACCAACAATGGCATAACGCTGTAAATACTGTTCTTTTAGTCGACCAAATTCTTCTCCAAGTAGTTTTCTATTTCTTGAGACCTGGAAAAATTTTGCCATCAAATTGGCAAACTGTCCTAAAATTACCGCATCTTCTTTGGAGAAAGTACCCTCGTCGATCTTGTCTAAAAACTGTACGACCCCAATGACCTTTTTTTCGAGAATAAGTGGAAAGCTCGCCATAGATTGAACAGGAATTTTTACCTTCTCACTGACTTTTTGGTACCATCGCGAATCTTTCGAAACATCGTTGCAGATAATGGATTCCCCGGTTTTTGCAACATACCCAGATATCCCTACTCCTGGGGGCAAATCAATTTCCTTCAACTGCCCCATATTTTTGCCTGAAGCCTGATAGAATTGAAGCTTGAAAGTTTTTTCGTCTTGCACCAATAACAGAGAACCATTTTTTACGCCCACAATTTCTTTTGCAGTATCCATGACCATAGCCAAGAGCTCATCGACCTCTAGTGAAGTGGTCTGGAATAAATTAGATATTTTGCGCAGCGCTAAAATATTTGTTTGCTTGCCAATTAATTTCATAAACTTTTATATAAATTTGTTAAAATTATAACTAATTTGCAATAATTTATTTTTAGTGTCATATATTTTTCATTTTAAGCCGGAATAGTATACATTATAGTACCCTAAATTGAAAAGCATTAATATTTCGCAAATTATCTGAAATAAATCAGCTAATCAATTATTTTGAAATCGACGATATATAAATAATGAAACTTATTCGGATTTAAACGAGTTTTTGTAGAAAATATGCCCTCAAGGCAATTTTTAGTTTTTTCTTCATTGGCGGTTCGATGACATTGATTCCAAAAGCAATACAAAAACAGCTTGCTTGCATTTTGTTATTGGTAATATCCAGCACCGGGATATATTTCAATTCGCTTCAAGGCTCTTTCCAGTTCGATGATGTTCCATTGATCAGTAATCATTGGATTCAAAATCTGGATTCTTTCAATCGTTTTGTAAAGCTATCTTCTTTTGAAAATAGACCGGTTCTGCTTTGGACCTACGCACTGAACAACTCCCTGGGGAAAAACAAAGAATTTGGATTTCATTTGTTCAACCTCTTGCTCCATATTGGAGTCACTCTTTTAATTTTTCTTTCTGTTTTAAAAACCTCTTCGTTTATAAGAAATTCAAAAAACGCGGACGATAGTTATTTTAGAGTAAAAGATTCAGCTAACATTTGGATATTTCCATTCATAACCGCCCTGATATTTTCACTGCACCCTTTAAATACAGATTCCGTATCCTACATTTCATCTAGATCATCTGTCCTTGCAACATTTTTCTATTTATTTTCTTTGTACCTTTTTCTAAATTTATTTTGTCCTGACAAGGGCTTATTAAAAAACCGCCTGACTTTAATTCCTGTAATTGCGTTGACAATGTATCTAAGCCTTGCTTCCAAACTGATTTCCGCCACCTTACCGCTGTTGATGGGTTTCTGGTATTCAATTTTTATTTATTCAAGAAATAGTATGGAAGTATTGTGGAAAAAAAACTGGGCCTATTTGCTGCTTACTTTGGTTGCAATTTCAGCCTTCTTCTTATTGGGGAAATCCTGGATATACAACGCAAAAGATCAGGGGATGGAGTTATACGGTCAATTACCTTATCTTTTTATTCAAATAAAGATAATTGTTTTCTACTATTTAAAGCTTTTCATATTTCCTTTTAATTTAAGTGTAGATAGTGGCACGCCCTTCAATTCAATTAACGAAGATCCTTTCATTTTAATTGCGGCTTTAATTATTTTTGGTTTGGGGGCAGCTGCCATCAAATCTCGAAACGCTTGGGTGCTGGTTGGAACTGCATGGTTTTTTATAACACTGGCTCCTACTTCCAGTTTTCTTCCTTTGAATGATTTGGCGGTTGAGCATCGCACCTATCTTCCTTTGACATTGGGGCTTTGCATGGTGGTTGGTTGGGTGATTACCCAACTCCCTTCTTTCCAGCGAATGAGTTTTATAGCTTTTATGGTAATTACTTTTAGTTTGTCAACCATTACAAGGAATAATGCCTGGGTCGATGAAATAAGTTTGTGGGAAGACGTGGCGAGAAAAAATCCATCTTCATCTCGGGCGCATAACAATCTTGGGAAAGCTTATTTCGAAAATGGGGACTTGGACCGAGCGGGTTACCATTTTGAAAAAAGTATTGAAAATATACCCAAATTTATTGAGGCAAAGTTTAACCTGAAAAATGTGGATGACTTTCTTAAAAGAAAGAATAATCCAGATAATCTTAGCTCCGAAAACCAAAATCTCCGAATAGCCGCTGAGCTTGTTGAACCTCACTATAACCTCGCCAGTATTTATTTGGATCAAGGTAAAATAGATCTCGCGGAAAGTGAATATCTTAAAACGCTTTCTCTTCGACCGGAACATTCCTCGGCAAAAATCGGGTTGGGCTCTGTCTATAACAAAAAAGGAAATTTTGAAAAGGCTGAAAAACTTTATCGCCAAGCAATAGACGGCGAGAATTCCAAAAATGACGGAAAACCTCTTCCGTTGGCACATTTAAATTTGGGCGAAGTCTATGGCAAGACAGGAAGGATTTCGCAAGCTATTAATGAATGGAAGCTGGCTATACAACTGGACCCTTCTTTGCTCCCGGCACAATTTAATCTGGGAACGGCTTTTATGATGCAGGGTAAACTGGATAAGGCAGAAAAGTTTTTCTTAAAATGTCTCGACTTAAATACTAGATTCAAACCAGCCTTATTTAACCTTGCATTAGTAAAACAAAAACAAATGCGTTGGCAGGAATCCATTGACAAATTTGAAAATTATATAGCGGTGTCAGGTCCAAATCCTTCCGTGCTTACCCAGGTTGGTTTTAATTATTTAAACTTAAAAGATTGGGCCAATGCACAGTTGTTTTTTGAAAAGTCTTGGAGAATGTATCCAAAAGACATAAATACTCTGATTTTGCTCGGGGACACATTTGCAGCGCAAGGGAATATTGGAAAAGCCAGAGAAAGATATGACCAGTCCTTAAAACTAAATAAGGACGAAAGATTGAAAGTAATGATATTGGAAAAAATAATGAATTTGGATTCGAATTAAAATAAATTTATATGAATCAGCCTTTACAAAATAAATATATTTTTGCCAATCAGATTAAGACAGTCTGCTTTCTCTCCTTTATGGGGTTGCTGGTGTTTTTTGGAACGCTTCAATCTCCATTTCTTTATGATGACACCCATGCAATAGTTGGAAATCCTCACATAAAGGACTTGAGTAAATTTCAGGAAAAGGTGGGCATTCAAAATATTTTTAATCGATCTATACTTCTGCTTTCCTTTGCCATCAATCAGGATATAGGTGGATTGGAAGTTTTTGGTTATCATCTAGCAAATGTGCTAATCCACATACTCAACTCCATCCTTTGGTTTTTTCTTGTTGCAGAAATTTTGCGCATAGAGCCAAAAGCAAATCGAAACTGGAATAATAGACTGCCCATCATTTGCGCGATGATTCATTTAGTGAATCCATTAACCATCCAAACAGTAACTTATATATCCAGCCGCTCATCACTTTTGGCTACATTTTTTTATCTGCTGGCTTTCTTTATCTTTGTGCAAATTGTAAAACCCGAGAGAAAGGATGAGTCGAAATATAAAACTCCATTCCTTGTATTTGGGCTTTTAGTGGTTTTATTTTTAGGAATTGCCACTAAGGAAATTGTTGCTTCTTTTCCATTGCTAGCCAGTGTCTATCTCTGGCTGGCAACGCCAAAAGAAAAGCAGAAAACCTTATTACCAAAAATTGCAGGGATTTTATTTTTATTGTTCGCTTTTCTGATGTATCGATATTTTCAGCAGGGCAATCTGTTTTCACTAAAGGCCGACCCGACATCAGAAGATACACATCGAATGCTTTACCTGCTAAGCCAAATCAAAGTCATTGTCGGTTATTACTTGCTCAAACTGGTTGTGCCCTTCAGTTTAAATTTTGAGCCAGATATAGTTATTTATATGACTTGGTTTCATTGGGATTGGTTTGTTTCTCTGATCATTCTTTTTCTTGCAGGAATTGTTATTTATAGGCAAAAATCCTATCTCATAAAATTGGGTGCCTTATGGTTTTTCATAACCCTCCTTCCCACATCCAGTTTTATTCCTCTTAAGCAATTGGCTACTGAGCATCGGACCTATTTGCCGGGGTTAGGATTCAGTTTGTTTTTGGGATGTGTATTTATAAATTTAAGGGATCGTCAAAGAATAACACGAACAATATTTATAATATTTATTCTACTGACATCAACCCTAACTCTAAATCGATCTCTCGATTTTCGTTCGGAAATATCAATTTGGGAAGACACTGCAGAAAAATCTCCTCGCAAGGCTTTGGTTCATAATAATCTGGCGGCCGCTTATATGGGGGCTGGCCAACTTGAAAAAGCCAAAACTGCTCTTGAGGCGGCTTTGGCGATAAAGCCATTACAAATCGATTCCCATGTTAATTTAGGTCATATTGCGGGTCGGCAAAAGAACTGGGAAAAGGCCATCGAAAAATTTGATTTTGGAATTTCACTTGGGACAAAAAAATCGGACACTTTTTATTATGCAGGATTAGCTAGAAATAATTTAAACCAATTTCAAGAGGCCATACCCTATTTTAAAAAAGCTATCAGTATGAATGCCTTCATGGCCGATTATCATTTCGACCTTGCAAATTCTTACAAGAATCTAAAACAGTTTGATTCTGCCCTAAAACATTTCCGAAAAACTCTTCAAATAGACCCAAAACATTACAAGGCTCATAATAATATGGGGACGATATTTTGGAATTTGGGAGCGCTGGAAAGAGCAAAAATTGAGTTTCAAAAAGTTCTGGAAATAAAATCCGACATTCCAACTATTCATAATAACCTTGCGGCTATTTTTTTAAAAAGTGGAGAGTATGAAAATGCTATTCCTCATTTGGAAAACCTTGTCAAGCTGCAACCCCAAAATGCTAATGCCCGGGAGTTGTTAAAATTCTCCTTAGCGCAAATAAAATAAAAGTATTTATGAATTCAAAGGTTTTTGATAATTCTTCAACATGGTTATCCAGAATATATTGTTGTTTCGCTCTTGTCATAATCGGCGTCCTCATATATGGAAACCATTTACACAATACTTTTCAATTCGATAGCGTTCCCTATATTCAAAATAACCTAAACCTAAAGAATCCAGAATCCATACTTAATCTAGAGTTTTGGGTTTCAGATTTTTTTTCAAGAGGCCTGCTTTCTATTTCTATGGCATTTAATGCCTATCTTGATGGGCTGCGTCCCTTTGGCTATCATGTTTTTAATCTTTCTTTGCATATTCTTAACGCAATTCTGATTTTTTGTGTTTCTCAAAAGGCTTTGATAAATTTTAAAAACCAAGTTCGCGCGGATGGAAATAATGTCGCCATTTCATTTTTTGTGGCAGTAATCTTTCTTGTTCATCCAATCCAAACAGAATCTGTTGTTTACATTATCAGTCGATCAGAAATTTTTGCTTCAACTTTCTATCTTTTGGGATTCTTGTTATTCCAAGTTTGTCTGGATTCGAACACGAAGCGGCAACCGCTTAAAAGATATGTTCTGCCTATAGCTATTGTTTTCCTGGTAGTGGCTGGGTTCAGCGTTAAGCAAACACTGGCAACCTTTCCTCTTATTATATTTTTATATTACATAGCTGTTTGTCCCTTAGATGCTCCCATAATTAAAAATCTTTTAAAATGGAAATGGTTGATCATTGCAAGTGTGTCAATCTTCCTTGGCCTACTTTTTTACAAGCTGTTATCGGACGAAACTTTCCTGATTGGACCCTCTAATCCCGATGAAATGGTTGGCAGGGCAAGCTACATTCTCAGTCAACCCGCGGTGGTTGTGTTTTACTATCTCAAGAAAATACTGTTTCCCGTAAACTTAAATATCGATCCCGATATTGAAGTTGTGACTCAACTCTTTTCCGTTAGTTTTATTGCAGGGATAGCTTCTATTGCTCTGATGTTTTATATTTTTTGGAAGCAGGAGGCATGGCGTTTTTATCTTTTCTTTTTAGCTTGGTATTTTATTGTTCTGTCTCCCTCCTCTTCTATTATCACCTTGCATGACCTTGCTGCTGAGCACCGAGTTTATCTGGCCTTGCCCGGTGTTGTTTTTGTTCTGGTCTTGGGCGTATTCCAATGTGTGAAAAGTATTTCCGATTTTAAAATTATTGATAAATCTGTTTTGGGAATTTTAATTTTATGCGAATTTACTCTTTTGCTGGGGATTTTAAGTATTGAGAGAAATCAAATTTGGAAGACCGAGTTATCCTTATGGCAAGACACTTATGAAAAATCGCCAGATAAAGTTCGACCTCTTATTAATCTTGCAAGAGCGCATAGTATTGAGGGGAATAATAAAGATGCCGTCCGATTCTATGAAGAATCCCTTGCGAAAGGAGATGGAATATTTGTTACTCATTATAATTTGGGTGAGCTGTATTTAAAAGATGACAGAGTCGAAGATGCCATTGTTCGTTTTCAAACAGCATTGCAGCTCGATCCCAAAATTCCGGAAACGTATGCCAAATTGGGTGAAATATATTTAGCACAGAAAAAGTGGAAACTTGCAGATGCCTATTTTAAAAAATGCATTGAGATTGAATCTAGATTCCCTCATGTTTTTAAAAATTTAGGAATATTGCATTTTTATCATCTTAAGAATCTGAAGGAAAGCTTGCTCTATTTCTCCAGGTCTCTGGCTCTGGACCCAAACCAGAAAGAGGCCGGTGAAATACGAAAACTTCTCGATTTATACCAAGGGGGCAAGCTGAACTCGCTGCCCAAAGAGGCTTCCTAACCCTTCCCATTTATGTGTTTTGCCCGGTGAACGGAAAGTTTTGCCAACCGAATTGAGGGTATGGTATATTCCCGGCTTGGCAATTTGATAGACCTAGCGTGCCGGAGTGGTGAAATTGGTAGACGCACAGGATTCAAAATCCTGCGAGGGCAACCTCGTGTCGGTTCGATTCCGACCTCCGGCACCATTCATTCCCGTGGAAGGGAGCGCTTGCCAATGTTTGGCGGAAACTTTTCGCTTCGGTTCGACATTTCTCCGTTGATGCGCACCCTCTTTCCTCAAAAGAATTTTTAAGCTCCCTCATCACATTTAATTTTTGATCCTACTCTAACCCTATAAATTCAACGGTTGGGGTTATATGTACTCAGCTTTAGCTTAGGATAGGGTTAATGGCTAATTTAGGCAGAGATTAAAATTAATTAATTAGAATATTCTTGTAATTCTAACCAATGAGGATAGACTTAAAGTTACTTCCTCCAATTTCTTATTCGAGCAAGACAACTAAATACTGTAAAGGGCTTTTTATTTTGCCATTCCTTTTTTGGAGTGGCTTTTTTTTTGCCCGTCCCTAACGAGTCCGACACATTAAAACGAGGTTATTTCATGCACGAAGTTAAGATTTTCGACAGCTTTGGTAAATTGAAGAAAGTGATCTCAATAAAAGCGTTAAACGCACGAGATGAGCAGCAAATTGAAAATCCTTTGATTTTTAGTAAAAATAAAAGGTTTGGGAGGCTTGGAAGGAAGCGCGTCAAAAGTCAAGAAATCTCTAGAATACCTAGTAATTAAAAACCAGGTATTTCACTTTGCAAGTAATCGTTTGCCAGAACCAGATCAAAAAGGCGTTAAAACGCCCCTTAAATAAGGAAGGAGTTTTTAAAGAACGAGACCGTACATTTTTTATTTAAAACTCTCCTTTAGAAAATTTCTGAAAACTAAAGAAGTCCTTAAAAATGAAAGCCTGCCAAGTGGAGATCAAAATCTATTTGGACCTAAAATAAAATTTTTTGGGGAAAACAAATAATATTTTCAAAATAAGTGAGAAAAAATGATTATAGATAAGTATACAAAATTCATAATGACCATCCTTACCCTAGCTTTGCTTCTAAATGGTTTAAATCCATGGATCAATCCGACTCCAGCTTTAGCCGTGGAAAACTCTACAAATAAAACTAAGATAATTAAAAGCAATTGCTTTTCAAATAATAAGGTGGCCACCCAAACCCTAGATGGAGTAACTAACGTGGAAAGAGTGTTGGGTTATATCGAATCCTCTGTCAATGATATTAAATTGACTATCTCTGGCCTTGACAGAAGGTTAAGTGGGCGGCCTACAGGGGAACGAACTGAAAAACATTAATGAAGGGGATCGCCAAAAAAATCAAAGTTTCCATGGATGAAATTTAGAAAGCGTCATTCTTTTCGTACTGAAAGCAAAACGTTGTTAAAAACCAGAGTCTGCGATTCAAAAATGTCGCGAAAGAAAATAAATGCATATTAAACATAGAATGGAGAACCTAATCGAAAACAAAACACTATTTACCGAAAAGAAATGGGAGCAAAAAGATAAAGACAAAAATTTTCATAGAAAAAAGGCCCTGGTTTACTGTGAAAAACAATTTGGTTTAGTAGACGGAAAAACGGCTGCGGCATTAGTCCGACATTCTGAAATTTACTGTATTGTTGGGATTATTGATAGTTCATTGGCTGGCAAGGATGCGGGAGAAGAGTTAGGGGAAGGAAAAAATGGTGTTCCCATTTTTTCCGATTTAAATGATGCTTTAGAGAGCCTTTCCTATACACCGGATTGTTACATTTATGGTAAAGCCCCTTTGGAAACATTTATTTCCAAAAAAGAAAGACTCCTGATTCTTGAGGCCATGATAAATGGAATGGATATCATTAATGGTTTGCATGAGTTTTTCACACAAGACCCTGAGCTTTCACATATAGCAGCTCTAAACGGTGTCCAAATAAAAGACATCAGAAAGCCCCCTCCATTAAAAGATTTGCACCTTTTTACGGGGAAAATATCTGAAGTTAATGTGCCTGTCATTACTGTCTTAGGCACTGATTGCGCTTGTGGAAAAATGACTACAGCTGTTGAACTCAATGAAACTCTTAACAATCTCGGCGTTAAGTCGATACTCGTCGCAACCGGCCAAACCAGTTTGATGCAGGGTGCAAAATATGGTGTAACCACAGATGCTCTTATTTCCCAATTTCTGGTCGGTGAAGTGGAAAGCTCTGTTGTTCAAGCATTTAGAAATGAAAGTCCTGACATTATTTTAGTAGAAGGGCAGAGTGCAATCAGTCACCCCGCCTTCTTAAGTTCTATCGGCATCTTAAAGGGAAGTATGCCAGATGGAGTAATCCTTCAGCATCCACCTGCCAGAAAGTTTCGTTGTGATTTTCCAGACTTGGTTATGCCAACTCCCGAAAGTGAAATTAAGCTTATCGAAACGATTTCTAAAACCAAGGTAATAGCTATAACCTTAAGTCACGAAGGTATGAATGAACAAGAGGTTCTACAAATCACAGAAGATTATGAGCTGCAGCTTGGATTGCCCACAACAGATGTTTTAAGTAACGGGTGTCAAAAACTTGTACAAGCATTGAGCGATCAATTTCCAAAGCTGAAACATAAAATCAAGCTAGAAAATTCAAAATTCTTTTTAAACAAACAGGGTAAAAGGAACGATCGTTTGGAAGGAATTGATGAATTTGTTCATGCCTAGAATTGAAATTTCTCTTTCTCAGATTCGTGAAAACACACAGATTCTTTCTGATTTGTATTTTGGAAAGGGCATTTCTCTAATGGGGGTTACCAAAGCCGTATTGGGGGAGCCCTCAATCGCTAAAGCAATGATTCAGGGTGGGGTCAAGTACATTGCTGACTCACGTGTTGAAAATATTCTGAAAATGAAAAATGCAGGAATATCTATTCCCTTTGTTCTTTTGCGTACCCCTTTAAGCCAAGTGGAGTCCGTTGTTAGAAATGTAGATATTAGTTTAAACACAGAAATTGAGACTCTTAAAGAACTTTCCTCTCATGCAAAAACACAAAATAAAATTCATCAAGTAGTTATTATGGTGGAGTTGGGGGATCTGCGAGAAGGAGTAATGCCTTGCAATTTATCTCAATTTATCAGGCAAGCTCTTTCTTTATCTAACATTAAAATAATTGGTATTGGTTGTAATTTGGCTTGCTACGGTGGGATTAAACCTGATGATAAAAATATGCAGGAACTCTCGGAATGGGTTGATTCGTTGGAAAAAGAATTTCAAATGGATCTTAAAATAATTTCAGGAGGAAACTCAGCAAACCATGAATGGTTCAATTCCTGTCAGAATGTAGGCAGAATTAACAATATTAGATTAGGTGAATCGATTCTTTTAGGCCGCGAAACTGTAGGCCGAAAGGAAATTCCTGGTTTGCATGCTGGCGCATTCCAACTGGTAGCTGAAGTTATAGAGTCCAAGAAAAAGCCGTCTCTTCCAACCGGGAACATTGGTCAAGACGCTTTTGGGAATGTGCCTGATTTTAAAGATAGAGGAATTCGCCAGAGGGTAATCATTGCTTTAGGAAACCAAGATGCTATGCCTTCCGGATTAAATTTTAATAAAAAGTTTGAATTTCTTGGATCAAGCAGCGATCACATTATTCTGGATAGCGTATACGATAGTGTAAAAGCGGGTGATGAAGTAAGGGCTAGCTTGAATTATGGTGGGCTGCTGTCAACTATGACTTCTCCTTTTGTCAGGAAACATTTTACAGATTGCAATGGTAGCCTGGTGATAAAGTAGCGACCTAATTGCGTTTGCCAAAAAAATAAAAACAGAATGGAATGCTAAGTATATGGAGAAATAATCCCTGTAGCTTTTATGGAGGGACGAAAAGTTTCATTCAAAAAAGGAAAAATATATGGAAACCAATGCCCTTTATGTTCTTGTTGCATCAATGATCTGTAATTTTTTTGTATTGGGAATTTCCCTGAATCGCCCCGATTCTTTTTTTCCCGTCAGCTTGTGTGCAATTTCTATCTCTCTCCAAGGTTACTGTTTGCGACTCATTGCTATCAACTCGATTAGTTAGATTTTATCCTTACGTTATCCCAGCCGTAGAAACGAAAAAGACCCAGCCAATTTTGGCTGAGCCTTTTTATCTACAGTAATATTCATGCAGAGTTATTACCCTTTAGGATCTTGGATCCTAATTTACTTGTCACCTGATCTTTCGCCTACGTCCCCATGTAGTTTTTCAGCCAGATTCCATTTAGATATTTGAGCGCTTCCATATAAACTTTGTCATCATTGTTGTGCTGTACGCATATTGGAAATATATAAACGGAATTGGACCCTGCTGGAACTTTGGTTGCCACAGTACCTGTCACCACATGTCCACCGACAAGACTGTTTCCACATGGGAATCCATTGAATTGGTATGAGGTGCATACGGTCGGATAGAAACCGTACTGTTTTGCCCACAATTGGATCCACGTCAACCCAGCAATTTTCGGGTCATTGGTACTGCCTATTACGTTGGCAAACTTTTCTTGAAAATTAAATTGGACGGTACCGCCCCATACGGATTCGATTGTAAACAAATCGTCCGTGGGACCATACTCAGTTCCCGGTTCGTATAAGCCATGAAATTTTTTGTCGCGATAAACCGTGAGCAACTTATTATAGTCTTCGGGCGCAATTTCCGGTGGGTGCGTGCGCACCTTTACTGTTAACCCTGGGACTTTTTTTAGAGCGGCGATCAAAGATTCGTTGGCGGCTCTTGCCATTTTCTTTAAAACGTCTTCCAGTCCTGGCATGAGAGGTGTGCGGTAATTCCAATGCGGGTTGTGCATGAGATCGTCGGCCGCAAACCCACCCGAGCTGGTTCGCTGGTTGCAGTATTCCGAGGTTCCTTCCGGAACGGTCTTAAGACACATGGCATCTGAGGATTCGAAATCCGTTCCGCAAACGGTGACGATATTCTGCTTTTCATCATAGTCGTATTGAAACTTCAACTGAGCGAGTAGGCGTTTTCCTTCGAAGGCGTGAAAGACTCCAACAGGAAACTCGTCAGAAGTGCAGGTATTTTTCCCGTCCTTGAGCGTAAGTGAGAGCGCGTGCGAACGGTCGTGCATTTCAACGAAAGCGTTTTGATACGCAAAATTAGAACCAAAGGAAAGATCAACTTTAAGCATGGCCAAACCTCCATTTATACATGTTTCCCGAATTATTATGGTATTCCGAAATAATATTTAGCATGGGAAATGGCGTTTGTCTAGCAATTTAGGGTTTTTATAGGATAATTAAGGCCTGTAGCTATTATTATAATATCTGTATATCTAAGTATTTCTGAGTTTTAACTAGGTGCGGGTATCTGATTTTTTTATTCTGCGTTCTTAGGGGGGGGAGCTGATTTTGGTGAATCGATGGGAGTTTTTAAAAAATCATCAGGTCCCGCAGAAGGTTCGGTAGGGGATGTTGGTTTTTGGGGCGGGTTCGGCGTAAGCTTCGTTGCCTTCAACTTCGTCAAAGGGATGAGTCAAAACCTCCAGCAACTTTTTGAATGGAGCTATATCTTCCTGATCCGTTGCAGCAGCAAGGGCTTCTTCAACTTTATGGTTGCGCGGAATATAGATGGGATTAATTTCGTCCATCGACTGCGCAGTTCTTTCTGCTGAAATTCCTTCCTGTTCATAGCGCATCCACCAACGGTGCTCCCAAGCGTCGAAGTCAGCGGGTTTATCGAACAATTGTCTTACTTCTTCACTGTCGCCGCGCAAGGCTTGAGAAAAATGACGAAAGAATAAGGTGAAATCTACATGACCCTCTTCCATTTTTTTTAAAAGATCATTGATCAATTGCTGGTCGCCAGATTCTTCCGTTGTCAAACCAATTTTAGACCGCATTCCGGTCAGCCAGTAAGATTCATAGAGTGGTTGAATGCATTCAATGGTTTCGGTCAACAATTCCACAGCGCGTTCCTTTTTGGAATCAACAAGCGGGATAAGCGTTTCCGCCAATCGGGCCAAATTCCAAATCAGAATCTCCGGTTGGTTAGCATAGGCATAGCGCCCACCTCGGTCTATGGAGCTAAACACCGTGCCCCGCGCGTAGTTATCCATAAAGGCACAAGGACCATAGTCGATGGTCTCGCCGGAGATGGTTGTGTTGTCGGTGTTCATCACACCGTGGATGAATCCGATATTCATCCAGCGCGCAACCAGTGCGGCTTGAGCATCGGCGACTGCTGCGAAGAAAGCTAAATAGGGATTGTCGGCTTCAGCTGTGTCTGGATAATGTCGTTCAATTGTATAATCGGCAAGCTTGAGGATTTTTTCGACATCACCGCGGGCTGCTCCATATTGAAAAGTACCAACCCGAATATGACTAGATGCAACCCGAGTAAGTATTGCTCCAGGAAGAACGGTTTCTCTATAAACGTCGGCACCGGTGGCAACGGCTGCGAGGGCGCGTGTCGTAGGGACGCCGAGCGCGTGCATCGCTTCCCCTATAAGGTATTCGCGCAGCACTGGGCCAATAGCTGCTTTGCCATCTCCGCCACGAGAAAACGGGGTTCGCCCCGACCCTTTGAGTTGAATGTCGCGACGGCGTTGTTGCGTGTCGATAACTTCACCGAGCAGAAGCGCACGTCCATCACCCAGTTGCGGTGAGTAGCCGCCAAATTGGTGACCGGCATAGGCCTGGGCCAGCGTTTCTGATCCTTCAGCTTTTTCATTTCCAGAAAAAATTGCAAGGCCAAATTCTGAATCGAGCGCAACGGGATCAAGGCCAAGCTCTTCTGCAAGCGCATGGTTGAACTGCAGCAGTTTCGGAGCGGTTGAAGTTTCGGCATCGCAATAAGAGAAAAAGCCATCCAGGCTACGGGCAAAACTGTTATCGAAATTAAAGTGTGGGTGTTTATTCACTTGTTATTTTTATCTTTAGGTCGTGGAAAATTTTTTGAGGAACCGAGGCGTTTGGCAACATTGAATAACAGTCCCAATAAAAGGAAAACAAATAAGATCCCATATAAGATGTAAGTTTCATCTGCGGGTTGCAATTTAAATTGCCTCAATCAAAACAATATTATTCCTATATTGTAGGTAGAACTCTTCTTTTGTAAGGTTTTCAGTCGGGAAGGCCATGGTGTCAATTTTAGCTGCCTTCAAGGCATTTTCTAAAGACATAGCGGGAATGGCGAAATGGCCAGGGCCGTCTACGGGAAACACTTCTTTTGCATGATTTTGCAGTAGTACCAATCCCACCACTTCCCGTTTAGCGTTGAACAAGGGACTTCCGCTATTAACTGTGTCGAGGTCCATATTCAATTCGATTAAAGTAGAGTTGAAGTACGCAGACCCTTCCAAAAGAGAATGTTGGTCCCGCATGGTGTTTGTCCAAGGGTACCCCAATGTGAATACCGACTCGCTTTTGGGTCCAACGCCATTTGTACTTATCACCAGCGGTTTACTTTTAATTTTCGGGGCTTCCTTTAATTTCAATATTGCCAGATTGTTGATAGGATCGCGAAACACCACTTCAGCTTCAATGTCATCTTCGTTGGGAAACTTTACCTTTAAGGCTACTGCATCATCTACCAGTTCGTGATAGGTAAGAACATGCATTCCATCTCCAACAATAAACCCGGAGCCAAGTAGGGTCACATGCGTGCTGAAGACCAAAGCAAGAAACAAAAGTACAAGAAGAATAGCCCCACCGGTTTTTTTGATCATTTTTTCCTTAGATAAGTCAATAATGTGAAAGCAACCTGAATCCTATCCTGAAGTCTCTAGAATACAAAAAAAAATTAATAACATTTTTAATTCTAAGAAGAGATAGGGGACGACTATAATCATATTCGAATAAAATAAACAGGGATTAAAATAATGGATAAGAAATCACTTTATGATCGGCTGGGTGGTTATGATGGACTTGCAGTTTTTGTGAATGACTTGCTTCCGCGTTTGCAAGGGGATGACCAATTAGGTCGCTTCTGGCAAAATCGAGGGGATGATGGCGTGGCGAGAGAAAAGCAATTGCTAATTGATTATTTATGTTCAGTCACAGGTGGGCCAGTTTACTACACAGGTCGAGATATGAAGACCACGCATATAGGGATGAAGATTAGCGACAATGATTGGTCCATATTCCTACAGCATGCGGGTGCCACAATGGAGGCTTTGCAAGTTCCAAAACAAGAATGCGATGAAGTTGTGGCATTTGTGCTTACCTTAAAAAATGATATTGTCGAGCCTTAACTTAGTCCCGTTTCAGGCTAAAGTGGAACTAGGGTTCGCCCATTCTTGTTAGCTTAGAACCCCCGTCTCAATAGAATGTTATAATTAAGTTCGGCTAGTGCATTTATTTCACATTTTGAAATAGGAAAAGCATTCTCATGCATACACTATTCTATTGCAGTGTCGCCACCAGGGAAATGCAGGATAACGATATCTTGGATATATTAAAAGTTTCCCGAGAGAAAAATGCCCTCCACCAGATAACAGGAATTCTGGTTTACAGAAGGTTGGGTTGGGAGTTTTTTCAGATTTTAGAAGGAGAGAAGGAAGAGATATTTCAACTGCTGGATAACATTAGTGGCGACGATAGAAATACTTCTGTGGATCTGGTTTATGATATGGAAATAAAGGAAAGAAAATTTAAAGATTGGAGTATGGCATTTACTGATTTAGATTCTGTTGATAGCAATAAATTAGATGGTTTTTCAGAGTATTTAAAAATTGGTTTCACTTCTGAGCTTGTAAATGAAAACCTTGTAAATGCCAATAATATTATAAGTATGTTCCAGCACTATTTAAGCTATAACAATCCTTCCTCTTCTTGAACTTTTAATTTATTTCGCGGTCCGACGGTCGAAATAAATTTCACTCAACGATTTAACCTATCGCGGTGGCGACAAACCTCTCTAGAGGTAAGATGATTAATTTAATTCTAGTATGGCAATTCAATTGGAAAGGTTCTGTTGAGTAAGTCTATCAATCATTCAATGACTTTATTCGAATGGACGATGTTGGTTGTGCTTTCTATGGTGTGGGGAGGCTCTTTCTTTTTTATTGGCATTAGTGCTAAAGAGCTCCCATCTTTTACGATTGTCTTCCTTCGAGTCGGGCTGGCTTCAATTTTGCTTTGGTTAGGCTTAATGCTTGCCGGAATAAAAATGCCGAAGAACAAGGAAGTATGGAAAATATTTTTTAGCATTGGTTTGTTAAATAATGTAATGCCCTTCACTCTTATTGCCTGGGGTCAACATCATATTACAAGTAGTCTGGCATCCATCCTGAACGCAACCACTCCATTTTTTACAATTGTTCTCGCACATTTTTTAACAAGGGAAGAACGAATCAGCAAAAATCGGCTTTTAGGTCTTGTGGTAGGTTTTGTTGGGGTATCAATAATAGTGGGCTTAGATTTTATTGAAGGTATTGGTGTAGACACTTTGGCACAACTGGCAGTTTTAGCAGCCGCTTTTTTGTATGGCGTGGCGTTGGTTTATGGTCGAAGGTTTCATTCGATGGGGATCAAACCCATAATCGCGGCCACAGGCCAGTTGACCGCTTCTACTCTTGTGCTTTTTCCAATTGTTCTGTTAGTGGATTCCCCTTGGGCGCTAACAAATCCCAGTGGTACAACTTGGGCTGCCATTGTTGGTCTGGGAGTTTTATCCACAGCATTTGCATTTTTTCTCTATTATCGAATTTTAGCAACAGCCGGAGCGGTCAATATAAGCTTGGTGACTTTCTTAATTCCAGTTAGTGCGATTTTACTGGGGATACTGTTTTTAAATGAAAGGCTTGATTTTCAGCACATTATGGGAATGGCAGTGATCTGGGTTGGCTTGGCCATCATTGACGGTCGTTTGTTTAAACGTCCGGTGCATATCAAATAGAAAATTTCTCTCCTAATTAATCCTGCCAAAAAAATATTGGCAATCGGATGCAGGGTCATAAAGTAAGAACTTTTGTTTAGAATATTATTATAATGGTGAACCAAACCCCCTGTAGCTTTTACTTAAATCCAACTCTATTAATGCCCTGCAAATGAAAATTGGAACTAAATTAAATTTAGGAATTTTTTTGTTGGGGATAGCCATATTTTTTTTGATTTTGTGTGGTTTTTATTTAAGCGATCAAGCTAATTTAATTTTTGCGCAGAAGGAGAGCGTTTGGTTATCCCAATCCAAAAATTCTTTGGACTTAAGCAATTACTCCAAAAGAGCTGAAGGACATCTATTCCTTTATTTACTTTTGGGTGATCCTATTGACAAAAATAAATTTTCCGAGCGAACGACTTCCTTGTTCAATATCATTGCAAGTCTGGAGAGTTCAATGACTGAAAAAAATGCGAAAAAAACTTTGTCTCAAATAAAAATTGAAGCCAATCAATTAAGGTCTAATGGATTATTGCTGCTAAAAACGCGCGAAACTGCTTCAAAAATTTTTTCTTCCAATTTTTCTCAAGAGGAAAAAGGTTTAATAAAAAGGTTTCACATCTCTGCCTCGGAAATAAGGAGGGTAGGTTTAGAACTCGCCAAAAACAGACTGGATTTGATTTCGAAGGAGGCAGAAAAAGTTGGGAAAAATTTGATTTCTATTCAGAGAAACACGTTGTTCCTCGTAGGGTCAGCCTTTCTCGTATTCTATGCCTGGGGGGTTTGGTTTGGTAGATCAATTATTAATCCCCTAGGGAAGCTAAAAGCATGGGTGGTTGAAAAAGGGAAAAGTAATTTCTATCCAAACGAAACTTCCAAAAGCTCAGATGAGATTGATGATTTGGCAAAAGAATTTAATAAAATGCATTTGTCTAAAGAAGCTAATGAAAAACTCCTAAATAGTCTTTCAGAAAACACAACCTCCGTTATGTATTTGAAGGATTTAGATGGGAAGTATCTTTTTATTAATAAAAGGTTTGAGGAGCTTTTTAACTTAAAAAATGAAAATGTAAAGGGGAAAACAGATTTCGAGATCTTTCCAGATGAGATAGCGCGAAAATTTTTTGCAAATGATCAGGTAGTAATTAAATCTGGAGAAGCATTGGAATTTGAGGAATTTGCTCCTCATTCTGACGGATTACATACCTACTTGTCCATAAAGACACCTCTTGTTGACCCTTCCGGTATTAACTACGGTACATGCGGGATTTCGACAGATATATCTGATCGAAAAAGGATTTTTGAAAAATTAAAAAGCAGTGAGGAAAAATTAAAAAGTTATTTTGAAATGCCATTAATTGGTATTGCCATAACCTCTCCTGAAAAAGGTTGGCTGGAGGTCAACCAAAAGCTTTGCGAAATTTTTGGCTATACACGTGAAGAATTGACCCAAATGACTTGGTTTGAGTTAACTTATCCCGATGATCTTGAGGCTGACATTGGCCAGTTTGACCGAGTATTAGCAGGGGAAATTGAGGGGTATTCAATGGAGAAACGATTTGTCCGAAAGGGCAATCGCATTATCCACGCAAGTATTTCCGCGCGGTGCATCCGCAAGGCAGATGGAAATGTAGATTACTTTGTTGCAATAGTTGAAGATATTACTGAGCGTAAAGAGATCGAAGAGCAAATTTTGAATGAATCAAAATTTGCTTCTGAAAACCCTTTTCCGACCATGAGAGTCTGTTCTGGGGGGAAATTTATTTATTTAAATAAGTCGGCAGAAAAAATCAGCCGAAAATATAATTTTAAATTAAATCATCCAGTTCCAGAGGCCTGGCAAGATAACCTTGGCAGGGCATTTTCTTCTAGAGAGATTATTGAGTTTGAAGATGAGATTGAAGGAAGAACTTATAGCTTCAATATGGTCCCCATGATAGATAGAGATTATTTGAACATATATGGGTTAGACATTACTTCAAGAAAAAAAGCAGAAAAAGATTTAGAGGCGTTTGCATCAATTGCTTCACACGATTTACAGGCCCCTCTTCGTAAAATCAGTTTGTTTGGAGACCGATTGAAACAATGCGCAATTAACTTGGACGAAAAGAGTATTAGTTATATTCATCGAATGCAAAACTCAGCACTTCAAATGAGTTGCTTTATTGAAGACATGCTGCATTTTTCGGTGGTGTCAGAAGAGAGATTGACCTTTGATAAAATTGATTTGCAAGAGCAAGTAAATGGAATTTGCGAGGAGCTAAGCCATATTATTCTTGCCGCAAATGGTAAAATTGATTTTTCAAATCTTCCAAATATTTATGGTAATAAAAATCAAATTAATCAACTACTCATAAATCTTATTACGAATTCCTTGAAATATATACAGAAAGGTAAAAATCCATACGTAAATATAACTGCAAAACAAAATAAAGATGGTTCGTGTGAAATTTCTATCGAAGATAATGGGATTGGTTTTGATGAAAAATATACAAAAAAAATATTTGAGCCTTTTCAGAGACTGCATGGAAGAAATGAATACGAAGGAACAGGACTGGGTCTGACGATTTGTAAAAAAATTGTAGATCGGCATAATGGAACCCTATCGGTCAAGAGTAGGCTGGGGGAAGGCGCAACCTTTATAGTCATGCTCCCAGGTGAAAAAATAAACTAGTCGAGAAAAGGAATTGAAAATGGCAAGCACAATTTATTATTTGGCAGTTAGTTTGGATGGTTTCCTTGCCAGAGAAGACGAGGGTGTGGAATGGTTGGCTAATTATATGGAGCCACTGGGAACACCATACGATTATGAACCATTTTATAAGACTGTCTCGGCTGTGGTCATGGGTAGAAAAACTTATGAAAAAGTTTTGAGCTTTGGTGAATACGCCTATCAGGGGAAACCTGGGCTGGTTTTAAGTGAAAATTCGGATTTCAAAGTTGAAGAAGTCGGGGTTGAAAAGGTTTCAGCAAACTGGAAGGAGAAGTTTGCATCTCTTAAAGCTTCTACAGAAGGTCGAATTTGGCTTGTTGGCGGTGGGGAAGTTGCAAATATTTTTGTTAGAGAAAACTTACTCGATGAAATTGTTTTAACAATTATCCCAGAAACAATTGGTGTGGGTATTCCATGGCTGGGGAAAACTCCTTTATTGGCAGGATGGGTACTCTCCGAGCACTACTTTTCTAAAAACGGTGTGGCCCAACTCGTTTATTCTAGAAGATGAAGCCGTAAAAGTTCAATGATCGCTCCACTACATGATCTCAGCTCATGTGACTAATATTTTGATGATATAATCCGATTGTGTTTTTATTCAATCCGGCGTATCGCTGAGAGATTCTCCATTGAAAATATGTCTAACAATAAATTCTTCGCCCTGGTCCAAGTTTAAAGGCGGTGGTCAGCTTGCAGTGCATTCTCTTGCTTGCGCTCTCGCTGCCATAGGTCATGAAGTGCATACCTTGTATTCGAAGTATCCCCATGAAAATTTTGATGTGGATGTTCCTTATAAAATCCATTGGGCGTTCCATCATGATTTTGCCACGATCAATTTTAACTTTCTTTCCTATTCCAATGAATTAAGGACGCTGTTAAAAAAAGAAAAGTTTGATGTTATCCACGGCAATGCAGAAGAGGCTTATCATTTTGGTTTGATTGCTCGGATGAATCGATCTGCTTATGTATTTACTTCACATGCGCCGAATATTCCTGCTACTGGAATGTTGAAGGGAATGGCTCATCCGATTCAATTTCTAAAAAGTATCAATACTTATCTTTTGCGGCAGGCGATGGTGGAGGCAGGTTGTATCATTGCTTTTAGTGAGTTTTCCCGCGACCTCATCGTGAAGGGATTGGGAACCGACCACGCGGATCGAGTAAAAGTAATCCCACCCGGACTAGATAGCTCTTGGTTTGATGTGGAAAGAAATCAAGTGGATCTAAATCGAATATTGTTTTGGGGGCGGCTGGAAGATGAAAAAGGTTTACCGGAACTGTTTGATGCATTTAAAAAAGTTGTTTCAAAGAAGGTGGATAGTAAACTGACTTTGGTAGGCGAAGGTAACCGATTGCAGGAATACAAATCTCGAATTGCTGATCTTGGTCTAACGGATCATGTTGAATTTACGGGATGGTTGAATGATCGTGAAATTCAAAATCTAACGACTAAAAGTAGTATCGGAATTTTCCCATCCCGTATCGAAAGTTTTGGATTGTCGGTGGCCGAAGCCCTGGCGACGGGTCTTCCAGTAATTGCTGCTCGTGGGGGTGCTATTCCGGAGAATATTGAAGATGGTGTAACCGGCCGATTGGTGCCGGTCAATGATGCAGATGCTCTGGCAAAAGCTCTAATTTTGGCCCTGGAAGATCCACAAGGCTCTGAAAGTATGGCAAAAGCGGCAAAAACGGTGGTTCAGCAGAAGCTTTCATGGGAAAAAGCAGCAAACAGCATGCTCAGCCTATATGAAAGCGTTTTGGTCAAATAATCAGCCCGTTTATATCAAGAAATCAGATAAAATATCCGCTAGGTATAAGAAACCTAGGACATTTTAATGAACCCAAACTCCACTCTAGAAAAAGAACCGCAATTGGATCCATCCCCTGTTGCTACCGTTCCATTAAATAATCCCAATCCTGTTAAAGAGAATCCACTCAAGACGTGGATTAAGAAAATCCCTTTCTTTCCTGCTGTGGATTATTTTCGTCGTAAAGTTTACGACTCATCTTTATTCGATGCTTCTGTTCGACCTCTGGCAAAAACTCTTGAGGAATGGCCGGGGGCGTTGTTGATAGACATAACTAATCGATGCAACGCAAAATGTGTCTGGTGCCCGAATCCCGATCTCACCAACGTGGGTGCAATGGATATGGATGTTTATCGCAAGATCATAGATGACTTTGGAACTCGTGGCGGTGTGGTGACGTTCGGAACTTTTGGTGAACCTTTGATGGATAAGTTTATGCAGGAGCGGATTGAATATCTGCAACGCTATCCAAAAATTCATAAGGTAGAAGTTCTCACTAACGGTTTTTTCCTCAACGATAAAATTGTTCCCACTCTTCTTAAGCATGGGGTCGGGGTAGACATCAGTCTCGATGAACTCGACAAACAGACATTTGAAGATGTTAAAAAAATGAGTTTCGATGTGGTGCGCGACAATATCGTTAGCTTTCTCGAGGCAAATAAAAAAGCAGCGCACCCTGTTCCGGTCAACATTCGAATCAAAACACTGAGAACAGTGGAAGAAACCATGCAGCAGGAGTTATTTAAAATAATCGCTTCTCACGATTGCTCGGTAGTGTTGAATTCCATCGATGACAATATTATTTCTAACTGGGCGGGAAAACTCGACAAAGATGCTTTCGTAAAAGAATTCGAAATCTCTACCAATAATAAAACGCGTTACACACACAAACGTTTCAATCAGACCAATATTGCACCCTGCACGCAATTGTGGAAATGGATGGTCGTCTATTGGGATGGTAGTGTGGTTCTTTGTTGTGCTGATATGTTTTCTCAAACCGTTGTTGGAGACTTGAAAACAAATTCCATAACAGAAGTATGGAATGGCCCTACGATGAAAAACTACCGCGATCAAATGGTGAATCGTAAACGATTCGATGTTGCCATCTGTCAAGATTGCGATATCCATTTGAGCTGGCACAATCTAAAAGAATATTACGATAGTAACGGAAACTTTTTGCCCGACCGAAAATTCATCATGGGCTAACCGGCAGGCGCCGGTTACGATAAGTCGGTGCCCGTAATACATTAAATGGGGTCAGGCCTTTTACCTTCAGTTTACGGGCATTTCCAGATTTATTTTTTCATGATTCCCCCTGATAAGGGGGATAAAGGGGGTTGCTTATATTACATGCCAATGCTTCCATTCCTTCTTTAAAGTTAAATGCAAAAATGACCTCACCTGGTTTTAAATTCCCACAGCCTGCCGAACTAGACATCACTCTTGTTATTGTCAGTTTCAATACCCGGGATATTTTGCTGCGCTGTCTTGGATCACTGAAAAAACAGACGCAGGAAATTTCTTATGAAGTGATTGTTGTGGACAACGCCTCAGAAGATGGAACCGTGGATGCAGTGGTTGAACTTTTTCCAGATGTGAAAGTGATTGCCAATCAAGATAACCGTGGGTTTTCAGCCGCGAATAATCAGGGGATCATGATATCGCGAGGTAACAGGATAGGGTTGTTAAACCCAGATACTCTTTTAACAGAAAACAGTTTTAAAAAGATCGTCAGCTTCATGGAAGGTCATCCAGAGTATTCCATCCTTGGAGCTGGAATCGTTGATGAAAACAGCCAGCCCTGCCCTATTCGTTTGTGGGAAGACACGCCGCAGGATGCGGCAAAAAAGATCATGGGGGTTTATGATCCTGCAAGCGAACTAAAAAGAATGGAACCGATGCTGGCGAAGGAAGCGAAGGTAATTTCAGGTTGCTGCTTTGTTGTGACCCGCGATCTTATTGAATCCATCGGGCTGATGGATGAAAAGCATTTTTTGTATAACGAAGAAGATGATCTTTGTCGAAGAGCTAGGAAGAATGGAAAAAAAATCTGTTTTTACCCTGAAACTTCGGTGCAGCATTTACACGGTCAAAGTACCCACCAGAAAAAATATCGCCAAAAAGTAATAATAGAAGCCTATCGAAGTAACTTGTATTTTTATTCCAAATATTATTCCTTTTTCTGGAATATTATTTTACGCTCTCTATATAAGATTACATTTTTTGTGGGATTACTGCGTTCAGCCTTCCGCCATCTCCAAGGTTCGGCCACAATGGATGATTCGCTAAAGATAAAACTCCGCCTTTTGTTTCTTTAAAATAAACCGGAATTATTTTCTTCCAACGAATAAAAGATAATTGCAGGAAGACCAGGGGAAGAATTTTCGAAGCAATGCTGCCAAGCCTTCTGCGAGGCGATTGGTTCTTCCATTAGTGTCTTTATGGAAGCACTCGCAACCAAGATACAAATTAAAGCTGTGGCTCATGGGTTGCTCGTGAATAATTTCGAATTTGGTTGTTTCTAGAATGACACGCATCTCTTCTCTTTCGTGCAACTTGAAATAAGTGAGGTGATCTTCTTGTGGGGGTAAAGGGGGCTTGCCCATTAGTTTTCTGACCAGGCCGTTTCTTCTTAATTTGTGAAGGAAGTTTTGTTCGTCATAAACAAAATGCGTTACCGGGTTGGCTGCCGGGACCATCATGAAAATCAGTCCACCGGGTTTTAAGACTCGATAAGCTTCGATGATAGAGTCCTGCGGTCCTTGTGGAAAATGTTCGACCACACCGTATGAAAGGTAAGCTCCAAAAGTCGATTCAGGGAACGGCAACGCGTGGACATCTGACTGGGCAAGAACGAGATTGGAATTGTATTTCTTAACCTGTTCTATAGCGGAATAGATATAGTCGATTCCCCAGATTTTGTAATTTTTTTTGTCAAAATGAATGAGCTTGGGGCCGAGTCCGCATCCTGCTTCCAGAATGAGGTCGTCTTTTGGAAGAAACTTTTCCAGACAGGCGAATTCTTCCTGAGTCCGTGGATATTTATTGGTCTTCAGTAGAGCTTCAACGGAGGTGCCTGCCCATTCCTCTTCAAACTCGCGTTTGACTTCCCTGTTTACCTCTTGTAAATCCATTTGTTGTCGATATCTGGTTTATTAGTTCTAAAAAAATGGAGTTTTATTGTAAAATATGAACTCCGAATGAACAGCCCCTTCCCGCAATTGGATGGGGTATCCGAATTATATTTAAAAGCCAAAATACGCCACGAGGAATAAATCTTGTTTGTGGCAATTGAGTGCAAGATAACATGAAACGATACGATGTCATAGTAATAGGAGGCGGTCACGCAGGTTGCGAAGCAGCTTTGGCATCCGCACGAATGGGTTGCACCACGGCGTTGGTCACATTGGAGGCAGATAAAATTGCCCTGATGCCGTGCAATCCTGCTATTGGTGGCGTCGGTAAAGGACATATTGTGCGCGAGATAGATGCGCTCGGGGGTGAGATGGCGAAGGTGATAGACGAAACCGGAATACAGTTTCGTTTATTAAACTCCTCTAAAGGTCCCGCTGTGCACGGTTATCGTGCTCAGGCAGATAAGCATAAATATAAAGAGGCCATGCGCCGGGTTCTTGAAAATACCGCCAACTTGGAACTTATTTTTGAAGAAGTGGATGAGTTGATTTTTGAGAACAACGAAGTGAGAGGTATGCGAACCGCGAGCGGCGTTGAATTGCAGTGCGCCTCGGTGGTCATCACCACAGGAACATTTTTAAACGGACGGATTCATATAGGCCTCAACAGCCGGCCCGCTGGACGTGTGGGTGAAAAACCCTCGACAAAATTATCGCAATCTTTTCTAGCGGCAGGATTCGAACTGGGTCGCTTAAAAACCGGCACTCCGCCTCGACTGAAACGCGACAGCATCGACTTTTCTAAATGTGTTGTGCAAGATGGGGACACCCTTCCGAGACCATTTTCTTTTTCGACCACTCATATAGAACGCGATCAAATCCCTTGTCATATCACATCCACGAATGAGAAAACTGCGGAAGTGATTCGCAAAAATATGCATCTGTCACCGCTATACAGTGGAATCATTGAGGGCGTCGGGCCACGCTACTGTCCGTCGATTGAGGATAAAGTAGTAAAATTCCCTGATAAGAATTCGCATAATATTTTTCTGGAACCCGAAGGCTTGGATACAGACTGGATTTACCCAAACGGCATTTCAACCAGTCTCGATGAAGAAGTGCAACGGCAACTGGTTCAAACGATTCCCGGATTGGAAAACGCCGAGATTGTTCTTCCCGGTTACGCTGTAGAATACGATTTTGTTCCTCCCACACAGTTAACGCCATCTTTGGAAACCAAGCGGGTGAGTGGATTGTTCCACGCCGGCCAAATTAATGGAACATCAGGTTATGAAGAAGCAGCGTGTCAGGGTTTGATGGCGGGAATTAACGCTGCGCTCAAATCGCAAAAACGCAAACCGTTTTTATTGACAAGAATGGATAGCTATATCGGGGTGCTCATAGATGATCTTGTGACCAAAGGCACGCAGGAACCTTATCGCATGTTCACATCCCGAGCCGAATACCGTTTGATTTTAAGGCAAGACAATGCCGACCAAAGATTGATGGGGAAAGGCCATGAATTAGGGCTGGTCAGTGGCGAACTTTATAACCGCTGCATGGAAAAATACAATGCTGTCGAACGTGAGATAAAAAGGTTGGAAGCAACCACCGTTCTGCCCAACGAAGAAACGCTGGCGAAATTATCAAAGCTGGGTATCAATGAGCTACGTAATGCAACCACCTTGAACGTTTTATTGCGTCGACCGGAAGTAACTCATGATGGCTTGATTCGTGCCTTCGAAGGCGAAGAAGTTCCGCAATTGGTGGGGGAGCAGGTAGAGATTCAAGTTAAGTACGAAGGCTTCATTGCCCGCCAGAACCAACTGGTGGAAAAACAAAAAAGGTTGGAGCATTACCGCATCCCAGAAAGCTTTCAATACGAAGGTGTGCCCGGTCTATCGAATGAAGTCGCGCAAAAGCTGGAAGCGATTCGCCCCGTCACACTTGGGCAGGCTTCGCG